>NZ_CP049780.1:6051797-6351797 GCF_011193355.1 Streptomyces sp. JB150
CGACCACCACATCCACACCCAGTACAGCAGCGACGGCAAGTACCGCGTCGTCGACCAGGTCCGCCAGGGCGCCCGGCACGGCATGGACTGGCTGGTCATCACCGACCACGGCAGCGCCACCCACGCCAGGATCGGCGTCGAGAAGGTCAACCCGGACATCCGCGAGGCCCGCGCCGCCCACGAGGACACCCTCGTCTTCCAGGGCCTGGAGTGGAACATCCCGGCCGCGGAGCACGGCACCGTCTTCGTGCACCCGGGCAAGCACGAGGTCGCCGTCCTCAAGCAGTTCGAGACCGACTACGACGGCTCCGTCAAGGGCGCCTCCGACTCCACGCCCGCCAACGAGGCCCTGGCCATCGCCGGCCTGAACTTCCTCTCCGAGCAGGTCCGCCGCCGCAAGGTCAAGGACGCGCTCATGCTCGCCAACCACCCCGCGCGGCGCGGCGTCGACTCCCCGCACGAGATCCGCGCCTGGCGCGACGCGACGCCCGCCGGGCACCGGATAGCCGTCGGCTTCGAGGGCGCCCCCGGCCACCAGGCCGCCGGTCTGCCCGCACCGCTCGGCATGGCCCGCGCCCGCGGCATCTACGACAACAACCCGAGCGCCAACTCCTTCCCGGGCTACCCGCCGGAGTCGTACCGCACCTGGGGCGGCTTCGACTGGATGACCGCCACCGTCGGCGGCCTGTGGGACAGCCTCCTCGCCGAGGGCAAGCCCTGGTGGATCACCGCCAACTCCGACTCCCACCAGGTCTACGGCGACACCGCCGTCCGCGGCCCCGGCGGCGACTTCACCGCCGACGGCCGCTACCCGGACCCCGTCTACGGCGGCCGGATCGACATCACCCAGGGCGACTACTGGCCCGGCCAGTACAGCCGCACCCACGTCGGCGCCGACGGCTTCTCGTACGCGGCCGTCATGGACGGTATCCGCGCGGGCCGGATCTGGGTCGACCACGGGCAGCTCATCAGCGCCCTCGACGTACGGCTCACCGGCGGCGGCCGCTGGGCCACGCTCGGCGGCGCCCTGCACGTGAAGAAGGGCACGCGGGTCACGCTGACGGCGGACGTGGCCCTGGCCGGCGGCCCCAACTGGGCCGGTTTCGTGCCCACGCTGGCCCGTGTCGACGTCATCCAGGGCGACGTCACCGGCGAGGCGCGGGACCAGGACACCTTCACCGCACCCACCGCGAGGGTCGTCCGGTCGTACGAGGTGAACAAGGCGACCGGCACCGTCCGCCTCACCTACGACCTCGGCCGGGTCGACCGCCCCTGCTACGTCCGGCTGCGCGGCACCGACGGCAACCGCACCGCCGTCGGCCCCATGGGCGCCGCCGTCGACCCGGCGGGCCCGGCGATCGACGTCGTCGGCGACGCCGACCCGTGGCGCGACCTGTGGTTCTACTCCAACCCGGTGTGGGTCCTGCCGTCATGACCCCGCCGCCCCCCGCCCCGCCGTACGTCCTCACCGTGGACGCGGGCCTGAAGGACCTGCGCGCGGCGGACCACCTGCTGCGAGGGATTGCCGCCGAACTCGCGCTGCCCGACGGTACGTTCGGCTGCACCCACCTGGTGCGGGACGGCCGGCCGCGGGTCGTCCTCTCGCTCGCCACACCGCTCCCGGTGGACCGCGAACGGCTGACCGCGCGCGGCCACGAGGTGACGGACGGCCCACCCGACGCACAGGGCCGCGCGGTGCTCTACCCGGGCGCCGCGCGGCTCACCGGCACCCTGACGGTCGCCGAACTGCTGGCCCGCTCCGCGATCGACCGGGTGACCGTACTGGGCGGACCCGGCGACCCCGACCCGCGCACACCGCTGGTGACCCGGGACCACGTCCGTCCCCAGTGGCAGCGGGGCGAGCTGGTGCTGACCGCCATGCCCGCCGCGGGCGGCCGGCTCACCCCGTTCGAGGTGCCGGATCCGACCCCCTGCTGCGCCGATCACTGAACCCCCGTCAGCCTGACCCGCGGGGGACACCCGGCGCAGCCGCCCCTGCCCCGGGGGCACCCACCCGCGCGGGCGGCCGGCCGGTCACCCACCGGGGACCGGCCGGTCGCGCCCGTCAGCCGCCGGCCTCCGAGAAGACGAAGGAGAAGGCGGCCGGCTCGGCCCGCAGGTGGTACCGCGGCAGCACGCCGGGCCCGCAGGACTGGGAGCCGATGCCCATCTGCCCGTGGTCGAGGTTCACCCACACCGTGTCGCCCGCGGTGAGGTCGGTGAGGTGCCCGGCCGCGTCGAGCTGCTCGCTGGTCCAGCGGCGGGCGGTGAACCAGAACGCCGGGTCGCCCTCGATCCGCAGCCCGCCCAGCTCCGCCCAGCGCACGTCGGCGCGGGCCCCGTTCTCCTGGGGGCGGACGTACGGCGTCTGCAGCTCGTCGACGGTCGAGTGCCAGCGGCCCACCCGCGACGCCGCCCTGGTGTCCGGGTAGGCCTCGCCGGGGCCGCCGCCGAACCACGTCACCGCGTCCGCCCGCGCCAGCCCCAGCCGGACGCCGAGCCGGGGCAGCGGCAGCGTCCAGTCGCCCTCGGGGGTCACCGAGACGGCGAGCCGCAGCCGCTCGCCGTCCGAGGTCCACCGGTGGACGGTGCGCAGCCCCAGGTCGGTGCCGGCCGGCGCCACCCGGGTGCGCACGGTCAGCGCCTCGTCCGACAGCTCCACCCCGTCCAGCCGGTGCCGCATCCGGTGCAGTCCCAGCTGCCGCCACAGCAGGCCGTAGCGGGCGTCCGGCTGCCAGGGCGCCCCGTTGTCGTTGTCGGTGGGCGCCCGCCACACGTCCAGCCGCACACCGGTCACCGCCACGCCGCCGACGGTCCGCAGCGCCCCGGTGCGCGCGTCGAAGACGGCCGGCCCGAGGCGGATCACCCGCCCGTCCGCCGCGGGCCGGGCACGCGCCGCGACGGACGGCGCGGGCCGCTCGGTGACGGCCCACTGCCCCCACGCCACCACATGGTCCGCCGGCGCCCACGCGGTCGCCTCCGCGGGCAGCGCCCGTACCGTCCACCGGGTCTCCGCGCCGGCCGGAGCGCCGGCGGGCGGACTCGGCAGCTTCACCTCCGCCGACTCGCCCGGCGCCGGCGCGGGCACCGGCAGCGGCCCGGCCGCCACCGTCTCGCCGTCGACCTCGTACGACCAGGTGAAGGCGAGTCCCGACAGGTCCGCGAAGTCGTAGCGGTTGGTCACCCGGACCGTGCCGTCGCCGCCGCCCTCGATCCGGACCGGCTCGATCACCTTCTTGTACTCGGCCAGCCCCGGCGACGGCGTGCGGTCGGGGAAGAGCAGCCCGTCGCAGACGAAGTTGCCGTCGTGCAGCTCCTCGCCGAAGTCGCCGCCGTAGGCGAAGCCCAGCTCCGGGTGGGTGATCCCGTGGTCGATCCACTCCCAGACGAAGCCGCCCTGGAGCCGGTCGTACGACTCGAACAGCCGCTGGTAGTCGGCGAGTCCACCGGGCCCGTTGCCCATGGCGTGCGCGTACTCGCACAGGATCAGGGGCAGCCGGCGGCGCTTGGCGGTGCCGCCGTCCAGGCCGCGGCCGATCCGCTCCACCTCGTCGTGGGAGGCGTACATCCGCGAGTACACGTCCGTGTCCCGGCAGTCCGGGTCGCCCTCGTAGTGCACCGGGCGGGATCCGTCCCGGCCGCGGATCCACTGCGCCATGGCGGTCACGCCGCGCCCGGTGCCGGCCTCGTTGCCGAGGGACCACACGACGACGGACGGATGGTTCTTGTCCCGCTCGACCATGCGCGCGGCGCGGTCCAGCAGGGCCGGCGTCCAGCGGTCGTCGTCGACGGGGTTGTCCCGCCAGGCCTGCTCCACGAAGCCGTGGGTCTCCAGATCGCACTCGTCGATCACCCACAGCCCGTACTCGTCGCACAGGTCGAGGAAGGCCGGGTGCGGCGGATAGTGCGAGGTGCGCACCGCGTTGACGTTGTGCCGCTTCATCAGCAGCACGTCCTCGCGCATGGTCTCCGGGTCGAGGGCGCGGCCCCGCTCGGGGTGCCACTCGTGCCGATTGACACCCTTGAACAGCAGCGGCCTGCCGTTGACCTTGATCAGCCCGTCCTCCAGGACGACCGTGCGGAACCCGATCCGCAGCGGCACCCGCTCGCCCGGCGTGGCCAGCACCCCGCCGTACAGGCGGGGTGTCTCCGCCGTCCACGGCTCCACCGGGACCGTGACCTCCTCACCGGTCGCGATGTCCACGCCCAGCTCGGGGACGGTGACCCGCCCGGCGACCTCGGAGTCGACGCGCAGCGTGCCCTCGCCGCCGACATGGTCGTAGGAGGCGTGCACGAAGAAGTCACCGGCGGCGCCCTCGGGGCGGTGCACCAGGGTGACGTCACGGAAGATGCCCGGCAGCCACCACTGGTCCTGGTCCTCCAGGTAGGAGCCGGCCGACCACTGGTGGACCCGGACCGCCAGCACGTTGCCGCCGGGGCGCAGCAGAGGCCCGACCGCGAACTCGTGCGGCAGCCGCGAGCCCTTGAACTCGCCCAGCTCCGTGCCGTTCAGCCAGACCCGCGCGCAGGACTCCACGCCGTCGAAGCGCAGCACCGCGCCGCCGTCCGCCGGCCAGTCCGGGGGCAGGTCGAAGACGCGCAGATGGTCACCGGTCGGGTTCTCGGTCGGCACGTGCGGCGGGTCGACCGGGAAGGGGTACAGGTGGTTCGTGTAGACCGGCGCGCCGTGGCCCTGGAGGACCCAGTGGCCGGGGACCGCGATCTCCGCCCAGTCGCCGGCGTCGTAGCCGGGCGCGGCGAACGCGTCGTCCTCGGCGTCGGCCGTCGCGGACAGCCGGAAGCGCCAGCGGCCGTTCAGGGACAGGGCGGGCGCGTCGGAGGAGGCGTACCAGGCGCGCGGCGGCAGGGTGCCGCGGCCGGGCGAGACATCCTCGACGTAGGCGAGGGGGGTGGTGCGCACAGACATCGGTCTCCTAGGTCAGCCCTGGGTGTCAGCCCTTGATGCCGGTCTGCGCGATCCCCTGCACCAGCCAGCGCTGGAGGAAGAGGAAGACGAACACCAGGGGCAGTAGGGAAATGGCCGTGGCCATGAAGATCAGATGGAAGTTGACGGTCTGGTTCGTCATGTACGAGGAGAGGGCCACCTGCACGGTCCACGCGCTCGGGTCCTGGCCGATGACCAGGGGCCACAGGAAGGCGTTCCAGCCGCTGATGAACGTGATCGTCGCCATCGCCGCGAAGAAGTTCAGCGAGTTCGGCACGACGATCCGCCAGTACGCGCCCCAGTAGCCGAGTCCGTCCACGCGCGCCGCCTCCTCCAGCTCCTTGGGGAACCCCAGGAAGTACTGCCGGAACAGGAAGCAGGTGAAACCGCTGAACAGGCCGGGGATGATCAGCCCGCGGTAGGTGTCCACCCAGCCGAGTGACGACACCAGCACGAAGCTGGGCACGAAGGTGACGGCGGTCGGGACCATCAGGGTCGCCAGCACGGCGTAGAACACCTTGTCGGCGTGCCGGTAGGGGATGCGGGCCAGGCCGTATCCGGCCAGTGAGCACACCAGCAGGGTGCCGGCCGTGTGCAGGACGCCGACGACCAGCGAGTTCCACAGGGAGCGGGCGAAGTCGACGGTCGGGTCGTCGAACGGCTCGGTGATGTTGCCCCACTGGATGTCGGCGGGGAAGAACGCCCACTCCTCGCCCGTGATCTCCGGATCCGTCATCAGGGCGTTGCGGACGATCAGGTAGAAGGGGACGAGGAAGAGGAGGGCGGCGGCCCCGGTGGCGGCGTAGAGGCCGGTGGAGGCGAGGACGCTGCCGCGCCGGACCTTGCTCATCGGGAACCCTCACCCCTGCCGAAGCCCATGAACCTGCCCTGGAGCAGGGTGACGAGGCAGATCAGCAGCGTCAGGATCACCGCGCCCGCGCTGCCGGCGCCGTAGTCCTGGTTCTCGCCGAGGGCGACGTAGTACAGCTCGACCAGCGGCGGGCGGCCCCAGGTGGCGTTGGAGAGCAGGGTGAAGAACTCGTCGAAGGCCTGGTACGCCTGCACGAGCAGCAGCAGGATCACGGCGGTCGAGGTGGCCCGCAGCTGGGGCAGGGTGACGTGCCGGAAGGTCTGCCAGCCCGGTTTCGCCCCGTCGAGGGCGGCGGCCTCGTACAGCTCCCGCGGGATGTTCTGCAGCGCGGCCAGGAACAGGATCATGAAGAATCCGGCCTGGAGCCACAGCCGGACGGTGACGACGACCAGCCAGTACCAGGGCGGGTCGGGGCTGGCCAGCCAGGCGATGTCCTCGGCGCCGAACCAGCCGAGGACGGTGTTCATCAGCCCGAAGCGCACCCCGCTGAAGATGGACATCTTCCAGATCAGCGAGGCGGCGACGTAGCTCACCGCCGTCGGCAGGAAGAACACCGACCGGAAGAACGCCCGCAGGAACCGCAGCCGGTTCACCATCAGCGCGAGCGCCAGCGAGAACGCCCAGGTGGTGGGCACGATGAACGCGGCGAAGACGGTGAAGGTGACGAGCGACCCCATGAAGTCGTCGTGCGTCAGCATGTACCGGTAGTTGTCGAAGCCGATGAACTCGCTCGGCGTGACGGTGAACCGGGCGTCGAAGAAGGACAGCCACAGGCTCCAGCCGATCGGGACGTAGACGAAGACCGCGAGTCCGATGAGGAAGGGGCCGGTGAAGAGCCAGAAGCCGGCGGTGGGGCTGCCCCGCAGCCCGCGCCGCGGCCGGGCCGGGGAGGCCGTGGACGCCGGGGCGGGGCCCTCGACGCCGCGTGTGGTCGTGGTCGGCATGGCGTGGTCTCCCGCCGGCCTATCCGAAGAGCTTCTTCAGCTCGCGGTTGACCTTGCCGTCGGCCTTGTCCAGCGCGGCCTCCGGGTCCCCGCCGGCGCGGACGCAGTCGCCGACCACGTCCTCGACGGCGTCGATCATGGCCTGGGTGAAGCCGATGTTGTCGAAGTGGCCGTACTCGTCGAACAGGCGCACGCCCTCGGCGGGCAGCCCCGACTTCAGCTTCCCGGCCGACCCGGCGATCGACAGGCGCGGCGGGATGTGGAAGCCGTAGGAGAGCGCCCAGTCCTCCTGGTAGTCCTTCCGGTCGATCCACAGCCACTTCACGTACTCCTTGGCCGCGTCGACGTTCCCGCTCCTGGCGTTGACGAACATCGACCAGCCGCCGTTGTACACCGCGGGCCTGCCCGCGTCGGTCACCTTCGGGAAGGGGAAGACGCCGAGGTCGTCGCCGAGTGCCTGCTGCATCTGCGGCATCGCCCACATCCCGCACCACTGGATCGCGGTCAGGCCCTGGTTGAGCGCGGAGGGGTCCCAGAAGTCGGTCGGGGCGCCGAGCAGCAGATGACCGCTGGTGAACAGCTCGCGCAGCTTGACCAGGCCCTCCTTGACCCCGTCGGTGTGGTAGGCGATCCGGTTGTTCCCGTCGAGGGTGTCGGCACCGGCCGCCCAGATCAACGGCCGGACGATCGCGTCCAGTTCGTTGCCGAGGAAGACGCCCTTGACCTTGTCCGTCGTCAGCTTGGCGGCGGCCTCGATCAGCTCGTCCAGCGTGGCCGGCACGCCGACACCGGCCTTCTCGAACATCGACTTGCGGTAGAAGAAGAACTGCGGGTCGTCGATCATCCGGACGCCGTAGATCTTCCCGTCGACCGTGTGTGAGGCGATGTCCGCCTGGTGGAAGTCGTCCTTCACCGGCTCGACGAGGTCCGTCAGATCCGCCACCTGACCGCTGCGCACGAGCTGGATCTGCGGGTGGAACTCGAACAGGTCCGGCGCGTTGTCCGTGAGCAGCGCCGAGAACAGCTTGCTCTCGAAGTTCTCGCCGGTGATCCACTGCGTGCGGACGTTCGCCTTCCGGTAGGCCTTCGCGTACCGCTTGACGGCCTGCTCGGTGCCGGGCTCGCCGTAGGCGTGGAAGTACTGCACGAGGTTCTCGCCCGACCCCGCCCCGCCGCCCCGGCCGTTGTTGCCGCCGCACGCGGCCAGCCCGCCGGCGGCGGCCAGGCCCATCGCGGCCCGCAGGACGGATCGGCGCTCCCATGAGGTGGTGCTGAATGCCGGCATGCTGACGTCCTTGTCTGTCGAGTGCGGCTGCGGTCGGTGCGGGACGCTAACCTTCGGCTAATCCTTCGGCAAGGGGTTGATCGAAGTCTGTTCGAAACGTTGCGTGACGTTCGGGATGCCGAACGTGAGGGGAAGGCGGGAGCCGCACCGACGGCGCCCGCCACCATCCGGGCGATGAACTACCGCCGGAACCAGGCCTGGTTGGCGCCGCCGGTGCAGCTGTGGAGGATGACCCGGCTGCCGTCGGCGGTCGCCTCACCGCTGACGTCCAGGCACTTCCCGGACGCCTCACTGACGATCTGCCCGTTCGCGTTCAGCAGCCAGCGCTGCCCCGCCGCCCCCGTGAACCCCGGGCTGGTCGCGAGCCCCGAAGCCGTCGCCGTCAGATACCCGCCGGCGCCCTTCAGCGCGCCCCGTGCGTCGTACGACCACGACTGCTCCGCGCCGCCCGTACAGGTGGCGATCGAGGCCCCCGAGACGTCGGCCGGCAGGCACTTCCCGGACTGCTCGCCCTGCCAGGCGCCGGTCAGGGCCGAGCTGCCGGGCCCGCCCCTCTGGTCGAGGACGTACGTCGTGATGGAGCGGGCGGGCAGCGTCGCGGAGACCGTGCCGCCGCTCACCGAGGGCCTGGCGACGGAGGCCCAGTCCTCGGTGGCCGAGGTGCGCACGGCCTTGGTCGCGCGGACCGGCGTCTTGCTGTTGAGGTGCAGGTTCAGCGCGGTGTCGGTGGTGTTGTGGTTGTTCACCACGACCACCCACGTGCCCTTCCGGTCGTACGCGCTGACCTCGACGCCCGGCGGCGCGCCGGTCACGTTGTGCAGCACCGCGCCCGGCTTCACGAACCTGCTGTACTGGCCGAGCGCGTAGTACCGCTTGGTGAAGTACAGCGTCTGGTTGCCGTTCTCCGCGTAGTCCGGGTCGTAGTAGATCAGGCCGTCGTTCCAGCCCTGGTCGTTCTTCGCGTACGGGTCGGTGCCGATCATCTCGGACAGGGCGACCCACCAGTGGAACGCCGAGTCGTGGGCGGTCGCGAAGTCCTTGTGGACGATCCGCGAGAGGCTCAGACCGCCGTCGATCGTCGGGTCGTACTCCTGCGCCCAGCCGGTGCCGCCCTTGCCGAAGCAGCAGATCTCCGTGGACCAGGACGCCCGGCCGGCGGACTTCGCCGTCTCGAGCACCCTCGCCCGGTCGCCGTCGGACGGGTTGTCGTAGGTGTGGTGGGCCAGCTTGTCGACGTACCGGGCCGTGTCCGGCTGCGAGATCCAGCGCGGGACCTCGTCGTGGAACTTCACCGTACTGGTGGACTCGTCCGCGATGATGCCCGTCCGCTGCTTCCGGGCCCGCTGCTCGGCGCCCAGCGCCCGCACGATGTCGTCGCGCTGCCCGACGTCGACGAGCATGCCCTCCTGGCCGCAGGAGTCGAAGCTGTTCGTCGGCTCGTTGAACGGGCTGATGTAGTCGAGCCGGATGCCCTGCTTCGCGAAGTGGTCGGTGACGTCGGCGATGTAGCGCGCGAAGTCCCGCTCGTGCCCGGCCTCCAGATGGCCGCCGCAGCTCTTGCCGTTGGTCTTCCACCCGGCGGGCGCGCTGTTGACGAACCCGATCAGGTCCTCCACGCCGTACTCGGCGGCGTACTCCAGGAACGTACGGCCCGCCTCGTCCCTGCTCCAGTCGTACGTGCCGTCGTCGCCGCGGAAGTCCTCGGGGGCGCGGGGCGCGTACGTCACGCCGGTGCCGCCGCCGCCGATGTTGTAGCGGTAGGCGCTGAGGTCCAGGCCCCGCTCGGAGAACAGCAGCCGGGCGACCCGGGCCCGGACCCGCGGGTCGAAGTTCTTCAGGTCGTTGACCCACCAGGCGCCGGACGCGCCGATGTTGTCGATGGTCTGGGCGGGGTGAGGGGACACCTCGGCGGTCGCGGCGGCCGTGCTGGGTGCGGCGGCGGCCCTGCTGGGTCCGGCGGTGGTGGACGGGGGTGCGGCGGCGGTCGATGGGGGCGCGGACATCAGGGCTCCGGTGACGGCCAGCGCGGCCGCGGCCGCGGCCGTCCCGAGAATCGATCTGCTGGTGCGCAACGTGCATCCCTTCCGTCGTCATGAAGGCGGTGCGGTACGGCTCCTCGCAGGGGTGGTGTGACGTCGTACGGCCCTCTGCGCCCCGGCCGGCCGCAGGGCGCCCTCCAGCGCGAACGTCGCCGCGCCCAGGCACACCGGGTCGGTGGGGATCGGGGAGAGGACGATCTCGGTGGCGGCCAGCGGACGCCGCAGCGCGTGCCGGGCGACGGCCTCGCGCACCTCGGCGAGCAGCGGCTCGCCCAGCGTGGCCGCGACCCAGCTGCTGAGCACGACCACCTCGGGGTTGAGCAGGTTGACCAGGTCGGCGATCGCGGCGCCGAGATAGCGGGCGGTGTCCCGGACCACCTTGACCGCGACCGGATCGCCCGCGGCGACCCCGCGCGCCAGCGCGTCCACGGTGGCGGTCTGGTCCTCCGGGTGCAGCAGGGCGCTGCCGGGGCTCAGCTCCCGCAGGTTCAGCATGATCCCGGGCGCGCCGACATACGTCTCCACGCAGCCGTGGTTGCCGCAGTGGCACAGCCGGCCGTCCAGCACGAGCGTGGTGTGCCCCCACTCGCCGGCGCTGTTGCTGACCCCGCGGTGCAGCCCGCCGCCCAGCACCAGACCGGCGCCGACCCCGGTGCCGAGGTTCACCACCACGGCGTCCCCTCGCCCGCGCGCCGCCCCGAACCACAGCTCGGCCACGGCGCAGGCGCGCAGCGGGTTGTCCAGGTGGAGCGGGTAGGCGATGTGCTCGCCGAGCAGGTCGAGCAGCGGCACGTCGTGCCAGTCCCAGTTGGGCGCGTACTCCGCGACCCCGGTCTCCCGGTCCACCTGCCCCGGCACGCTCACCCCGACGCCCAGCACCCGGGCGCCCGCCACCCCGGCCTGCGCGACCACCGAGCCGACCGCCGCCGCGACGTGGCCGACGACCTGCTCGGGGCGGCTCTCGCCGGGCCGCATGTCCTCCTCGGCGCGGGCCAGCACGTTCAGTGCCAGGTCGAACAGCTCGACATGGACGTACGTCTCGGCGATGTCCACGCCGATCAGCGCGCCCCCCGACGCGTTGACGGCGACCAGGCCCCGCGGGCGCCCGCCCGCCGAGTCCTCGAACCCGACCTCGGTGATCATCCCCAGGTCGAGCAGCTCGCCGACGAGGGTGGCGACCGTGGCGAGGCTCAGCCCGGTCGCGGCGGCCAGCTCCTGCCGGGAGGTGGGGGACGCGGCGATGATCTGGCGCAGCACCTCGTAGCGGTTCGCGGTGCGGATGTCGCGGGATGTGCGCTTCACCGGGTCTGTCCCCCCCCGTCCTTCGGCTCGTGCGCGGCCGGGCACGTCGGCACCGGCGCGCGGCAAGGCTATGGGGAACGGGGACTTTCGACAAGGGGTTCGGAAAGGGGGTGGATAAAGTCCGGCGGCGGTGCGTCCGGTGGGTCAGCCCGCCAGGACGTCCCGCACGAAGACGTTCGCGAACGTGCCGGAGGGGTCCAGCTCCGCGGCCAGCGCCGCGAACTCCCCGAGCTGCGGATACCGCTCCCGCAGCACCGCCGGCGGCACGGTGAAGACCTTGCCCCAGTGCGGCCGCGCCCCGAACGCGTCCAGCGCCGCCTCCACCCGCCGCACCACCGGCAGCACGGCCGCCGTGTCCGCGACCCAGGTGAAGTGCACGGCCACCGAGTCCCGCCCGTGCGCCGGGCTCAGCCACTGCTCGTCGGCGGCGACCGCGCGGATCTCGCAGGTCTGCAGGACGGGGGCGACCGCCCCCCGGACCGCGTCCAGCGCGGACAGCGCGTCGATCGCCGACGCCCGCGGCAGCAGGTACTCCGACTGCAGCTCGTCCCCGCTGCTCGGCGTGAACTGAGCCCGGAAGTGCGGCAGCCGCTCGTGCCAGGGCCCCGCCACCCCGAACTGCGCGGTGCAGTTCACGGCCGGCATCCCCGGCACCGGATGCATCGCCTCGGTCGCGGGCGCGGCCCGGTCGAACCCGGCGTACGGCTGATCGGTCCGCCGCTTCACCCACACCTGCCGGAAACCGGGCGCGCCCCAGTCGGTGAACAGGCTCACGCTGTACGCCGCCCCCATCACCGCCTCGAACCCCGCCAGGTCCAGGCCGGCCGCCGGCAGCTCGGTGAACACGTGCTGCTCCACCTCGTACGCCGGCTCCAGGTCGAGGGTGAGCGCGGTCACCACGCCGAGCGCGCCCAGCGAGGTCACCGCGCCGCCGAACCGCTCGTCCCCGCGCGCGATCCGCACCACCGACCCGTCGGCGACGACCAGCTCCACCTCCCGCACGGCCGCCGCGAGCGGGGCGTTGCCCACCCCCGAGCCGTGCGTCCCGGTCGCCACCGAGCCCGCCACCGAGATGTGCGGCAGCGAGGCCATGTTCGCCAGCGCCAGCCCGTGCCGGTGCACCGCGCGGGCCAGCTCCGCGTACCGGACCCCGCCCGAGACCCGGACCGTACGCTCCGCGGTGTCCACGTCGATCCCGGCCGGCAGCTCCGACAGCGACAGCAGCACCCCCTCCGGCCCCGGCTCGGCTATCGCGTTGAACGAGTGCCCGCTGCCCAGCACCCGCGCCCGGACACTGCCCGCGACGACGGCCCGCAGCGCGTCCAGGGTGCGGGGGCGGTGCACCTCCTTCGCGGTGTAGGTGATGTTGCCCGCCCAGTTCGTCACCGGCGCGGTCTCGCCGGTCACGGATGCCGTCTCGGTCATACGGTGGTCCCTCCCCAAAAGCGCGGAGGAGGCAGTGTAACGACCGGCCGAGAGCGCTCTCCGGATCACCGGCGACACGGCGGCGGACCCACCCCGGCTGCACACCCCCACAGGCAAGGGGCATACCGTGAGGACTCGCACGCGCACCACCGAATCGCCGCAGGGAGGAGACACGGATGGGCAGCCGCACCGCGCTCGTCGAGGATCTGATGGAGCGCTTCCCGCACGTGCCGCGGGAGGCGGTCTTCAAAGAGGACCTGCTGCGCGGAGGTGTGGCCTTCGACCCCTCGGCGCTCAGTGACAACGAGGACGGCGAGGTCAAGCCGAAGTCGTACTTCATCTTCTCCTTCGACCACGGCACCCTGCCCGAGCTGGGCGAGGCCGCGCTGCGCCGCCCGCCGGAGGAGATCATCCTCACCGGAGGGCCGTACGACCTGCGCCGGACCGTGGTCTCCGTGCGGGTGAACCCGTCCTCGCCGTACCGGGTCGCCGCCGACGACGCGGGCGTGCTCGGCCTGTACCTCGACGGCAAGCGCATCGCCGACGTCGGCGTGCCCCCGATGCCCGAGTACTACCGGCACACCCTCTCCAACGGGAAGTCCGTCATGGAGGTGGCCCCCACCATCCAGTGGGGCTACCTGATCTACCTCACCGTCTTCCGGGTCTGCCAGTACTTCGGCGCCAAGGAGGAGTGCCAGTACTGCGACATCAACCACAACTGGCGCCAGCACAAGGCCGCCGGCCGGCCCTACACCGGGGTCAAGGACGTCGAGGAGGTCCTCGAAGCCCTGGAGATCATCGACCGGTACGACACCCAGAAGGCGTCCACCGCCTACACCCTCACCGGCGGCGCCATCACCAAGACCGTCGCGGGCCGTGACGAGGCCGACTTCTACGGCCACTACGCCAAGGCCATCGAGGAGCGCTTCCCCGGCCGCTGGATCGGCAAGGTCGTCGCCCAGGCGCTGCCCAAGGCGGACGTCCAGCGGTTCAAGGACTACGGCGTGCGGATCTACCACCCCAACTACGAGGTGTGGGACGAGTACCTGTTCAAGATGTACTGCCCCGGCAAGGAGCGCTACGTCGGCCGCGACGAGTGGCACAAGCGCATCCTCGACTCGGCGGACGTCTTCGGCGCCCGCAACGTCATCCCCAACTTCGTCGCCGGCGTCGAGATGGCCGAGCCGTTCGGCTTCAAGACCGTCGACGAGGCGATCGCCTCCACCACCGAGGGCCTGCGCTTCTTCATGTCGCACGGCATCACCCCGCGCTTCACCACCTGGTGCCCCGAGCCCACCACCCCGCTCGGCAAGGCCAACCCGCAGGGCGCCCCGCTCGAGTACCACATCCGGCTGCTGGAGGCCTACCGCGCCACCATGGACGAGTTCGGCCTGTCCTCCCCGCCCGGATACGGCCCGCCCGGCCCCGGCCGCGCCGTCTTCTCCGTCAGCTCCTTCATGGACAGCCTGCCCGCGCAGGAGGCCGTTCCTGCCGGACAGTGAACCCGGGGACAGCGCTTGTCAGTCGTGGGGTCACCGTGAAAGGGTCGTCCCGCCCCCGAGGTACCCCACAACTCCCCTTGCGCCTGCGGTGAGTTGACCTCGCATGCGCACGCAGGAGACACATGCCCGACCTGCCCCCTCCCCAGGACGCCACCGAGGCGGCGCTGCTCACCGAGTGCTGGGACACGGTCCTCTCCTACGCCGACCTGTGCACCTCCGGCTCAGGCGCCGCCACCCGGCTGGCCCGGGAGGCCTTCGCACGCGGGCTGCGCGAGGCGCGTGACACCGGTGCCGCCCTGCCGCGCGGCACCGGCCGCCGCCCCGCCCGGCTGCCGCACGTCCCGCTGCTGCTGACCGCCGTGCGCACCACGGCCGCCGCCTGGGAGAGCGCCGGGGAGGGCCACCTCCTCGACCCCGAGCTGCGGCTGTGGCTCACCTCCGACCAGGCCGCCCGCCACACCGGGCCCCCGCCGCGCCGCCCCCTCGCCCTGCGCGCCCTGCGCGACCTCCAGGAACCGGACGCGGCCCTGCTCTGGCTGGCCGAGGTGGAGGCGCTGCCGCTGCCCGTGGTGGCCCGGCGGCTCGGCCTCGACCCGGCCGGTGTCGCCGGCGAACTCGACGAGGTACGCCGCCTCTTCCGCGACCGCTGCCGCCGCGCCCACCTCGACGCGCCGCTCGACGCCGAGTGCGCCCGCTACGCCCGGCTGCTCGACGCGGTCACCCGCACCCCGGCCACCGAGATCCCCGCCGACCTGTCCCGGCACCTCGCCCGCTGTGTGACCTGCGCCGAGGCGGCCGCCTGTCTGCGGCCGCACGGCGGCGGACCGGCCGCCGCCCTCGCCGGCGGAGTGCTCGGCTGGGGCGGCCCCGCCTATCTGGAACGCCGCCGCCGCGCCGCCGAGGCCCGGCGCGGCCCCGGCCGCCCCGACCACGACCACGACCACGACCCGGAGGAGCGCGGCACACCCCAGCCACGCGTGCTGCGCAACGGGCTCCTGGTCGCCGCCGTCCTCGTCTCCGCGCTGGCGCTCGCCGTCACCCTGATGCCCATCGACAACACCGGCGAGCGCGCCGCCCCGCCCGCGGACACCACCGACCGCCAGCCGGTCGCCGACCCCCACCCGTCGGCGTCGGTGCCGCCCGCGCCCCGGCCCGGCGACCCCACCTCCGCGACCCGGACGCCCACCCGCCCGGCCGCCCCGGCCACCGGACGGGACCGCCGCACCCCCAGCCCCGCCACCGCGCCCCAGGCCGCCCCCGCCCGCACCTCCCGCGCCCCCGCCCCCGCCCGCACCGAACCCCCCGCCTGCCGGGTCTCCTACGACCTCGCCGGCCAGTGGCCCGACGGCTTCCAGGCCACCGTCACCGTCCACACCGACCGCGCCCTCGACGACTGGCGGGTCGCCTGGACGTTCCCCGACGGCCAGCGGGTCAACCAGATGTGGGACGCCACGTACGCCCAGCACGGCTCCCGCGTCACCGCCCGCGCCGCCGACTACAACAGGACGGTCCCCGCCGACGGCACCCTCTCCTTCGGCTTCCTCGCCTCCTGGCAGGACCGCAACGCACCCGCGCACGACTTCACCCTCGACGGCCGGCCCTGCGCGGTGGCCGGACCAGCCGAATAATCACTGGCGTCCCGGCGGCACCCCCTCTACGGTGGTGCGAGCACGGTGGCCGACGGCCGCCGCGACCGGCCGAGCGACGGTGAAGGGAGGTGTGACCGATGGCTGTCTCTGCGACGGGCGCTGCCCGCATCCAGGAACTCGTCACGTCCACCTCCGCGGTCACCGGCTGACCTCACACACCGCCTCCTCGCGGTGCCGGGACCGCCCTTGTGAAGGGCCTCTCCCTTGACTTCCACCTCTGCTGTGCCGTCCGCTCTCGCTTCCTACGGCTGGGACGACGACTGGGCGGACACGTTCGCCCCGTACGCCGCCGACGGGCTGCTGCCCGGCCGGGTCGTACGGGTCGACCGGGGCCAGTGCGACGTCGTCACCGCCGACGGCGTCATCCGCGCGGACACCGCGTTCGTCACCCCGCACGACCCGCTGCGGGTCGTGTGCACCGGAGACTGGGTCGCCGTCGACCCCGCGGGCACCCCGCGGTACGTACGCGCGTACCTGCCGCGGCGCACCGCGTTCGTGCGGTCCACCTCCTCCAAGCGGTCCGACGGACAGATCCTCGCGGCCAACGTCGACCACGCCGTCATCGCCGTCTCGCTCGCCGTCGAACTCGACCTCGGCCGGATCGAGCGCTTCCTGGCGCTCGCCTGGGAGTCCGGGGCGGCGCCCGTCGTCGTGCTCACCAAGGCGGATCTCGTGCCGGACCCGGCGACGCTCGCCCACCTCGTCCACGACGTGGAGACCAGCGCGCCGGGCGTCCCCGTGCTCACCGTCAGCGCGCACGACGGGGACGGCCTCGACGTGCTCACCGCCGTCCTCGGCACCGGCACGTCGGTGCTGCTCGGCCAGTCCGGCGCGGGCAAGTCCACCCTCGCCAACGCCCTCAAGGGGGAGGACGTCCTGACCGTCCAGGCCGCCCGGGACGTCGACGGCAAGGGCCGGCACACCACCACCACCCGCAATCTGCTCGCCCTGCCGGGCGGCGGAGTGCTGATCGACACGCCCGGACTGCGGGGCGTGGGCCTCTACGACGCCGACACCGGCGTCGGCCAGGTGTTCTCCGAGATCGAGGAGCTGGCCGAGGGCTGCCGGTTCCACGACTGCGCCCACGAGGCCGAGCCGGGCTGCGCGGTGCTCGCCGCCCTCGACAGCGGCGACCTGCCCGCCCGCCGGCTGGACAGCTACCGCAAGCTCAAGCGCGAGAACCAGTGGATCGTCGCCAAGACCGACGCCCGGGTCCGGGCCGAACTGCGCCGCGACTGGAAGCGCAAGGGCGCGGAGGGCCGCGCGGCCGTGGAGGCCAAGCGGAAGGGCTGGCGGTAGCGGCCAGAGGAACGACCGCGGTAGCCGGCACGGGAGCGGCCGGTGGTGGCCGGCAGCGGAACCACTGCCGGCCACCGCCCGGGGAACGGCAGCACGACATGGCGTCCGGGGCTCCGGACGCCATGTCCGATTTCCGCCAGCCGCGCCCCGCGCCATGGCGGAGACTGGATCCCGTGATGGACGACGACAGCAGGTACGAGGCCGTGCGCAGCCGGGACGCCCGGTTCGACGGGGCCTTCTTCTTCGCGGTCGAGACCACCGGCATCTATTGCCGGCCCAGCTGCCCGGCGGTGACACCGAAACGGCGCAACGTCCGGTTCTTCGCCACGGCCGCCGCCGCGCAGGGCTCCGGGTTCCGGGCCTGCCGGCGGTGCCGGCCGGACGCCGTGCCCGGCTCAGCGGACTGGAACGTCCGCGCGGACGTCGTCGGCCGCGCCATGCGGCTGATCGGCGACGGCGTGGTCGACCGGGAGGGCGTCGCCGGACTCGCCGCCCGGCTCGGCTACAGCGCGCGGCAGGTCCAGCGCCAGCTCACCGCGGAACTCGGCGCGGGCCCGGTCGCGCTCGCCCGCGCGCAGCGCGCCCACACCGCGCGCGTCCTGCTGCAGACCACCACGCTCCCGGTCACCGAGATCGCGTTCGCGTCCGGCTTCGCCAGCGTCCGCCAGTTCAACGACACCGTCCGGGAGGTGTACGCCATGACCCCGAGCGCGCTGCGCGCCGCCGCGCCCAGGGCCGTCGGCCGCACCGCCCGGCGCTCCGGCACCCCGACCGCCGGCATCCCGCTGCGCCTCGCCCACCGCGGCCCCTACCAGGCAGCGCCCGTCTTCGACCTCCTGGAGCGCGAGGCGGTCCCCGGCGTCGAGGAGGTGACCGGCCCGCCCGGCGCCCGCGTCTACCGCCGCACCCTGCGGCTCCCCTGCGGCACGGGCATCGTCGCGGTCGAGGAACGGCGGGGGAGCGGGCGCCCGCGCGGCGCGGTCGCCCGTCCGGGCGGCTGGCTCGACGCGCGGCTGCACCTGACCGACCTCCGCGACCTGACCACCGCCGTGCAGCGGCTGCGGCGGCTGTTCGACCTCGACGCCGACCCGTTCGCCGTCGCCGAGCGCCTCGGCGCCGACGCCCGGCTCGGCCCGCTGGTCGCCGCCCGGCCCGGACTGCGGTCACCGGGCGCCGCGGACCCCGAGGAACTGGCCGTGCGGGCCCTGGTGGGCCGTACGGCCGCGGGGGAGCTGGTACGGCGGTACGGCAAGGCGCTCGACGCGCCCTGCGGCACCCTCACCCACCTCTTCCCGGAACCGGCCGTCCTCGCCGAGGCCGAGCCCGACGGCCCCCTCGGGGCGCTGGCCGCGGCCCTCGCCGACGGCGCCGTCCACCTCGACCCCGGCGCCGACCGCGAGGACGCGCAGGCCGCGCTGCTCGCCCTGCCCGGCCTGGACGCGGCGACCGTCGCCGTCATCCGCACCCGCGCCCTCGGCGACCCCGACGTCGCCCCGCCCGGCGCGGACATCCCCGACACCTGGCGCCCCTGGCGCTCGTACGCCGTCCGACACCTGCGCGCAGCAGGGGAGTGGAAGTAACCCGTGAACACGTACTGGACGCACCTCGACAGCCCCGTCGGACGGCTCCTGCTCACCGCCGACCCGAGCGGCGCGCTCACCTCCCTGTCCGTGCCCGGCCAGAAGGGCGGCCGGACGGTGCGGGACGACTGGCGGGCCGACGCCGGCCCGTTCCGCGAGGCCGCCGACCAGCTCGCCGCGTACTTCGCGGGCGACCTCAAGGAGTTCGACCTGCCGCTGCGCGCGCACGGCACCGCCTTCCGCGAGCGGGTCTGGGCGGCGCTCGACACCATCCCCTACGGGGCCACCACCACCTACGGCGAGATCGCCGCGCGGATCGGGGCGTCCCGCGCCGCCGTCCGGGCCGTCGGCGGCGCGATCGGCGCCAACCCGCTGCTCATCGTCCGCCCCTGCCACCGGGTCATCGGCGCGGCCGGCGCGCTCACCGGCTACGCGGGCGGCCTCGACCGGAAGGTATGGCTGCTCACCCTGGAGGGGGCGCCGATCCAGGCACCCCTGCAGCCAGGGTCCTGAGGCCGCTCAGCCCCAGAACACCGCCCCCAGCCACGCCCCCATGATCAGCAGGCAGGCGTACAGCTCCGTCAGCACGCTCCACCCGCCCGATCGCATCGCCGTCCGCAGCGCCGCCCGCGCCTCACCGGCCCGGCCCAGCCGCAGCCGCTCGCCCAGGTAGACGCCGCCCAGGAAACCGGGGACCGCGCCCAGCACCGGCAGCAGGAAGAAGCCGAGCAGCGCGCCCAGTCCCGCGAAGACCGCCAGCCGGGGCGTCGCCCCGCTCGCCCGCAGCCGGCGCGGCGGCAGCGCCCAGCGCACCACCTGCGACAGCAGCAGCACGACCGTGGCGCCCACCAGCACCCACCAGGCGACCGCCCGGGGATCCTGCAACGCCCACCACAGCACCGCGGCCCACACCAGCCACGACCCCGGCACTCCGGGCAGCAGCACTCCGCACAGGCCGAGCAGCATCACCAGGCCGACCAGCAGGAGCTCCCACACTCCCATGAGTTCAGACTGACGGAGCCCGCCGGGGCCCGCAGATCCGGCGGACCTGCACCCCAGGGCAGGACCGCGGCCCGGCTCCCGTGGCGTCACGGCCGTTCGCGTGCCACCCAGCCCCGCTCGTGCGCGTGCCGGCCCAGTCGCGACCGCCGACCCCTGCCACCCGCACCCCCGTTCGACGCCCCCCCCCGACACGCCGTCCTCACGCGTCACGGCGTACGGCATTTTCCCGATGCCCCGTTCCCATCCGGCGCCCGCGGTGGACAATGACCGGCATGAGCCAGCAGGGGGGAAGGCCCACCGGTCACTCCGACGACTGGTGGAGGCAGCTGTACGACGACTCCGTCGAGGACACGGGCCCCACGCCCACACCGGACTCGCTGGACGACCGGTTCGCCTCCGCGTCGGACGCACTGACCGGCCGCCCACCGCAACCACCACCACCTCGCGTACCGGCACCACGCAAGGGCTCCACACCGCCCGCGGATGCGGCGGACGGACCCGCGCCTCGTCCGGAGTCGGAGTCGGAGCCGGTGGCGTCGACGCCGCCCGGCAGGCCCGCACCCGACGGCCCCGCCACCCCCCGGCCCGAGGCGCCCCTCCCGAGACCCGCGGCCGATCCCCGGCCACCCCGAGGCCCCACCGCCTCGGCGACCGGCAGCCCCACGCCGCCCCCGTCCCCGCCCCCACTCCCACCCGACGGCCGACGACAGTCACCCGCCGCCCCCGCAGCCCCCACCACCCCCGCGCCCGGCACCCCGGCCACCCCGCCCCCCACCCCCCCCACCCCCCTCGCCCACGTCGGTTCCGGCCCCCCGACCTACGACCCGGAGCCGACCGCCCTGCCCGCCGCCGACCCCGACGATCTCGGGGACCTCGTGCCGGACACGGTGCTCGACGGCGCCCGGTACGGCACGTGCACCCTGCGCGCGGCCTCCGTGCGCGGCGACTCCGCCCGGTACCGCGGGGAACCGCGCCGCGACACGCTGCTCACCGCCCGCTTCGGCACCGGCGACCAGGCGCTGCTGCTGGTGGCGATGGCCACGGGCGCGCGGGCCACCCCGCACGCGCACCGTGCCGCCGCCGAGGTGTGCCGGTGGATCGGCGGAGCCGTGGGCCGCAGCCACGCCCGTCTCGCGGAGGACATCCGCGCGGGCCGCCGCGGCGACCTGAAGTCCGGCCTGCACCGGCTGACCGACCGCAGCCTCGGCAGGCTCCGGGCGAGCGCCGCCGACCAGGGCCTGCGCCCGGAGGAGTACGCGGCCACCCTGCGCTGCCTGCTCCTGCCGACCGACCCGCAGTGCCGCACCCGGGTGTTCTTCGGTGTCGGCGCGGGCGGCCTGTTCCGGCTCCGCGACGGCGGCTGGCAGGACATCGAACCGCGGGTCACCGAGGCCGTGGGGGAGCCCGTCGTCGGGTTCGGCTCACCGCCGTCCGAGACCCCGGAGGGCGACCGGCTCACCCTGGACCTGGGCATCCCCGCCCCTCCGAGCCCGTACGAACCGGCCCCCACGACACCCCGCGAACCCTTCCGTTTCCGCGCTTCGGTCGCCCGTCCGGGTGACGTCCTGCTGATGTGCACCGAGGGTCTCGCCGAGCCCTTGCGGGGTGAGCCGCAACTTCCCGCCCATCTCATCGGACGGTGGTCGCACCCGCGGCCGCCGGGCCTCGCCGCGTTCCTCGCCGACACCCAGGTCCGGGTGAAGGGGTACGCCGACGACCGTACGGCGGCGGCCGTGTGGGAGGCGTAACCGCGCACGGTGTGGATTCATGGACCGGGGGGCCGCACCGCCGCATCCGCCGCCGAGCGAAGGGGCTCAGGGATCCATGGCCAAGCAGAACGTCGCCGAGCAGTTCGTCGACATCCTCGCCCGCGCGGGGGTGACACGCCTGTACGGCGTCGTCGGCGACAGCCTCAACCCGGTCGTCGACGCCGTCCGCCGCAACCCCGCCCTGGAGTGGGTCCACGTCCGGCACGAGGAGACCGCCGCGTTCGCGGCCGGCGCCGAGGCCCAGATCACCGGGAAGCTGACCGCCTGCGCGGGCTCCTGCGGCCCCGGCAACCTGCACCTCATCAACGGCCTGTACGACGCCCACCGCTCCATGGCCCCGGTCCTCGCCCTCGCCTCGCAGATCCCGTCCAGCGAGATCGGCCTCGGCTACTTCCAGGAGACCCACCCCGACCGGCTGTTCCGCGAGTGCAGCCACTACTGCGAACTGATCTCCAGCCCGCGGCAGATGCCCCGCCTGCTGCAGACCGCCATCCAGAACGCGGTCGGCCGCTCCGGCGTCAGCGTCGTCTCCCTCCCCGGCGACCTCGCCGCCGAACCGGCACCCGACAAGACCGTCGAGACCGCCCTGGTCACCGCCCGGCCCACGGTCCGCCCCGGCGACGAGGAGATCGACAAGCTCGCCGGCCTGATCGACCGGGCCGAGAAGGTCACCCTGTTCTGCGGCAGCGGCACCGCCGGCGCGCACGCCGAGGTGATGGCCCTCGCGGAGAAGATCAAGTCACCGGTGGGCCACGCCCTGCGCGGCAAGGAGCACATCCAGTACGACAACCCGTTCGACGTCGGCATGAGCGGCCTGCTCGGCTACGGCGCCGCCTACGAGGCCACCCACGAGTGCGACCTGCTGATCCTGCTCGGCACCGACTTCCCGTACAACGCCTTCCTGCCCGACGACGTCGCCATCGCCCAGGTCGACGTACGCCCCGAACACCTCGGCCGCCGCTCCAAGCTGGACCTCGCCGTGTGGGGCGACGTGGAGGAGACGCTGCGCTGCCTGATCCCGCGGGTGAAGGAGAAGACGAACCGGCGCTTCCTGGACAAGATGCTGAAGAAGCACGCCGAGGCGCTGGAGGGTGTCGTCAAGGCGTACACCCGCAAGGTGGACAAGCACGTGCCCATCCACCCCGAGTACGTGGCGTCCGTCCTCGACGAGATCGCCGCCGACGACGCGGTGTTCACGGTCGACACCGGCATGTGCAACGTGTGGGCCGCCCGCTACATCACCCCCAACGGCCGCCGCCGCGTCATCGGTTCCTTCTCCCACGGCTCCATGGCGAACGCGCTGCCCATGGCGATCGGCGCCCAGTTCACCGACCGCCGCCGCCAGGTCGTGTCGATGTCCGGGGACGGCGGCTTCTCCATGCTGATGGGTGACTTCCTCACCCTCGTCCAGTACGACCTGCCGGTCAAGGTGGTGCTCTTCGACAACTCCTCGCTGGGCATGGTGGAGCTGGAGATGATGGTCGCCGGACTGCCCTCCTACGGCACCACCAACAAGAACCCCGACTTCGCCGCCGTCGCCCGCGCGTGCGGTGCCTACGGCGTACGGGTCGAGAAGCCCAAGGAACTGGCCGGCGCGCTCAAGGACGCCTTCCGGCACAAGGGCCCCGCCCTCGTCGACGTCGTCACCGACCCCAACGCCCTGTCCATCCCGCCGAAGATCAAGGCCGAGATGGTCACCGGCTTCGCCCTCTCCGCCTCGAAGATCGTCCTGGACGGCGGCGTCGGCAAGATGCTCCAGCTGGCCCGCTCCAACCTCCGCAACGTGCCCCGGCCTTAGCTCCACCCCCGTCCGGCCGTGCGTCGGCTCGGTCGCACCCCCTCAGCTGTCCGGCACCCAGGCGCGGGCCGAGGTGTCGTACGTGTGGTGGGGCAGGCCCTCGATGGCGCTCGTGCGGAACGGGCGGCCGTGGTCGTCGACGCGGACCGTGCCGGTGCGGCCCTGCGAGGACCAGTCCAGCTCCAGCCACCAGCGGCAGTCGCAGCCCGAGGTGCGCGCGGTGACCAGCAGCACCTCCGGATCCTCGGCGGACACCCGGTACGGCAGCCGGACCGCCGGGATCGGGGTTCCGGCGTCGTTCCCGGGCACCGAGCGGGCGATCGGCCGGTCCTTGTCCAGGTCCACCGCGAAGTGGCGGGGCGTGAGCGCGCCCCCGCAGCCCTGGTCCATGGCGTACGCGTGCCCCCGCGCGGGTTCCGCGCGCCCCGCCACCCGCACCCGCAGCGCCTCCAGCACGACCGCCGTGGCGGACAGGCCCTGCACGGAGATCCGTACGTGCGTCTCCTCGCCGTGCACCGCGCTCTGCGCCGCCGCCCACACCCCGGCGTCCTGCGGTGCCGGGGGCGGCGGGACCTGGGCGGGCGGCTTCCCGACGACGTAGTCGTGACCGCATCCCTGCGCCCACACGTGCGAGTCGACGGTCCAGGCGAGGGGGACGGCGGCGGGGGAGGAGGAGGGGGCGGCGTCGGGGGCGGGGTCGGTGCGGTGGGTGGCGGAGGAGCTGGGGCCGGACTTCTCGCGCTCCTTCTTCCCTTCCGGCGTCGTGGGTGACGCGGTCGCCGAGGACGCGGCGGGGGACGGGGACAGCGAGGGCGTCGGCGAGCTGTCCGGCGCGGCCGCGGGGGCGGTGGTACGGGACCGCGGCGCCGCCTCGGCGGAGGGGCCGCGGTCCGTGGGGAGCGCGGCGAGGCTTCCGAGGCTGCCGAGGGTGGCGAGGAAGGCGCCGGCGACGGCGGCGGTGACGACGATCCCGGCCTCGGGGAACATCGGTACAGCGATTGGCGCTGAGAACGATCATGGTTAGGGCGTGAGAGCGGTGACCCGGTTCTCGTACTCGCGGCGGGCCTTGCGCTGGGCTGGGATCACCCGGGAACCCTGGCCGCCGTTGAGTGGTTGGCAGCGGACGAGGAGCTGGCGGTGCACGGCGGGGACGGCGCTGACGCGCAGGGTGTAGCCCTGCCCGCGCCGTACGGTCGTCCCTTGGTCGAGCGCGGCCCGCTCGGCGGGCTCCAGCTCGGTGGCGTGGAGGAAGTCGGCGACCTTGCCCGGCATGTCGAGGGTGACCGGCAGCTCCGGCGCCGGAACGTCCTCCTCGATGGCAGTGTGGTCGGGTAGGAGGTCGGCGACGGCCGTGCGGATCGCGCCGCGGCTGACGCCGTGGTCGCGCGCGAGGGCGGCGATGGAGCGGCCTTCCAGGTACGCGGCGCGCACGTCGGCGCTCTTGTCGGCCGTCACGACGGGGCGGCGCCCGCCCTTGCTGCCCTTGGCTTCGGCGGCGCGCAGCCCGTCGTAGGTGAGCTCGCGCTGGAGGTCGCGTTGGAGTTCGCCGGCGGCGGCGAGGGTCTGCACCATGAACTTCACGGTCGACAGCAGCTCGCCGGTGCGCGGGTGGCGGGCGGTGAGGTCCATCGCGGAGAACGCGCCGTCGTGGATACGCAGGGCGAGACGGTCGCGGTGCAGGACGTCGAGCACGTCGAGGATGTGGCCGGTGCCGCGCACGAGGCGGAACATCTCGGAGATGTGCACGGTGTCGCCGGGCCGGGCGTAGTCGAGGAGCGCGCGGAACTTCGGGCGCTGGAGGGGGTGGCGGCGGCTGGAGGTCCCCGGGTCCTCCTCAAAGACGACCGGGTCTTCGATGCCGGCCTCGTGAAGGACGAGGTTCTGCCGGGCGGTGGACTGCTGGTCGGTCGAGACCCGCTTGTAGACCAGGTTCGCCACTCGTGGGCTCCTCCCGTTCGGAGGATCGGACCCTATCTGTCGTCAAACCCTGTCAGCAATCACCATCGGATCTGATTGGATTCGGGCCGCCGCGAACCCCGGATTCCCCAGGCTCATTGGACGCGCCCGCGGCCTGTCGTCAAACGATCGTTTGACGACAAGCAGGCGGGCCGAGCGCGTTCCTGGCTGCACGCGGTGTGGGGAGAGGCGGTGCTTTGAGCCTGGCGGCGGCGACACCAGTGGCACGGCGCCCTGGCGCCGGCCGTGGCGGGGCGGGCGTCGGCGCGGCCGGTCGTGACGGGCCGCCCGCACGCCCCGCACGGCCGCCCCGATCCGCTCCTGCCGCTGCGTCTGCGTGTCAGGGAGGTGCGGGTCGTTCGCGAGCATGTCACCGCCTTCAGCCGCGGCGCGCCGCGCGGTAGGGCGGCTCGGTCTCTCAGAGGCGGACGCCATCGATCTCGATGGTCTGGATGGAGTAGGCGCCGAACAGCAGTGAGAGGCGCTTGCCGTCCAGGCGTGCGTCGGAGATGCGCTGGTACTGGCGGGCGATGCGGTAGCGGGGGCTGGCGTCGGTGACCCAGCGGCGTGCGGTGCGGCCGACGGTGCGGAAGCGGGACAGGTCGTAGGTGACCCGCTCGGAGGTGCGGCCGCGGACGGTGACCAGGACCAGGCGGTGCTGGTCGGGGTCGTAGGCGGCGACGGTTGCCTGGTCCCCGCTGTCGATGATCAGCATGCCGGGACGGATGTGCCGGGCGTACTGCGCGAACACGAAGTACCGGTTGGTCACGAGGCGGCCGGTGCCTGGATAGGGCGTGGTGACGCCCAGCCGGCCGCCCTTGCGCCGGGTGTCGGCGCTGTAGGTGGCTTTCAGCAGGCCCCAGCTGTGGTTGCGGCCGGTGTCCTGGTCGATGACGCTGCCGGCGACCGGCTGCCAATAGCACCAGGCGGTCGGATGCAGGTAGCGCATGTCCAGCGAGATCTGGTTGGCGAGATACAAGCCGTGCTCGGCACGGTCTCCGTACTCGCTTTGCCACAGGCGCTTGCCCCTCGCGTGCACGCGGCGGTAGAGGCCGGTGCGCCAGCCGCCGTCGTCGTTCTTCATGTAGCCGTGGGTGTTCACCTGGCCGATATAGTGGTCCGCGCCGTGCTCGACCATGTGCTCCCAGGTGGTGACGGCCTGCTGGTAGTAGCTTTCGTCCGAGGCGGCCACGGCGACGTCGGACAGGCCGCGCACGTCGAGCTGCCGGCGTAGGAGGCGGACGATCCGCTGCTGGGTGGGCCTGCTCATGTGGCAGCCTTCGGTGTGCCCGGTGGCTACCCACCAGTCGGCCGTCGGCTCGTTGAACGGCTCGACGGAGCGGAAGCGGATTCCCCAGTGCTCCCGCGCCCGCTTGGCGACGATGGCGAGGTAGCGGGCGTGCTGTTCGTGGTTCCAGCTTTGCAGGTTCTCGCCGCCGTCTCGCGCGCCGCAGGGGTTGTGGTTCTTGCACATCCACCAGATCGGCGACAGGGAGAACATCTGCATCACGTTCGCCCCGCGAGCCTTCGCCTTGAGCAGCATGGCCCGCTGTTCGGCGTCGTTGTCCCAGTTCCAGCTGTCGCTGTTCGGGTTGGCGTTGCGCCAGTTGACCCAGAAACCCTCGATCTTCCGGTAGGCCGGCATCGAGGGCGAGTGGACCATGCGGGGCCCGCCCGGCCACGCGGGCTGGAACATGCACGATCCGAGTTCGTAGCGCACCACGTTCAGGCCCAGCCCCGGCAGGGTGCGCCCGAGGACCGACACCCAGCGCCGCGTGAAGAACAGGTCCGCCAGCGTGTCGTTGCGCCCGAAGACGTTCGCCCAGAAGGCCAGGGACGCCCCCCATCCCTCCCAAGTGCCGTACCTGCGGTAGGGGTTGACCCGGGTGGTGTAGTTCGCCCAGGCCGATGACGCGGGCAGCAGGCTCACCGCACCCGCCGCGACCGTCGCCGCTCCCGCCTCCAGCAGTTGGCGTCGTGTCGTCATCACTGCCTCCTCCGTGTCGCACGAGCGAGCGCGGTGTCCCGCCCCGATAAGGGGCTGGACACCGCCCGCCGCCCCGGCCACCGAGCCTGCGGTGGCCAAGCGCTCATTCGTCTCATGGCGTAGGGCCCTACGCTTGGCCCAAGTCGCAGGCCCGTGCGGCGACGCCGGGGCGCACGTACGCGTCCGTCAGGGTGTAGTAGCACAGCGCCCAGTCGCTCTTGGCGTGGTAGCAGCCGTAGAAGTGATCGAGTTCGTAGGGGTAGCCCTGGCTTTCCAGGTAGGCCAGGCAGGTTTGGGTGTCGGCTTGGGCTGCGGGGGCGGTGAGGAAGACACCTGAGGCAGCCAGGGTGAGACACCCGAGCGTGGTGGCGATCTTACGGATGATGTTCATGGGAGGACCTCCGCGTGTCGCCCCTCGTGGGGGGCCTTTTGCACATTGCATGCATGTCTTGGCAGGGATGAACCAATCCCTGCCGTACGGGGCGTGCGGGAGCACGTCACAGCGCAGCGGCGCTGTTTCGGCACACCCTCTGGTGGCGGATGTCGTCGCGTGCCGGACTGTTTCGTGGGACTCGCCGATGGCTGTGGCGTGCGCGTACGGAGGAGCCGGTCGGACGGAAGCCGGTCGGGTGGCGGCCTGCCGATTCGTCTGGGCGGCGACGCCTGGCACGGGTTTCCCGCGAACGGACGGTGGCTGGAGCGCTGCCGACGGCATCGGGGATGTCCGCCGTGGGTGATGCCGGCGCAGGGCCGCCCCGCAAGGCTTCGACCAGACATTTTGGAGGTGTGGTCGTCGGTGGCTGAGGCTGTCAGTCGCCGATCTTCTTGTAGGCGACCTTGACCCTGCCGTTGGCGTCGGACCAGACGTGGGAGGCGATGACCTCGCTGGCGGGTGCGACTTGTCGTCCGAGGTGCTGGACGACTTCGGCGCGGATCACGGTCGGGCCGGTGGTCCTGACGAAGGCGACGGTGGTGGCGGTGGAGCCGATGGCGTGGTTGATGTCGTCACGGCGGTAGATGATGAGTACCTCCGTGCCCTGGACCGGGGATCCGGCGGTGACGTTGAACAGGCGGCCGCTCATCCACGCGTCGGTGTCCACGCCGTGCCGGCTGGCGAACTGGCCGCGGAGCACTCCCGTCACCTCGTACACGCCCGCGTCGGGGAGGGTGATCTGGGCGTCAGGGATCGGTGTCCATTGGCCGGCCGGGACGTTCGTCAGGTCGGTGAACGCCTGCCCTACGGCCTCGCCGTACTTGGGGGTGAGCCGCGCGCCGATGGTGACGCTGCGGGGGCAGCCCTCCTCCACCTGCACGTCGATGTCGACCGACCGCTCGGGGCCGACGTTGCCGCCGGGGGCGATACCGGTGTAGTCGGTCCTGGGCACCCGCAGCCCGTGCTGAGTGAGAGTCAGCGCGTTGCAGGGAGCCGGGTCGATGTCGTACTTCTTGCTCTGCCCGGGGGGAGTGCTCATCGTCGGGTGCCGCCTTCCGTCAGGTGTTCGGGGCTGTCCGAGCGCGGCGTCGGGCAGTTCACGTGTGCGTGCACCACGACGACCGCGAGTGACACGAGAAGGACAGCGCACGCCAGGGGCGGCGGAAAGCGGGGTGGTCCTCTGTCGGCCACGTGCGTACCGCGTGTTTGGCCGGACACATCCCCCACTGCCTGCACGGTGCACCGGCGGCCTGGACACCAGCAGCCGCACGCACTTCACACCGCACGACCGCTTCTTTGGTCATGGCCGAAAGAGCGTCTGCGTCAGTCACCCGACCGGTTGCCTCTGCAGTACAGCAGGTTGACACTGCCGGGCGGTCCACGGTGGTGCCCTCCCCCTTCCAGCATGGCTGCGAACCGAGCCGTGACCAGCAGGACTGGCGCACGCTGTAAACCGTCGGCTGCTCCCACCCGCTGTTTGGGGTTTTGCCCACCAGTGGTCCCGGCTTCGGCCGGGTGCCGAGCACGCAGACGCCCGTCTGAGTGCCCCTTGCGCCTGGCCATACGCGAAGCCCGACAGCCCAGGTCGGGCGCTCCGGGGTTGCGGACCTCGTCGGCGACGGTCCCGTCGTTTCCCGATGCCTGGGCCGGCCCTGCGGTCCGCAGACGAGGGCTCGCATGCTCATCACTGCCGTGATTGGCGACCCTCAGCCCTGTCTGCCTCCGTCGTCTTCCTCGTCCAGTTCCGGCGTGTCCGGGTCGCGCAGCGGGCGCAGGGCGCCGGCGGCCGGGACGCTGGCGGTGAAGCTGTAGCGGCCGAGCAGGTTCAGGTTGCGGTGCTTGAGCGGGGAGAGCCGGGCGATGTCCTCGTCCCGGATCTCGTGGCCCTCGGCGCGGAGCTGGGCGACGGCGGCGTCGATGTACTTCGTGGTCCAGAGCACGATGGCGTTGAGGACCAGGCCGAGCGCGCCGAGCTGGTCCTCCATCCCGTCGCGGTACGCCTGGTGGATGGTGCCGCGCTTGCCGTGGCATACGTCCCGGGCAAGCTTGTGCCGGGACTCCTGCACGGTGAGCTGCCGGTTCATCCGCCGGCGGTAGGTGTCGTCCACCGGATCGACCACCCGCAGCAGGTGCTCGGTCTTGGCGATCCGCCCGTACTCCGCGAAAGCCGCCCCGAGCGGGGTCGGGCGGCCGTCGCGGCCGAACATGCGCAGCAGGTCGTAGGCGCGGACCTGGTTGGTGACCAGGGATCCGGCGACCTTCAGCATGTCCGGCCAGTGCGTGATCACCTTGTTCAGGTTCACGCGGTTGCGGGCCAGGTCCTCCACCGCGCCGTACGTGCCGGTCTGGACGCCGGGCATCGTGGCCCGCCAGAACCGCTGGTCGTCCAGGTCGCGGAACCGCGGGCTGAAGTTGTAGCCGAGGATCTTGAACAGGCCGAACACCATGTCGGAGTACGAGGCGTTGTCGGTTGCCACCATCTCCGGCTTCACCCCGCCGTCCAGGTTCAGCAGCGCGTCCAGGATGTGCAGGGAGTCACGCGGGGTGCCGGGCACGACCATCTGCCCGATGCCCGCGACCTGGTCGTTGACCGCGTTGAGCCAGGTGATGCCGCGCTTGAACCCGAAGTACTTCGGCGACGGGGCGGCGTTGATGGTGCGCACCGGCACCTGGAAGCGCAGCCCGTCCACGGAGGCGAGCAGCCCGTCACCCCAGTGGCGCACGATCGGGATGCCGGCCTATGCGGCGATGAGAGCTGTGTTCGCCGCGGCGATGGTGTCGGCGCGCAGGTAGTACTGGTCGACGTGCACGAGCCGGGCCCGGGTCAGGGCCTCGTACCCGGGGTTGACCACCGGGGCCAGGCCGATGTTGCACGCCTCGGACACCAGCAGCGCGACCACCGAGGTGGGCAGGTCCTTCATCCGGGTGGTGCCGTCGCCGAGGTGTACGAAATCGTCGAGGAAGCCGGTCCAGGCGTTCACCTCGAACAGCAGGTCCGGCAGGTCGATCTTCGGGAGCATCTTCTCGACCCGCTGGCGCAGCCAGGTCAGGGACTTCGGTTCGCCAAGCGCGCCTAGCTTGTCGACGTTCAGCTTCACCCGCCCGTCGTCCTGCACCTCGATGGAGACCTTCGCCGCCGGCCCCGCCTCCTCCAGACGTTCGGCGAGCTGCTTCCATCCGGCGTCCAGGCCCCGCACCAGCTCCGCCAGGTGCTCGGTGACGGGCATGTCCAGGCTCAGGGCCGCCAGGACGTCCTCCTCAACCGCGTCCCAGTCGGGCCCGTCCAGCAGGCGGGCCCGCGGGTTGGACCAGCGGTGCGACGGTGCGGCGAACACGTCGCGGTTGTTCAGGGCCCGGTGCAGCTGCTCCAGCACGCACACCACGTATGCGTCCCGGTCCACCGCCCCCTGCGGCAGATCGGGGTTGGCGTACACCGCCTTGCGCCACGCCGGCGGCACGAGCTTGTCGTCCACCTCGCGCGGCAGCAGCGGCTTGATGCCCACCTTCCGCCGGGCCAGCGCCGGAAGGCCGCGCACCCCCGCCAGGACCCGCTTGCCCGCGCTCGCCGCGTCCAGCGCCTTCGACTCACCCAGCAGCGCGAGGAACGGGCGCACCGTGGCGTACCGGTTAGCGAGCGCGGCCCGCATGGCGACCTCGGCCGAGTTCTCGTCCTCGGGTACCAGCGAGACCGCCGTGGCCGCCGCGGTCATCACGGCGGCGCGCGGGGCGACCTCCTCCACCGCCGCCCACAGCGCGGCCACGTCCAGGTCCGCCTCCTGCTCCTCCACCAGCTCCAGCTCACCGAACAGCACCTTCGCCGCTCGCGCGAGCACCCGCGACGCCTTCTCCAGCTGCGGCAGCGTCGACAGCCGCTCCCTCTCCGTCTTCCGCTTCGCCGTGTTCAGCAGCCGGGTGGCCATCAGGACCTGGAACAGGTCCAGGGCCTCATCGATCGCCTTCGCCTCCAGGTGCCGCATCACCGCGGTGAGCATCGCCGTGCGCTTGGGCTCCGCCACCCGCTCCAGCAGCGGCGCCTTCGACCCCAGCGCATGCCGGGCCAGCGCCGCCATCCGGTTCGGCGGGATCTGCGACAGCCTCAACCGCCCGAGCCGGTACGCGCCGATCTCGTCCACCCGCTCCAGCGCGCGGGCGAACGCCGTGCCCGTCGTCCGCGTCGGCGGCCGGCGCAGCCGCTCCAGCTCCGAGAACCGCGAGCCCTCCGGCGTCTTCAGCGTCGCCACCAGGTCCCCGGGCAGCGCCGGGTCCGCGCGGCGGGCGGCACCCGCGACCGTAGCGTGCAGCCGCCTCTCCGCGACCTTCCGCACCTCCGACACCTGCCGAGCCAGCACCGAGACACCAGGCAGCAGCACCCGGTGACGGCGCAGCCAGCCCACCGCGTGGTCGAACAGCGCCTTCGGGCCCTCGGCGTGGGTCCAGGCCCGGCCGTGCAGGAACGTACGGAACCGCCGCGACCACTCCGCATCCTCGTACTCGCGGTACCCGTAGGCGTCCCGGATCTCCCACGCGTGCTCGTACGCCGTTTTCGACCGCTCGGTGTACCGCTTCACCACCGACGGGTCCTCGTTGCCGAGCTGCCCGGCCAGGTGCTCGACCACCGACCACGGCACGTCGATCGGGTCGTCCGGGAGGAACCGGCCGATGTAGCGCACCGTGCACATCTGGAGCGCGAAGCCCAGTTGGTGATGCGTGGAGCGTCGCAGCGCGATCAGATCGCGGTCGACGTCGTCCAGGAAGAAGAACCGCTCCAGCTCGGGGCGGGTCGGCTCCTCGGCGAACTTCCCGTACGCCTCGGCCTGCTCATCAGTCAGAAACTCCACCGGCACGAGGCGGACCGTAGCCAGCGCCGGTACCCGTCCGGCGATCTTTCCGCGAACCCCAGCGGAGCCCCCAGCCAGTGTGCTAGCCGACCATGATCGTTCTCAGCGCCAACGGCTGTACCGATGTTCCCCGAGGCCGGATCCGGCGGCGACGGCCCCAGGGGGCGGGGGGCTGCGCCGGGGCGACGTGACCAGCGCGCTCGCCGGGCTCCCGGGACGCTTTGGGACCGTCGGGCCCGCGGGAGGCGTCAGGCTTGGTGGGCTCGGTGCGCTCGGTGGGCTCTTCGGTCTCTTCCAGCTGGTCGGACTCCGCGGGCTCTCCGGGCGCCGCCCCCGGCTCTCCGGGCGCCGCCCCCGGCTCTCCCGGCGCTTCCCGCTGTTCCGGCTCTTCCGGCTCCTCGCCGGCCGTGGGGCCGGTGGCCGGTGCCGGGGGGGGGCGGGTGCGGGCCGCGAGGGCGGCCAGCCAGCGGCGGTGCAGGTCGAGGCGCTCCTCGGGCGTCGCGCCGCACAGCGCGGCGAAGCGTTCGACGGGGGCGAAGTCCTGGGGGACCGCGTCGCCCGCGCAGTAGCGGTGCAGCGTGGAGGTGTTCATCTGGAGGCGCCGGGCCAGCGCGCCGTAGCTGCGATCCGTACGCTCCTTCAGCCCGCGCAGCAGCGCCGCGAACTCTGCGACCTCGTCGTCGTGTCCCGACACCCTTCCCCCGTGTGCTCGCGTCCCCGGGACGGCATCCCAGGCACTCCCTGTACGTGCACGTCAGACGGGGTGGGATGGTTCCATGCCGACGGATCCGGCGTCCCCTGTTGCGCCCCCGCCGCAGCCCGCCGATGCTCGACATGTCGCCCCGGGAGCCGGTCCGGCCCGCCGGCGGTGGGCGGCAGTCCACACTCACGCACTCGCCCACGGGGAGACCCATGCCCATCCGTACCCGAGCCGGAGCGCTCACCGCAGTCGCCGTCGCCGCGCTCACCGGCGTCACCGCCCTCGCCGCCCCGGCGGCAGCCGCGCCCTCGCCCGCGTTCCTCTCGGCCGCAGACCTGCCGCCGCACCCGTCCTCGTCGTGGACCGCCGGCGAGGTCACCGACGGGGTGCCGGACGAGCTGCGGCTCTGCCTGGACGAGGTGTTCCCCGGCTACGACTCGCGCTACCGCCCGTTCCACACCGACCTCGACACCAGCGCCCGGCAGCTGACCATCGTCACCGGCAGCACCGCGAAGGCCGCGGCCCTGGCCGACCGGATGAACCGGGAGATCCGTTCCTGCGCGGGCCGTATCGAGCGGAGCGACCCCCAGGTCGAGGCCGGCTACCGCCATTACGGCAGGGTCGCCGTCGAGGAGGGCGCCCGCGTCCACGGGCTGCACACCGAGACCTCCTGGGGCGCGACGGACATCCGTCTGCTGTCGGTGGGACGCGACGGGCGGACCGTCACCGTCGTGGAGTGGTCGCAGATGGGCGACTTCGGGGACGCGCCCGTCCGCGCGTTCCGCAAGACGACGGCCACGGCGGTGAACAAGCTCTACTGACCCGGCGGCCGACCGCCGCACGGTCGCCGGTGGCCGCCGTCCCGCCACGGGGGTGGGGACGGCGGCCACGGGTGCCGGGACCGCGGCCACCGGGACTCGGGAGGGCGCTGTCACCGGGCACCGGGACCGCGGTCACGGGGCGCCCGGACCGCGGTCGGCAGGTCGCTGTCACGGTCGCATTCCGGCCACTTTCACCCCGGCGGTTCCGGTGCCGCGACGGTTGCAGATATGCCACGGTCGGGGAACCACCCGCCTCACCACTGGGCCGTGTACGGCCGGATCGGCAGACGGCAATAGACATGTGAGCCGATCCACGCCGGTCGGCCGCGGGGCCGGGCACGCCGTCCGCGGCCGGTCCGGCGGCCCCCGGCCGCCTCGGGGGTGGCCGAACACCCGGCCGTCGGCGATCCGGTATGACTGGCCCGGTGCCGACCGGGCAAGGATCCCCGTGAACGTGTTCGACCAGGAGGGGAACCGACATCGGCACGCGGGCGGGGGACATGAGGAGTCAGACACGAGGAGGCGGGCCCACCACGGTCGGGGCTCTCACGGCGGGGACGGCGGAGGAGGAGACCGACGGCACCGCGGAGCGGACAGCGGCGCCGCAGCTGCGGCGCAGACTCGACCGGGCGGATCTGCGGGCGGTCCCGGAGGCCCGCCGGGCGCTGCGCGAACTGCTGCGGCAGTGGGGCAGCCCCGGCTGCTCGGCCGTGGCGGAGCTGCTGACCAGTGAACTCGTCACCAACGCGCTGGTGCACACCGACGACGACGCGGTCCTCACGGCCACCGTCGGACCGCGTGGACTGCGCGTGGAGGTGAGGGACTTCGTGGCCCGCCGGCCCACACTGCGCGTACCGGCCGCCGACGACGGTACGCACGGCCGGGGCCTGGTCCTGGTGGAGGCGCTGGCCGCCGCCTGGGGCGTACGCCCGCACGCGGTCGGCAAGGCCGTCTGGTTCGAGCTGACCGAAGACACCGCCGACACCGTGGATGCCGTGGACGCCGCGTGAGACACGGGGCATGAGCACGAGGGACGACACGTGAACGGGACGGGGTGCGGCCCCTTGCGGCCGCACCCCGTCCCGTCGTCGCCCGGTCCCCGGTCCGGCGCTAGCCGAACTGCTGCTCCAGATCCTTGAGCTTGCGTTCCAGGGAGTCCAGGCGCGGCAGGGCCTGGGTGTCGTCCTCCGCGGTCAGGTCCACGGTGACCGGGTCAGCGGATCCGCCGCGGACCGGCTGAAGGGAGGGCCGCACGCGTACCGGCAACGGTTCCGGCGCGGATATGGCAGGCTCCGCGGAGACCATCTCGGAGCCCTGCTCCACCGGCGGCAGATCCACCTGGCGTCCGCCGCCGCGGCCGACGAAACCGCGGTGGCCCCGGCTGATCGCCTTCAGCTGGGCGCGCTCCAAGCGCTCCTTGTCGCGGCGGCGCATCCGCTCCTGCTCCTTCTGGCGCTTGTCCTCGCGGACCTCCTCGACCGCCTCGTCGAGGCTGCGCACGCCTTCCAGGAGCATCAGGGACCAGGCCTTGTACGTCTCGCGCGGGGCCCGCAGCCAGCGCACCACCCGGATCTGCGGCAGCGGTCGGGGCACCAGGCCCTGCTCGCGCAGGGCGGCCCGGCGGGTCTGCTTCAGGGCGCGGTCGAAGAGGACCGCGGCGGACAGGGACATGCCCGCGAAGAAGTGGGGGGCGCCGGCGTGCCCGGCACCGCGCGGCGCGTGCACCCAGTTGAACCAGGCGGCGGCGAAGGCGAAGGTCCACACCAGTATGCGGGAGCCGAGCGCCGCGTCACCGTGGCTCGCCTCGCGGACCGCGAGCACCGAGCAGAACATCGCCGCGCCGTCGAGTCCGAACGGCACCAGGTACTGCCAGCCGTCGGCCAGGCCCAGGTTCTGCTCGCCGAAGCCGACCAGGCCGTGGAAGGAGAGCGCCGCCGCGACCGCGGCACAGCAGAAGAGCAGGCCGTAGGAGACGGTGCCGTAGATGGCCTCCTTGCGTCTGCGGCGTTCCTCGTTGCGCTCCCAGGAGTCGTCGGCGCTCGTGTCCTTCCCCGCGGTCCGCTTGCCGCGCGCGAGCACCGCCACCGCCGTCAGCATGCCCAGGAGCAGTACGGCGCCCGGAAGCAGCCAGTTCAGCGATATCTCGGTCAGTCTCATCCGGTGGTCCCTTGCCTTGGGATAGGGCGTGACGCCCGCCATAGTGGCCCAATGCCGCAGGCCCTCTGGGGGTTTCGGGGCAAGAGGGCGCCAAGGGGACCCGGGAGGGAGACGGGGACGGCGTTCTGCTCGAACTGCCGTGTGAGCGTGCGGAGTTGAGTTCGAAGAAGACAACCCCTGCGGGTGGTTCGCGGCGGATTTCCCGCAACACGTGAGGAAACGGTCATCAGCTGCCATCGCAGAGATCACCGGTTCGAGGGTGATCGTACGGGGCGGAAGTGGCGGAAGATCAACTCGCCGCGGCGGCGGTCAGCTTGGCGACACGGTCGGCGTCACAGGTGCGCGGGCAGGTGGCGCAGGTGTCCTCGGGGCGCACGGTGTAGAACATGCAGCAGCTCGCCCGGTCCCGGGTGGGCAGCCGCTCGCCGTCCGGGCCGGTCAGCTCGCGGAAGGCCGCGGAGCCGACGTACGGCTTGGTCGCCCCCGGCAGCAGCAGCTCCAGCTCGTGCCGGGCCCGGCCCTGCTCGCCGAACAGGTGGGCGACGTACCACAGGCCCTCCACGACCTCGTCGGTCGCCATGCCCCACAGCGCGCGGCCGCGCCGGCGCATCCGGGGGCCGAAGCCGGCGAGGACCGGCTCCAGGTGCTCGGCCACCGCCGCCCGCACCTCGGCGCGCAGCGCCTCCTCGCCGTCCACCACCCGGGCGCCGGGCAGCGCGGCGGCCGGGTCGCCGGGCAGGCAGGCGAAGCCGGCCGGGCGCACGGCGAGGCGGCCCATGGAGAGGTTGGGGGCGGTGCGGTCGTACGAGACGTGCGTCACGGGGTAGCGCGGGACGCGGCGGTGCAGGAACCAGGGGACGGTGATCAGCAGGCAGGCGGGCCAGGCGTAGCGGTGCAGGCCGAAACTGGCGATCACGTCGGGGCGGGCCTGGTGGCCGTAGTCCCGCAGGACCTGGGCGTCGTCCCAGGCCAGGAAGGTGTCGAGGGCGGCTCCGCCGTCCGCCAGCCCGGCGGCGGAGACCCATCCGCCGCCCTCGGGGGCCGGTTGTCCGGGGGGCAGCTCGGTGACGGTGAGGCCTGGGAACACCTCGGTGAGGCGGGCGTACGCGTCCGCTACGGCCGAAGAGGGCACAGGCATGCCGGAACCGCCCCTTGGGGTCGAGGAACTGATCACTCGGAGGTTTCTCAGAGGTAAGGCTTACCTTACCCAATCGATCGCGAGTTTGAACTACCGCGTCCTGGCTCTAAGGTGCTCGACGGACGAGTAACAACCGGCCGTGATCTTCCCGCCCACCGGCAACCACGACCACAACCGACGACGAGCCCGTCAGGAGGCCCCCGTGAAGCAGCGCGCGCACGGCGCCTCCGGTACGGGGGCCGAGCCGGAGCCGGCGGCTTCCGGGGGTGCGGCGGGCGGCGGGGAGGCGCCCGCGGTCAGGGTGCCGCCCCAGGCGCGGGCCACGGCACCCCAGCCGGCGCGGGGTGAGCACACCCACGGTGAGCAGTCGATTCCGCGGGCGCGGTCGGGGGCGGAGCCCGTGCGGCCGGTCGTGCGGCGCTCGTCCGTGCGCGGGCAAGTCCTCCAGGCGCTGCGCTCCGCGCTGGTCACGGGAGAGCTGCGGCCCGGCGAGGTGTACTCCGCGCCCGCCCTCGGCGAGCGGTTCGGGGTGTCGGCGACGCCCGTCCGCGAGGCGATGCAGCAGCTCGCGCTGGAGGGCGCCGTCGAGGTCGTGCCCAACCGGGGCTTCCGGGTCGTCGAGCGGGGCGCGCGTGAACTGGCGGAGCTGGCGGAGGTGCGGGCGCTGATCGAGGTGCCCGTCCTGCTGCGGCTCGCCCGGACCGTGCCCGCCGCCCGCTGGGCCGAGCTGCGGCCGCTCGCCGAGGCGACGGTGCGGGCGGCGGCCTCCGGGTGCCGGGTGACGTACGCCGAGGCGGACCGGGCGTTCCACCGGGCCGTACTGGGCCTCGCCGGGAACGACCAGCTCGTGCGCATCGCGGACGATCTGCACCGGCGCGCGCAGTGGCCGCCGGCCGGGCTGGCCGGCGGCCGCGACCGCACCGAACTGATGACCGACGCCGCCCAGCACGTCGCCCTCCTGGACGCGCTGATCGCCGCCGACACGGAAGCCGTACGAGCCCTCGTCACCGACCACTACCCAGGCACCCCCACCTGACCCTCGCCCCGATCCGCCCGGCGGCACGCCTGCCGGCGGCTTCGGCCGGTGAGTTGCCCGCTGCAGGAGTCCGGGCCGGCCGTGGCCGGGTGCGGGTGCCCCGGTGATGGCGTGAAGCCGCCCGCCCCCGCCCGTCCCCTCCCGGCGGCGTGGCGCCCGCTGCTTCGGCGGGCCGGTCGTGCGCTCGCGTGCCGCGGTTCGGGCGAGCCGACTGCCGCGGCAGCAGCCCGCGTCGGCATGAGCCGATCGGCCGCGCGGAGCCTGCGGCCGGTGCGGGGCGGCTGTCCCGCGTGGCCGCCGTGGCGCGGTCGACTTCGCCGGCCACGGCGCCAACCGCCTCGGCGCCTCCGCGCTGGTGCACGGCCTCGCCGTCCCTTGCGGTCGAGGCGGGGCAGGTGCCCGCGTGGTGCCTTGGGGTTGGCGCGGGGCGCCTGGCCCGTGTGCGCCTCGCGGTGGGTGCGGGCCGGCTGTTCCATCCGCGCGCCCCCGCGGCCGGTGGGGCCCTGTCCCGTAGGGCGTCTGTGGTAGGACCGGCCCGGCCGGCTCGCGTGCCCCCGCGGTCGGGGTGCGGCCGGTCCCCCTCCGTCCGGCTCAGGCCGTTGCCGTGCCCGGGGCCGGGGGTGTCAGGTGGCGGGTGAGCCAGGTGGGGACGCCGCCCAGGAGGTGGAAGAGGCGACGGGCCTCCTCGCGCAGGCGGGAGGCCTCCGGTTCGGTCTCGGCGTCGGCCAGGGAGACCAGGGCCGGGGCCGTGCCCACGAGGTAGCCGAGTTCCTCGCGGATGCGCAGCGACTCGGCGAAGCCGTGCCGGGCCTCGGCCAACTCGCCGTCGCGCAGGGCGAGTCCGGCGAGGTGGCGCCAGGTGAAGGAGAGCAGGAGGGCGTCGGAGCGGGCGGTGGCGGCCGCGTGGGCGCGGCGGTAGGCCGCGCGGGCGGCCTGGGGGGAGCGGGTGAGGTTCTCGGCGAGCAGCCCCCGGCGGAAGTCCAGCAGCGCCCGGGCCGGCGCCCCCGGCGGGATCAGCGCCGCCGCCCGGCCCAGCGCGGCGCGGGCCTCGTCGGCGCGGTCCCGAACCGCGAGGAGGGTCGCGGCGTACGCCAAGTACCCGCGTTCACAAGCGGCCGCGCCCCGCTCGCCGTCGGTGTGGGCCAGCGCCTCCGCGGTGCGCAGCGCGTCCTCGGCGTCCTCCCAGCCCTGCTCGGTGTACAGACAGCGCTCCACCAGCAGCGCGGCACGCTGCAACGCGGCGCCCGGCGTGACCGGTTGGAGCAGGGCGGCCGCGTCGGCCCAGCAGGCCCGCGAGCGCAGCCGCCATACCGCGGTCTGGAGTGGATCGTCACCGGCGGTCGTTCCGTTACCAGACATGGCGGTATACGCCACCTCGCCCTCCCCGAGCACGCCATCGAGCTGTTGAGTGGTGGCCGCATCTCAGCACGGATCGCATGGCCCGGCCAAGAGGGTGGGTGAAGGATTTCACAAAGTCGTGGGACTGCGCGCCCGCGGAGGTTCCAGCCGTTTCCCGGCGCGTCCTCAGCTCATCCGCAGTGCCAGGAAGAAGTCCAGCTTGTCCTCCAGGCGGGACAGGTCACGGCCCGTCAACTGCTCGATCCGGCCCACCCGGTACCGGAGCGTGTTGACGTGCAGGTGCAGCCGCGACGCGCAGCGCGTCCAGGAGCCGTCGCACTCCAGGAACGCCTCCAGCGTGGGGATCAGCTCCGCCCGGTGACGGCGGTCGTAGTCGCGCAGCGGGTCCAGCAGCCGGGCGGTGAACGCGCGGCGGACGTCGTCGGGGACGAAGGGCAGCAGCAGGACGTGGGAGGCCAGCTCCTGGTGGCCCGCGGCGCACACCCGGCCGGGGCGGGCGGCGGCCACCCGGCGGGCGTGCCGGGCCTCCTCCAGCGCGCCGCGCAGCCCCTCGGCGGAGTGCACGGCCGCGCTGACGCCGAGCGTGACCCGGCCGTCGCCGTCGAGACCCGCGGACAGCGGCTCGCGCACGGCCGCGAGCAGCGCGTCGGCGAGGACACCGCTCTCGGAGCCGTCGTGCTCGGCGGAGACGGCGGGCAGCGGGACGAGCGCGATGGCCTCGTCGCCGGCGTGGGCGACGGCGATCCGGTCGGACGGCTCCGGCCCGGTCGCCTGCGGGTCGACGAGGATCTCCTCCAGCAGCGACTGGGCGGCCGGACCCGTCTCGCCCTCCCCGCCGTCCCATTCGACGCGGGCGACCACGACCTGCCAGTGCGGGGCGGCGCCGAGCCCGGGCAGCAGCACCGGGGCGGCCACCCGCAGCCGCGCGGCGATCTCGGCGGGCGCGGCGCCGGTCTGCACCAGCTCCAGGACCTCCTGGGCTAGCCGCCGCCGCACGGTGCGCGCGGCGTCCCTGCGGTCCCGCTCCACCGCGATCAGCTGGGTGACGCCGTGCAACAGGTCGAGCCGTTCCTCCGCCCAGTCCCCGGCGTCCGCCTCCACGACGAGCACCCAGTCCGCCAGCACGTTCTCGCGGACGTCGCGGGAGGCCTGCGGGGTGCGGGCGGTGCTGCGGATGGGGAACAGGGAGTACGTCGAGGAGCCGGCCGGCACCCGGTGCGGGCCGCGCCGGCCGGTGCGGGCGGCGGACAGGTGCTCGGCGGCGAGCCGGACGCACAGCTCCGCCGGCAGCTCGGCGGACTGTCCCGGCCCGGCGGCCTTCGGCCCGGCGATGAGCCGGCCGGTCGGCGACAGCACCCAGGCGCGCAGGTCCAGGTCGGAGCCGAGCAGGTCCAGGACCACGTCGGGGCCGCCGCCCGCCGGACCGGAGGTCATCATCCGCCGGTGCCGGTCGACGACGGCCGCGAGATCTCCGGCCCGCTCCCCGGAGACCTGCCGGACGACATGCTCGGTGATCGTCGCGAAGGCCACCGACTCGTGCACCGCGAACAGCGGCAGCCGGTGCTTGGCGCAGGCCTCCAGCAGGTCCTCGGGGATGTCCCCCAGCTCGGCCTCACCGACGGCCAGGGCGGCCACTCCCGCCTGCACGAGGATCCGCACGAACGGCTCGGAGTCGGCGGCGTCCCGGCGCCAGGCGAGGCCCGTCAGGACCAGCTCGCCACCCGAGAGGTAGCGGCTGGGGTCCCGCAGGTCGGTGGTCATCACGCCCCGCACCGTGCGGTCCAGCTCGTCCTCGCCGCCGAGCAGCCTGAGGCCCAGCGCGTCGGTGTCCAGCAGTGCGCGCAGCCGCATTCTCGTCGCCGCCGTTCTTTGTCTCGAAACTTACGATGAAACTGTTGGGGTTGGTGGGTTGTGGTCCGCGGGCCGTTCGACGGGCCGACACAGGGTCGTCCGATGCGGTTGCTCACCGTCTCCTCCGCGCCGCCCCAGGTCACGCGCCCGGGCCGGACGTTGCCGGAGGAAAACAGAGAGGTGCTGAGGGCCTTCGTTCATACGAATCTACAAGATGACCGCCCTCACCAGCCAACTCCTTCATGGTTTCTGCGACTGACCGCCCCGGAGCACGGCGCTGTGTACTGGCTCCACTCCGCATGAACGGAAGGTGAACGAGTCGGGCCCCAGACCCACGGATTGGCTCGATCCGCACACCCCACCCGAAGAAGAGAGCCGGTCATGGACTTCCTTCGCCCCGCCAGCCGGGAGGAGGCGCTCGCCGCGCAGGCCGAGCACCCCACGGCCGTGCCGATCGCCGGGGGCACGGACGTGATGGTGGAGATCGACTCCGGCCACCGCCGGCCCGGCCACCTCGTCGACGCCGGCCGCACCGGCGAGCCGGCCGCGTGGGAAGCCGGCGCGGAGCCCGTACGCCTGGGCGCCCGCGTCCCGTACACCGCGATCATGGAGCACCCGCGTGCCGAGCTGCCGGGCCCGGCCCTCGCCTCGCACGCCAACTACCCGGTCCCCACGATCCTCGGCACGCCGGCCATCCCGGTCGACGTGCTCGGACTCGCCGGCCACCACGCCCCGTACGGGCTGCGCGGAGTCGGCGAGGCCCTCACCCTGTCGTCGGCCCCGGCCGTCCTCGCGGCGATCCGGGACGCGACGGGGCTGGAGCCCAACCGGACGCCGGTCCGCCCCGAGCACCTCACCGGCACCGCGTAGACCCTCCGGGCGGCGCACCGGAACGTCACAACCTCCCCGCGCCGCCCGGAGCACCCCACACGCACCGCACCGCTCGCGGGGCGTGGCACGACTAGCGTGATCGTTCGTCTCGGGCCGTCCCCCGGGTCGTGCGGCCGATGCACCTTCCCAAATCCCGCACGTCGCCGACGGCGACCGGCGGGTGCCCCTTTGAACCTTGGGAGTAGGCCCACATGACCCAGCAGTCGCTTGAGCCGAAGACCGTTGCGGAGGACGCGGGTGAGGGAACCCGCGTCCCGGCCGGACGGTCCTGGCTCGACCGGTACTTCCACATCACCCACAGAGGATCCACGGTCGCGCGTGAGGTGCGCGGCGGCATCACCACCTTCATGGCGATGGCGTACATCCTCCTGCTCAACCCCCTGATCCTGTCCGGCAAGGACGCGGCGGGGAACACGCTCGGCCAGCAGGCCCTCATCACCGCCACCGCGTTCGCGGCGGCCCTCACCACGCTGCTGATGGGTTTCGTCGGCAAGGTGCCCCTGGCGCTCGCCGCGGGTCTCTCCGTCTCCGGAGTCCTCGCCTCCCAGGTCGCCCCGGAGATGACCTGGCCGCAGGCGATGGGCATGTGCGTGATGTACGGCGTCGTCATCATGCTGCTGGTCGTCACCGGCCTGCGCGAGATGATCATGAACGCCATCCCGCTCGCCCTCAAGCACGCCATCACCATGGGCATCGGCCTGTTCGTCGCCCTGATCGGCATGGTCAAGGCCGGTTTCGTGCACGAGAACCCGGACCCCGGCGGCGGCCCGGTCCTCCTGGGCCCCGCCGGTGAACTGTCCGGCTGGCCCGTCCTCCTCTTCGCCCTCACCCTCCTCGCCATCTTCATGCTCCAGGCGCGCGGCATCCCCGGCGCCATCCTCATCGGCATCGTCGGCGGCACGCTGCTGGCCGTGATCCTCAACGGCCTCGGCGTCATCGACCCCAGGCAGTGGGCGAGCGGCGCCCCCGAACTGCACGGCAGCGCCGTCTCGATACCCGACTTCTCACTCTTCGGCGAGGTCGAGTTCGGCGGCTGGGGCGAGGTCGGCGCGATGACCGTCGGCATGATCGTCTTCACCCTGGTGCTCGCCGGCTTCTTCGACGCGATGGCGACCATCATCGGCGTCGGCACCGAGGCCAGGCTCGCCGACGACAAGGGGCGGATGCCGGGCCTGTCCAAGGCGCTGTTCATCGACGGCGCGGGCGGCGCGATCGGCGGCGTCTCCGGCGCCTCCGGCCAGACCGTGTTCGTCGAGTCGGCCACCGGCGTCGGCGAGGGCGCCCGCACCGGCCTGTCCTCCGTGGTCACCGGCCTGTTCTTCGCGGCCTGTCTGTTCTTCACCCCGCTCACGGCGATCGTGCCGGGGGAGGTCGCCGCGGCCGCCCTGGTGGTCATCGGCGCGATGATGATGATGAACGCCCGGCACGTCGACTGGGCCGACCGCGCCACCGCGATCCCGGTCTTCCTCACCATCGTGATCATGCCGTTCACCTACTCCATCACCGCGGGCGTCGCGGCGGGTGTCATCGCGTACGTCGCCATCAAGACCGCCCAGGGCAAGTTCCGCGAGATCGGGCCCTTCATGTGGGCGCTGACGGCGATCTTCGTGGTGTTCTTCGCCCTGAACCCCATCGAAGGCTGGCTGGGCGTCCACTAGCCGTACGCCCCGGCCGTGCCCTTCCCCGCACCCCGCCGGCAGGCGCTCCAGGACGGCCGGCCCGTTCCGGAGCGCTTCGGCGTACAGCGCCGAGGACGCCTTCGCGGTCGGCCCGACCTGCGGCGGCATCATCGACACCCTTCGTCGCCCCCGGTCCGGGCGGACGACCCCGTCCGGCCGGTGGTGGCCGCCGCCGTGACCACCGCCGCGCTGCTGGTGCGCGCCGACGGCTCCCCGACGGCGGCCTCGGCGGCCCCTCCCCGAGCTGGACCGCCCAGCCGCCCGCGAGACGGCCGCCTTCCTGGACGCCGGCCGCACCGGCACCCTGGAGATCGGAGAGCAATGCTCACGGCGTGGAGCGTTGCTCACGGCCTGGAGCATTGCTCACGGTGCGGAGCATCACTCACGGTGCGAGCATCGCTCATGGTATGGAGCACCGCTCACACTGCTGATTGAGTCCGCCGTCCCCGCACCCCGCATGATCATCTTCGATGCCGTCGACTTCGCCGCGGTACTGCCCCGCGTCGGCAAGTTGCTCGGCCCCCACGTCACCGTCTGTGACGCCCGCCCGGTGTTCGCCACCCGGCCCGCTTCCCCGAGGCCGACGGGATCGTCGTCGAGTGGCCCCAACGCGTACCTGCGGCGCACCCCGACCGACGGCCGCACCGTCCTGTGCGTCCTCACCCACGACACCAGGTTCGACGTCCCCCGTGCGGCTCGGCCCCCGAAGCCGTACCGCCCGGTCGCCGTGACCCGCATGGGGGCGGAGGCCGACCCCGCGCCGGGTCACGGCTGCCGCAGCAGCCGGTTCACCGCCCGGCCGAACGTCGTCCGCGCCGCCGCCTCCAGCGGCCGGTCGAACACGGCGGGCAGCAGCCGCACGGCCAGTTCCTCGCGCCACACCACCCGCGCGCGCCCGCCCGGCCCCGGCCGGACCTCCAGCTCCGCCCAGCCGAGCACCACCCGGCCGCGCTTCTCCAGCCGGCAGCGGCCCGGCGTGTCCTCGCCGGGCGGATCCCAGACCGTGACCTCCATCGGATCGTCGAAGAACAGCGGGCCGACGCCCGTGCGGGCCACGAACACCGTCCCGACGCGGTCCGGCGGGGGCGTGCGCACCCGTACGCGCGTGAGCGGGACGGCGTCCGCGTGCCGGGGCCACTCGGTGAGCCGGCGCCAGGCCTCGGGCAGGGGGAGCGGCACGGTGCGCTCCAGGGTGAAGAAGACCACGGGACGATCCTAGGAACCCCGCTCCCGATCGGCGCGCACGCGCGGTCGGAGCCCGCGCCCGCGTTTGATCCGGCGGCACGTTGGCACCCGCTAAAGAGCGGTACGCCGGTACGCCGGTAAGCCGGTACGCGCCAGGGGAGCCGACACGAAAAGGGGGGCCCGCATGACCGCCTACGCCGTGGTGATCCCCACCCTCGTCCGCGCCTCCCTCACCGACTGCCTCGCCGCGCTCGCCGCCTCGATCGGACCGAGACCGGACCGGATCGTCCTCGTCGACGACCGGCCCCAGCCCGAGCCCGGCGCCCTCGACCACCCGCTGCGCGTCCTCGGCGACCTGCGCCCGCGCGCCACCGTGCTCGCCGGAGGAGGCAGGGGCCCCGGCGCGGCCCGCAACACCGGCCTGCGCGCGGTCACCACCCCCTGGGCCGTCTTCCTCGACGAGGGCGTCCAGCCGGGCCCGCACTGGTGTGCCCAGCTCGACCGTGACCTCGCCGCCGGCACCCCCGACATCGCGGGCAGCCAGGGCGTCATCGCCGTACCCCTGCCCGGCGGACGCGCCCCCACCGAAGCCGAACGCGAGACCACCGCGCGGGCCCGCGCCCGCTGGATCGCCGCCGACATGGCCTACCGCACCGACGCCCTGAAGCAGGCCCGCGGCTTCGACGAACGCTTCCACGGCGCCCACCACGCCGACGTCGACCTCGCCCTGCGGCTCCTCGACGCCGGACTGCGCATCCGGCAGGGCCGCCGCACCAGCAGGATGCCCGTGCCGCCGCCCGACCGCTGGGCCTCGCTGCGCGCCCAGCGCCGCCACGCCGACGACGCCCTGATGCGCCGCCTGCACGGCCCCCGCTGGTGGCACCGGGCCGTCGCGCCGTCCGCGCGTCCGACCACGCCGCTCGCGGTCACCGCCACCGGCACCACCGCCTGCGCGCTGGCCGCCGCGGGACGCCGGCAGGCCGCCCTGGCCGCCGGGCTCGGCTGGGCCGCGGGCACCGCCGCGTTCGCCCGGTCCCGTCTCGCGCCCGGCCCGCACACGTCGGACGAGGTGACCACCGTGCTGGTCACCAGCGTGCTCATCCCGCCCGCCGCCACCTGGTACCGGCTGTCCGGACGCTGGCGGCACCGGGCCGCGCGGCCCTGGCGGGAGGTGGCCGTATGACCCGCGTGCGGGCCGTGCTGTTCCACCGCGACCGCGTGCTCCTGCGAGACGCCCCCCGGTCCGCCGACGACGTCCGCCCCGCCCCCGGCGCCGCCGAGACCCTGTGGCAGCTGCGCCGGCACGGCCTGCGCACCGGCGTCGTCACCCGGCGGGGACGGCTCACCGAGACCGAGACGCGCCGCGTCGACACCCGCGTCGACGAACTCCTCGGCCCCTTCGACGTCTGGGCCGTCTGCCCGCACGCCGCCGACGAGGACTGCCGCTGCTACCCACCCGAACCGGCCCTGCTGCTGTGGGCCGCGGGACGGCTGTGCACCGCGCCGGACGCCTGCGTCCTGGTCGGCGAGACCGGCGCCGACGCCGAGGCCGCGCACCGGGCGGGCGCCCGGGCCCTCCTCCTGGGCGACCCGCCGCCGACCGCCGGGGAACGGCCCGCCGCCGCCATCGTCCCCGACATCACGGCGGTCGCCCGGGCACTCGTCCCGGACGGACACGGCGAAGAGGAGAGGCAGGGGTAGACACCGACCGGTCTTCGGTCCTCACCCGTTGCCGGGCGTTCCGGGGTTCCGGGCGTTCCAGGGCTCGTCCGGACGTCAGGCGGCCGAGCCGCCGACCGCGTGCGGGCGGCCGTCGAGCGCGTCCAGCAGTCCATCGGCGCCGTCCCGCTCGCCGCCCGCCGCGAACCGCGCCCGCGCCCGCCGCGCCTCCTCGCGCCCCGGACCGAGGCACCACCGCCACCACCGCTCCAGGCCGTCCGCGTCGGCCCGCTCGGCGGGCAGCAGCGCGGGCCAGCCGCAGGCGCGGGCCTGGGCGGTGACCTTGGCGCCGCCCGCGACCGGGTCGACGGCGATGGCGGGCGTACCGGCCCGCAGGGCCAGCACCAGGCCGTGCAGCCGGTCGGTGACGACCACGTCCAGCCGGGCGAGGACCGCGTCGAGCTGGGCGGGCGTCGCGCACAGCCGCCAGTCGCGGGTGTCCAGCCGGGTCTCCAGCTCCAGCCGGGCGCAGTCCTTCCCGGCCAGCCAGCGCGTCACCCGCTCCGCGACCAGGCCGTGGCGGCGCAGCGGCCCGTACTCGTGCTGCCCGTGGGTGAGGATCACGCCGGCCACGGGCGGGGCGGGCGCGGCCGGGGCACGGGCCGCCAGATCGGGCGTCGGCGCGGCGTCCGGCGCGTCGCGGGCCAGGACCCGGTGGAACCCGGTGACGGCCGGCGAGCCGGGATCGATCACCGACGTGCCCACCGCGATCCGCACACAGTGCGCGAACCGCCGGTGCAGGTCCTCGATCTGCGGGCCGTGCAGGGGGCCGCACACGAACACCAGATGCGAGTACCGCTCGGGCCGTACGTCGTCCAGGTGCGGCGCCCCGGGCCGGAAGCCGCGGCTCCAGACGACGTCGTACGGCCGGCCCGCCCGCCTCAGCGTCTCCTCGACGCGGGCGAGCGCCAGCACGTCCCCGGCGGTCGCCTCCCCGTCCCGGAAGGTGAACCAGCCGGTGAGCAGAATCCGTCGTGGCGCGGTCACGGCGGGCCGAGTGCCCGGCAGGACCGGAGCCCAATCGGACGAAAAGCCCCGTATGACCCGACCCGGCGCCCCGGCCGGCCTCGTGGGCTTCTGCGACGTCAACCGGGGTGCGCGGCGCGGGCGCGGGACGTCCTGGACCTCTGACACACCGCCGCCGCGCACCGGCGGCCGCTGTCACGCCTCCGGCAGTCGCCGTCACGCCTCGCGATGTCCCGGCGGTCGCCGTCACGCCTCCAGGTAGCGCAGCACCGCCAGGATGCGCCGGTTGTAGCCGTCGGCCTGGTTGAGATCCAGCTTGTCGAACACCGCGTTGAGATGCTTCTCCACCGCGCTCTGGGAGATGTGCAGCCGCCCGGCGATCGCCGCGTTGGTGTGCCCCTGGGCCAGTTCCTCCAGCACCCCGCGCTCGCGCGGCGTGAGCCGGGCCAGCGGATCGGTGTGCGTGGTGCGCAGGACCAGCTGCCGCACCACCTCGGGGTCGATCGCGGCCCCGCCCGCGTGGATCCGCTCCAGCGCGTCCAGGAACTCCTCGACCTGCGCGACCCGGTCCTTGAGCAGGTAGCCGACCCGCTCGGCGCTCACGGCCAGCAGCTGGGCCGCGTAGTGGCGTTCGATGTGCTGAGACAGCACCAGCACGCCGACCTCAGGCCACCGCTCGCGGATCTGCAGGGCGGCGCGCAGCCCCTCGTCGGTGTGGGTCGGCGGCATCCGGATGTCGACGACGACGAGGTCCGGCCGGTGCTCCGCCACCGTTTCCACCAGTGTCACGGCGTCACCGAGCGCCGCCACCACCTCGTGGCCCTCGTCGGCGAGCAGCCGCACCAGACCCTCCCGCAGCAGGGTGGAGTCCTCGGCGAGGATCAGGCGCATGGCAGCTCCGCGGTGATGACGGTGGGTCCCCCGAGGGGGCTGTCGACGTGCAGGGTCCCGTCGAGCGCCGCGACCCGGCCGCGCAGCCCGGTCAGCCCGCCGCCGGCCGGGTCCGCGCCGCCCGCGCCGTCGTCCTCGACCCGTACGGTGAGCCGGCCGGCACCGCGCACCACCCGCACCGAGACCGCGGTGGCCGCGGCGTGCTTGACGGCGTTGGTGACGGCCTCGGACACCACGAAGTAGGCGGCCGTCTCCACGGGCCGGGGCAGCGGCCCGCCGGTCTCGCAGCGGATCCGCAGCGGCAGCGGGGAGCGCTCGGCCACCCCGCCCAGCGCCTCGGCGAGACCGAGGCTGTCCAGAGCCGACGGGTAGACGCGCCAGGCCACCTCCCGCAACTCGGTGAGCAGGCCCCGGGACTCCTCGTGCGCCTGGGCCAGCAGGGCGTCGGCGCGTTCGGGGTCGCGGCCGCGGCGGGCCCGGCCGAGCAGCATGGCCAGCGCGACCAGGCGTTGCTGGACCCCGTCGTGCAGATCGCGTTCGATGCGCCGCCGCTCGGCGTCCACCGCCGCCACGACCGCGGCCCGGCTCGCGGCCAGCTCGTCGATCCGCCGTCGCAGCAGCTCCCGCTCCGACGGGCCGAAGCACTCCCGGGCCGACCGGGCGTCGAGCGCGGCCAGCGAGCGCAGCCCCTGGAGGTCGAGGAAGAGCAGCACACCGCCCAGCACCACCTGGGTCAGCAGTTCCTCCCAGCCGACGCCGCCCCGCGCCACCGCGTACGCCAGCAGCCCGGCCAGCCCGGCGCCGAGCCCGAGCAGTCCGATCACCACGGCGGTCAGCAGGCCCGCCGCCGCGCGAAGCGCGACATAGCGCAGGACCTTGTCGTCGGACGCCGCGTAGTGCTCGGGGAAGCGGTCGCCGAAGTACACGGCGCGGCGGGCCCGTTCCAGCGCCGCGAGCCGGCGCACCCCGGCCATCAGCAGACCGAGGGCGTCCGGCCGGGTGCGCGGCCAGAGCAGGAAGGGGCCGAGGACGACTCCGGTGACGAGGAGATGGGCGGCGGCTGCCGGCGCGGTCGCACAGCCGAGCAGCACACCGAGCCAACGACGCGTCGACGCAACGGCGTTGCTCGCGTTCTCGGGCACGGGCCGAGAGCCTAGTGCGGCCCGCCCGGGCCGATCAACGCGGTCGCCTGTCGCGCCGGGCCGGTCGACGAGGTAGCCCTTCGCGTCAGCCGTCGCGCCGGACCGGTCGGCGTCGTCGCCGGCCACCCCGGGGACGCGCGTGTCAGCCGTCGCGCCGGGAAGGTCGGTGCCGTCAGTCATCGTGCCGGTGCCGGGCCGGGGCGCGGCGGCGTCCCTTCAGGCGTACGGTCACGTAGGCGGCCAGCGCCACGGCGGCCAGCACCACAACGGCCTTGCTGAGCAGCCCCACGTACTGGCCCACCACGTCCCAGCGGTCGCCCAGCCAGTAACCGGACAGCACCAGGACGCTGTTCCAGATCAGGCTGCCGATCGTGGTGAGCATGATGAACTGGGGCATCGGCATCCGCTCGACACCGGCCGGCACCGAGATCAGACTGCGGAAGACCGGCACCATCCGGCCCAGCAGGACCGCCTTGGTGCCGTGCCGGGCGAACCACTCCTCGGTGCGCTCCAGATCGGACGTCTTCACCAGCGGCAACCGCTCCCACAGCGCGTACAGCCGGTCGCGGCCCAGCAGCACGCCGATCCAGTACAGGGCGACCGCCCCGACCACCGAACCCAGCGTCGTCCACACCAGCGCCGACGTCAGGCTCAGCACGCCCTGCCCGGCGGCGAAGCCGGTCAGCGGCAGGATGACCTCGCTGGGCAGCGGCGGGAACAGGTTCTCCAGGGCGATGGCCAGGCCTGCTCCGGGGCCGCCCATGGTGTCCACGAGATCGGCGGCCCAGCCCGCGATGCCGTCCGCGGGCTGCTGAGGCGCCGCCAAAGTGTTCTGATGCACGGTGAGGTCTCCAAGCCGGTGGGGGATCGGTCACCCTTTACGGGTGCCCCGACCGGACCAACCTAGAAAATCGCAGTTCAAGTCCGGTATGAGGGGGGCCACCCGATGTGCCGCGGGTCCCCGCACCGCCACCCTGCGGAAAACCGCAGGCGCCTGCCGGGTTGGGGCGGACCGCGGCAGGCGGGAACCGCCGGGGTGCCCGGCGCACTCTTCCTGAGCGGGTCGGAACTGCCGGACCGCGCACAGGTACGGGGGTTGGGATGAGCCGTGTGCTCTATGGCGAGCGGTCGTGGAACCCGCTGGCGCGCACCGTCGAGCTGACCGAGGACGCGCTGCGCAGAGGCGGCCGGGTCACACCGCCGGGCGAGCTGAACCTCGCCGCGATGGCGGAGGCGTTCCGGCGCGGGTACTGGCTCGGCGGCGGCGGGACGGAACGCCCGCTGGGCCACCTGCCCGACGGACCCGGCGTCGTGCCCGTGACCCGCGCCACCGGCACCACCCGGCCGCTGAAGGCGCGCCGGGCCGTGCAGTTCGCCCACGCGCTGGGGGAGTGGGCGGTACGGCGCTGCGGCGGACCCGAGGGGGTGGCCGCGCTGGCGGACCGGGCCCGCGCCGAGGGCGTACCGCTGTGGATCGCCCGCCGGCACGCGCCGGGACCCGCCGGGCCGGTCACGGTCGCCGTCGACCGGAACCTGGTGCGCGTGGACGTGTGGGGCCCGGGCGCCCCCGTCGTACGGCTGCGGGCGCCGTTCGGCTTCCACGGGCACGGCCAAGGGCACGGGTACGGCCACGGGCACGAGCCGTCGAAGGGGCTGCGGCTGACCGTCGGCGACGTCGCGGCGGAGCTGGACCTCGCGCGCGCGAAGCGCAGGTCCAAGCGGCGGGTGGAGGTACGACTGCCCGGCGTGCGCTGGGAGTTGCGGCGGGAGAACGCGCGCAGTTCGCGGCTGCTGCGCGACGAACGGCCCGTCGCCCTCCTGACCCGCCCGCGGGGGCGGCCGGTGCCCGAGCCCGGCAGTGTGCTGGTGCCGCTCACGCCCGTGCGGTACGAGAGTCCCGACCCGCTGGACGCCGTCATGGCGCAGCTCTTCGCCGTCGCCTTCGGGATCGGGGACACCACGGGGGCGGCGCGGTTCCGGGCCGAGCGGCGGCGCCGGACGAACGGCGGGGAGCCGGTCGCCGCCGACGAGTGGTGGGACCGCCCCTGGTTCAGCAACCTCGGCCGGGGAGGCGAGGACAACGAGCCCGGCGGCGCCGACGGCTGGGGCGCGGACGGCGGCGAGGGCGGCGACTCCGGCGGAGGAGACGGCGGAGGCGGTGACGGCGGCGGGGACGGCGGTGGCGGTGGCGGTGGTGGCGACTGACGACGCCCCGCCCCGCCGCCGGACGCCGCTGCTCGGAGGGGGGGTCCGCTGCCGGGCGGGCCGCCGTGCCGGAAGGGGTTGGCCGTCGGGGGGGGGCGGGTCCGCCGTCGGACGGGCCGCTGCTCGGAGGGGATCCGCTGCCGGACGGGCCGCCGTGCGGAGGGGATCCGCCAGCGGCCCGGTCGCCTCCCCGAGGGAGACCACTCACCGACCGGTCCCCTCCCACCGGACATCCCCGCTTACCGGTCCGTCCCCGCAGGGAGTCCGCTGCGCCGCAGCAACCCCCGCGTGATACCTGCCAGTTCGCGCGGCGCCGAGTGATTGAGGGCGTGTCCGGCTCCGGGGACCTCGGCCGGCCGGCCGTCCGGCAGCAGCCGGGTGACCTCCTCGGCCCAGGCGCGCGGCACGATCGGGTCCCGCGACCCGCGGGCCACCACGACGGGGGTGCGCAGATGGCGCAGCTTGCGTTCGACCGGATCGTGCAGCGCGAACCGGTAGGTCGCGAGCGCGCGCCGCAGCCCGCAGTCGGCGTAGCTCGCCACCAGCGCCGGCATCAGCGATGGCCGCTCCGCGGGCGCGTCGGCCAGCAGGCGCAACAGCTGCCGCGGAGTCGTACGGGCGTGGCGGTCGAACGTCGGGCCGATCAGCACCACCGGGCCGACCAGTTCGGGGGAGTGCACCGCGAGGTCCACGACGACCTGGCAGCCGACCGAGTTGGCGACGAGGACCGCGGGCCCTCGGCCGGTGACCCGCATCCAGTCGGCGAGCGCCAGCGACAGCTGCCGTACGTCCAGCGCGCGCGCCGGGCCACGGGTGCGCCCGAACCCTGGCAGGTCGACCGCGACGGTCCGCAGCCGCGGTGCGAGGGCGCGGGCGAACGGCAGCCAGTAACGGTGCGAGCAGCCGAGCCCGTGGACGCACACCACCTCGGGGGCGTCCCGCGGACCGAGGACGGCCGCGTGCACGCGGGTGCCGGCCGCGGCGGTGAACTCGTGCGCGGACCACGCCGACCGCGCCGGCCGCGCGGACCACGCCGGCCGCGCGGACCCTGCCAACCGCGCCGACCCGGCCGACCCCGCGGCCCACACGCTCAACGAGGCACGACCCGTCGCACCACGCCCGCCACCACACCCGCCGTCACGGTCGCGGCGGCCAGCCGGCGCACGGCCGTGCGGCGCCGACCACCCCACCCGCCGTGCGTGGCGCCCGGACCCGGCGCCGGCGCGTGCAGGTTGCCGTGTCCGGCCGGAGCGGTCTCCGTGCGCGACAGATGAGTCTTGTCCACCTGCCGTGCCATCATCCGCTCGACCATGCCGGGCATCATCCGCGACTCCAGCACCATCGACCGGCCCATGGGCCCGACCACGACCTCCCGGCGGGGCGCCCGCACCAGGTCCACGACGGCCCGCGCGACCCGCTCGGGGCTGTAGACCGGGGGCATCGCGACCGGTTTGCGGCCGGTGTGGTTCGCGGCGTGCTCGAACAGCGGGGTGTCGATCGTCGCGGGCAGCACGGTGCACACGTGAATGTGCTTCGCCTTCTCCAGCAGCAGCTCCTGCCGCAGGCTCGCGCCGAGCGCCCGTACGGCGTGCTTGGACATGCCGTAGGCGTGGGTGTACGGCTGGCTGACCACGCCCACGATGGACGAGACGTTCACCAGCGTGCCGCGGCCCTGCTCCCGCATCACCCCCAGCGCGGCGCGGGCACCGTGGACGTAACCCATCACGTTCACGTCGAATACCCGGCGGATGTCCTCCAGGGGAGTTACCTGGAAGGGCCCGAACACGGTGACGGCCGCCGCGTTGACCCACACGTCGACGCGGCCGAACCGCTCCACCGCGCGCCAGGCGAGGTCCTCGACCGCGGCGGCGTCCGTCACGTCGGTCGGTACGGCGAGGGCCTGGGCGCCGCGGTGGCTCTCGCACTCCCGCCGGACCGCCTCCAGCGCCTCCTCGTTCCGTGCGGCGAGGACCACCGGGCAGCCCTTGCGCGCGAAGGCGAGGGCGGTGGCCCGCCCGATACCGCTGGACGCTCCGGTGACGACGACCACGGAATCACGTACACGCATGTCGGCCTCTCCTCGGCGGGCGGCTGGCTGGGTCGCCGGGGCGAGTACCCCCCTCGCGTCCCGGCCACGCGGCGCCTCGGCGGGCCGCCCGCGAATCCGGGCGGCCCGCCTGGCCCGCGTCGGCCAGGTCGGGGGTCCGGTCGCGGTTGGGCCGTCGCGACAGGGGGGTACTCGTGGGCCGGACGAAACCCACGGAGCCTGGGAGGTGAGGGGCGTGACAACCTCTCCGAGGTCGTCGATGGAGACCCATCCCGACATCATCGACATGCGCAACCGCCACGAGATGGCGGAGCGCGCCACCAGCACGCCCAAGGCGCAGGCCATCGAGACGATGGCCCTGCTCACCGGGGTGTACCTGGCGGCCTCCCCGTGGATCGCGGGGTTCAGCAATCTGACGACTCTGGCGGTCACGAACCTGATCGTCGGCATCGCCTACGCCGTGCTCATGAGCGGCGGTTTCGGCCGTGCGTACGAGCGTACGCACAGCATGGCGTGGGCGGCCTGCGCGCTGGGCGCGTGGACCATCATCGCGCCGTGGGTCGTCGCCGGCGACGTCAGCACGACGAGGACGGTCTGGAACAACATCATCGTCGGTGTCATCGCGATGCTGCTGGGCCTGGCGGCCAGCGCGGCCTCCGGTAAGCGGCGGTCGTCGCGGGGTCAGGACCGTACGGCCTGAGCGCAGGACCGCGACACCCGATCCCCGTGGCAGGGCGACGCGCTGGACCTCAGTCGGTCGGGATCCGCGACCGGATCCCCGAACGTGCTGCCGGTCCGGCGCGTCCGCCGTGACGGGAGCCGGCCGGCGGGAGCCCGTCGAGCCGGCCGGCGGGACCCCGTCGACCGGGCCTGGGACTCCGCCCCCGCGCGACGCAGGGGCATACCCGCGCACCCCCTGGGAACTCAGTGCACTGCACAGCCGAGCCGAGCATCCGCCCAGGGCCGGTCCTTTCCCCTGGTCGCGGGCGCCCGGCACCTCCAGGAGTGACGTGATCTTGGGCATACGAGTATGGGATGAGACCGATGTCCACCAGCCGTACGCGAAGCGACACGCGCGCCGACGCGTGAACCGGCACCGCCGACGACGGCCCGGTGCCGCGCGGACGGGAGGCGGTGCGCCATGTGCGGTCTGAGCGGCGAGATCCGCTTCGACGGCCGGTCGCCCGACACGGCGGCCGTCGCACGCATGACGGACCGGCTCGCCGACCGCGGCCCCGACGGACAGGGCGCCTGGACACGCGGCGCGGTCGCGCTCGGGCACCGGCGACTGAAGATCATCGACCTCTCGGACCGCGGGGCGCAGCCCATGACGGACGCCCGGGACGAGGTCACCGGCGTCTTCAACGGCTGCGTCTACAACTATCCGGAACTGCGGGACGAACTGCGCCGGCTCGGCCACCGCTTCACCTCCACGTCCGACACGGAGGTCGTGCTCAACGCCTACCTGGAGTGGGGCACCGCGTGCGTGGAGCGCTTCCGCGGCATGTTCGCCTTCGCGATCGTCGAGCACCGCACCGGCCGCGTCGTCCTCGCCCGGGACCGGCTCGGCATCAAGCCCCTCTACCTGGCGCGGACACCGGGCCGGCTGCGGTTCGCCTCCACGCTGCCCGCCCTCCTCGCCGCCGGAGACGTGGACACCTCCCTCGACCCGGTGGCCCTCCACCAGTACCTGAGCTGGCACGCCACGGTCGCGGCGCCCCGCACCGTCCTCAACGGCGTGCGCAAGCTCCCCCCGGCCACCGTCCGGGTCATGGAACCCGACGGCAGCCACCGGGACCACCGCTACTGGCAGCCCTCGTACACCCGCCGCCCCGAGCACGCCGGCATGGGCGCCGACGAATGGCGTGACGCCGTCCTCGACGCCCTGCGCACGGCCGTGCGGCGCCGGATGGTGGCCGACGTGCCGGTGGGCGTCCTGCTCTCCGGCGGCCTCGACTCCAGCCTGATCGTCGCCCTGCTGGCCGACGAGGGCCAGCGCGACCTGAGGACGTTCAGCGTCGGCTTCGAGGCGGAGGGCGGCGAGAAGGGCGACGAGTTCCGCTACTCCGACCTGGTCGCCCGCGAGTTCGGCACCGACCACCGCCGGCTGATGGTGCCCTCCGAGCGCGTGTCGACGGCGCTGGACGCCGCGGTCGCCGCCATGAGCGAACCCATGATCAGCCACGACGTCGTCGCCTTCCACCTGCTGTCCGAACAGGTCTCCCAGGAGGTCAAGGTCGTCCAGAGCGGGCAGGGCGCCGACGAGGTGTTCGCCGGCTACCACTGGTACCCGCGGCTGGCCGAGGTCCCCCGCGAGGAGGAACCGGAGCGGTACGCCGAGACGTACTTCGACCGGCCGCACGCGGACATGGCCCGCATCCTGCGGCCCGAACTCCTCCTCGACGAGGACGTCTCCGCCCGCTTCGTACGGGAGCACATGGCGGCGCCCGGCGCGCAGACCGCCCTCGACGCGGCGTTGCGCCTCGACACGCACGTCATGCTCGTCGACGACCCCGTCAAGCGCGTCGACAACATGACCATGGCCTGGGGCCTGGAGGCCCGCGTCCCGTTCCTCGACCACGAACTGGTGGAACTCGCGGCGGCCTGCCCGCCGGAGCTGAAACTCGCCGACGGCGGCAAGGGCGTGCTCAAGGAGGCGGGCCGCAAGCTGCTGCCCCACGAGGTCGTCGACCGCCCCAAGGGGTACTTCCCGGTGCCGGCCATCCGGCACATGGCGGGACCCGTCCTGGAGCGGGTGCGCGAGGCGCTCCACGCCCCGGAGGCGAAGCAGCGCGGGCTGTTCCGCGACGAGTACGTCGCCGAACTCCTCGCGGCACCCGACGAGCACCGCACCAGGCGGGGCGCGAACGCCCTGTGGCAGACGGCTTTGCTGGAGATATGGCTACAGACCCACGGCATCAGGTGACCGGCGGCCACCACGACATCCAGGCCGGCGACCCGCACACGCGGACCGGCGACCACGGGGGCGCTCGGCCCGGCGATCACCAGGACGCCCGGTCCGGCGATCACCAGGACGCCCGGTCCGGCGATCACCAGGACGCCCGGTCCGGCGACCACGAGGGCGCTCGGCCCGGCGATCACCAGGACGCCCGGCCCGGCGCCCGGGGCACGGGGGCGGCGCCACGCCCGGCGCCCGCCCGCGCCCCCGCCGCCAGGCTCGGCCCGGAGTCCGTCACCCCGCTCGGCCCGGAGACGGCCACCCCGCTCGTCCCGGCACCCGTCCGGCTCGCCGACGGTCCGGCGCGGGACGCGCACGACGCCGCTCACGCCCCCGTGCCCGCGCCGGCCCCCGCCCCCGAGCCCCTGCCGCTGCCCGACGCGGGCGGTCCGCGGGACGCCGTCACCCGTCTGCGCGCCCACGGCTGCTGGTACCCCTCCGCGAACCCCCAGGGCACCGAGACGGCCTTCATCTGCGACCGGGGCGGCGTCCCCCAGCTGTGGGCCGGTCCGGTCGACGGCGACGCGGTACGGCTGCTCGACTCCTCGCCGGATCCGGTCGTCGAGGTGTCCTGGTCGCCGGACGGCCGCTGGATCGCGTACACCACCGCGCCGGGCGGCGGCGAGCACACCCGGGTGCTGTGCGTCCGTCCGGACGGCACCGGCCGCCGCATCCTGGCCGGCGCCGACCCGGCCGGCTCCGCGCACCTGGGCTGCTGGGCACACGACGGCTCGGCCGTCGCCGTCACCTTCGCCGCCCCCACCACCGGCGGGTACGGCGGCGTCACGGGACAGTTCCCGGCGGACGACGGACGCACCGGCGGCCGGACCTCCGCCCCGGTCACCCGGCCGCCCGCCGACTGGGCGGAGCGGGACGGCCACGCGACCCTCCTCGGCCCCAACCCCGACGGACCACCGCCCGGCACCGCACCGTCGACACCCTCCCCGGCGGCCCGTCCGGAAGGCGGCCTGTCCGTCTACCTGATCGACCCCGACGGCCTGGCCTCGCCCGTGCTCCTCACCACCGAGACGCACGCCGCCTCCCTGCGCGCCTGCGACCTCAGCCCCGACGGCACCCTCGCCCTGCTGCGGCGCGGCCCGCGCGGACGCCGCGAGGCGGTCGTGCTGCGCACCGCCGACTCGGTGACGACGTTCGCCCTGCCGGTCGCCGACGGCGACCCGTGGATCGGCCGGTTCTCGCCCGAGGGCCGGACCCTGTGGCTGCGCAGCAACGCCGACCGCGAGTTCGCGGCGCTCCTCGCCGTCGCCCTGGACCCCGACGGCCGGCCGCTCGGCGTGTCCGTGCGGGCCGAGCGCGAGAACAGCGACCTCGAACTCCTGGCGCTGGACCACGACGGCCGTACGGCCGCCCTCGCCTGGAACAAGCAGGGCGCGAGCGAACTCGAACTCGTCGAGACCTCCCCGGCCGGACGGACGGCCCCCGACGCCGACGCCACCGGCCCGGCACGCCCCCTCCCGCTGCCCCACGAGGTCGTCACCCGCGTGACCGCCGCCGGGACCGGACGCCTGCTGCTCGCGCTCTCCGGCTCCCAGCGCAAGCCCGGCGTCTGGTGGGCGCACGAGGGCGTGTCCCTGCTCCGCACCCCGTGGTCCTCCCTGGACGAGGACGCCGTACCGCCGGGCCGCCCCCCGGTACGCCCGGTCCCGCTGCGGCTGACGGCACGCGACGGCCTGCCCCTGAGCGGCTGGTACTACCGGGCACCGGGGCGCTCACCCGACGAACCGGCCCCCTGCGTGATCCACCTGCACGGCGGGCCGGAGGAACAGGAACGCCCGGTGTTCCACCCGCTCTACCACGAGCTGACCGGGCGCGGCCTGGACGTCTTCGCCCCCGACGTGCGCGGCTCCCTGGGCCACGGCCGGTCGTTCGTCGACGCCGACCTGGGCGCGGGCCGCTTCGCCGCGCTCGACGACGTCGCCGACTGCGCCGCCCACGCCGTCACCGCCGGCCCCGCCGACCCGACCCGGCTGGCCGTGATGGGCCGCTCCTACGGCGGCTACCTCACGTTCGCCTCGCTGGTCTGGCACCCGGACCTGTTCCGCACCGGGGTCGCCGTCTGCGGCATGTCGGACTTCCTCACCTTCTTCGCCGGTACCGAGCCGTGGATCGCGGAGTCGGCGGCGCACAAGTACGGCCACCCCGAGCGCGACCGGGAGCTGCTGCGCGCCCTGTCACCGATGACCCGCATCGACGCGCTGCGCGCCCCGCTGCTGGCGGTCCACGGCGAACACGACACCAACGTGCCGCCCGGCGAGTCCCGGCAGTTCGTACGGGCCGCGCGGGAACGCGGCGTCCACGCCGAACTCCTCACCCTGCGCGATGAGGGTCACGACTTCCTGCGCGCGGACAACCGGCGCCTGTTCCGGCGGGCCGCCGCCGACTGGCTGGAACGGCACCTCCAGTGAACGGCGGGCGGGCGAACCGTGACCCGGCCCGGCAAGGGGAGTCAGCCGGGCCCCGGCACTGGCGGAAACGTGCCCCGGCACCCAGGGAAGCGTGCCCCGGCACCCGCGGGACCGTGCCCCGGCACCCGCGGGACCGTGCCCGTGGGGCCCGCCGGTTCTTCAGTAACCGCTCTCGCGGACGATCAGGTCGACGGCGGCCCGCGGACCGCCCGCGGTGAGCGCGGCGCGCTGCCGGTCCGCGCCGGTGCCCTGCTGGAGCAGCCGGTGGACCAGCGCGGTGACCTCCCGGGTGTCGCCGGAGGCGTCCAGTGCCGGGCCGATGTGCCGCAGCAGCCCGCACAGCACGTCCCCGGCGCGGCGCGCGCCCTCCGACGGGTCGATCAGGGTGCCGCTCAGGCCGTGCCGCGCCGCGTGCCACATCGCGCCCTGCAGGTACTCCGGCGGGCAGTCCGGCACGGGCTCACCCGCGGTGGCCTGCGCCAGCGCCGTCTCCACGAGCGCCCGCACGACACCGGCGAACATCACCGCCTCGTCGGCCCGCAGCTGTACGTCCAGACAGCGCACCTCGATGGTGGGGTAACGCTCGGAGAGCCGCGCCTGCCAGTACAGCTGGCCGGTGTCCGAGATCAGCCCGCAGTCGAGCAGCCGCCGCACGCGCCGCTCGTAGTCCTCCAGGTCGCGGAAGACCGGCGGCAGGCCGGCCACCGGCCAGCGGCCGAAGACAACCGTGCGCCAGCTGGCGAAGCCGGTGTCGTGGCCGTCCCACAGCGGGGAGTTCGCCGACATCGCCGTCAGCGTGGGCAGCCACAGCCGCAGCCTGTTCAGCACCTGCACGCCCGCTTCCCGGCTGGGCACCGCCACGTGGACGTGCATGCCGTTGACCAGCTGCTCGGCGACCAGTTGCGGCGCCTGCGCGAGCATGGCGCGGTAGCGGGCGTGGTCGGTGACGGCCACGGGGTGCAGCGCGTCGCGCAGCGGCGGCGTCGCCACGGCCGCGATCCGGCAGCCGTGCGTCTCGGCCGCGGCGGCCATGGCGTGCCGCAGCCGCAGGAGATGCCCGCCGACCTCGTCGAGGCTGCCGCACACGGGTGTGGCCACCTCGACCTGCGCCTGGAGCAGCTCGCACTGCACCTCCCGCCCGCCCGTCAGACGAGCCACGTCCGCGGCCATGCGCACTTTCTCCGCGAACGGCACCGGCACGCCCGTGACGGGGTCGAGCAGCAGGTACTCCTCTTCCACACCGATCGTCGCCATCGCTCGCCCTTCGCTCGGCGCCCGAGTGCCACCCCCCACCGCGGCGCAAACGAAACCGGCCCGGCCGCTCCGGGCGTTTTCGCCGGCCGGGCGAGGGGGACTCGCCGGACCGTGGTGGCGTACGGCGCGGAGCAGCGGATACGGCTGCCGGTGCTGTGGGCGGCCTGGCGGACGCAGACCTTCGTGAACCAGTCCTACCCGGCGCAGGCGGTGCGGGCACCGCTCCCCTTCTCGCCGGGGGGCCGGCACGTGCGGCCGGGAGCCTCGCTGCCCCGCCCGCCGAAAGGAGCAGGCCGATGAGCCGGAAGAACCAGGTGGACGGGACGCGTCGGCTCCGCTTCGACGGCTGGATCGCGGGCCTCGGCACCACCTCCGGCACCCGGCTGGTCCTCGGCCACTGGCAGCGGTCACCGTTCGGCACCTTCAGCGACGTGATGCTGGAGCGGGCGGACGGGGAGCGGCTGCTGCTCGCGCCCACGCCCGAGACGGCGGACTTCGTCGCCGCCACCTACGTCTTCGACACCGTCCGCGTCGTCCCCGTGCGGGTCGGGGTGGCGGACGACACCTGGACCGTGACCGCGGGCCCGCTGGACCTGCGTTTCGTCACCGGGCGGCGCCGGCCCCTGGGCCTGCTGCTGCGCGCCGTACCCGGCACGCTCGCCGGCCGCCCGGCGTGGAGCGCGCTCACGGACGGCCCGGCCCGGCTGCTGCTGCCCGGCGTGCGGACGCGGGGGAGCGCCCGCGAGGGGCGCCACGAGTGGTACGGCGCGCGGGACCTGCGGTCGGTCCGCGAGGTGTCCGCCACCTTCGAAGGTGCCGACCTCGGGGGCACCGCGCCCGTCGCACCACCCGTGCGGTTCGGCTTCGGCTCGGTGCCGAGGAAACCCTCGCTCACCCGGGTCACGACGACGGTGGCTGTCGCGGCGAGGGGAGCCCGAGGGGAGGGTGAGTGATCACCGGCCCGTGGGTACTCGGCGGGCCGTGCCACGGAGGGAGAGACGCCTTGAAAGTCACGACAGCGCGGAAGTCCGCGACCGGCCTCGCGCTCGCGCACGGCGCCTTCAACGTCGTGGGCGGCCTGTGGCCCCTGGTTCACCTGCGCAGCTTCGAGTGGGTCTTCGGACCGAAGACCGACGACTGGCTGCAGATGACGACAGGCGGACTGCTGGCCTCCGCCGGTCTCGCCCAGCTCGCGGCGGCGTCCGACCCCTCGGGCGACCCCGCGCATGCCCGCCGCGTCGGCCTGGGCACCGCCCTGACCCTGCTGGCCGTCGACCTGGTCTACGTCCCCAAGGGCCGGATCCGCCCCACGTACCTCCTCGACGCCGCCATGGAGGCCGGCTGGGTCACCGCCTGGCTGCGCGCCCACCGAAGGGCCTGACCCACCGGCCGCACACCGGCACCCGATCTCTGCACCCCCACACCCCGACACGGAGGACCGGTCATGACCGAACACACCCCCTCGCAGGCCGAGGGCGAGCCCGAGCCGACGACCGCCGCGAACGGCGAGCCGGAGACCACCGGCCACCGCGACGCGCCGCGCACCACCCCCTCACAGGCGGAGGGCGACGCGGGCGACGAAGACGGCGAGGACGGCGAGGACGCAGACTCGACGGAGACCGGGAGCGGGACCGGGAGCCGGACCGACGACGCGGAGTGGGAGGCCGGCTGGTCCGGTCCCTGACCGGCGAGATCAGCGATAAACCTGCTGGCGCCCGCTCACCTCACGATCCGGGGTGGGCAGGCGCACCTCCACATGGCCGTCGACGATCCGGGCGTCGAACGCGGGCTGCGGAGCGGTGGCCGGGCCGCGTACGTTCCAGCCGTCCGAGAGCCGGAAGACGCTCCCGTGCCACGGGCACCGCACACACCCGTCCTCGATGGTCCCCTCGGACAGCGGCCCCGCCAGATGGCTGCACCGGTCGGCCAGCACGTGCAGCTCCCCGCCGGACTCGCGCACGACCAGGACGGGCACGTCGTCCACGCTGCGCCGCACCGCCTGCCCGGCCGGGAACTCGGCCACGGCCCCGATCCGGTGCCAGCCCGGCGAGACGACGTGCGGAACCTCCTCGGCGTGGTTCGCGCCGGACGCCTGCCGGTAGGCCAGGTGGCCGCCGAGCAGGCCGCCCGTCGCGACAGCCGCCATCCCCAGGAAGCCGAGGCTCCGGCCGGCGCCCGCGCGGCCCTTCACGCGGCAGGCGAGCGACGCGGCGTACAGTCCGACGGCCGCCGTGTTGGCCAGCGCGTGCACCAGGCCGACCCGCTGCTGCGGGCGGTGCAGCTCCGCCCAGTCCACGGCCCCCGCCAGCGCGGCGGGCACCGCGGCCGCCAGCCCGACGCCGATCAGCAGCCCGGCCTCCCGCGAACGCCCCGGACGCAGGTCCAGTACGCCCGCGGACAGCCAGCTGCCGATCGGCACCTGCACCATCAGCGGATGCACCGGATGCCCGAGCCACCTCCCGTGCAGCGCGTCCCGCACACCGCCCAGCGGCAGCGCCCGCACCCCCCGGCCGACCGCGTCGATCACCGCATCGGCGCGCCCGTCCCGCTCCAGCCCGTCCAGCACCCGCAACAGCCGGTTCTGACCCATTCGACGACGTCCCATGATTCCCATGAGACGCAGGGTCCCCGACAGCGCCGACCCCAAAACGGGCCGATCAGGCGGTTGCCGGTGTCGGCGAGCAGGTGCCCGCGGATGGTCCGTGTCAGGTCCCCATGAGGCCGAACTGGGTCAGGACACCGGCGACGTCCCAGTACAGGGTCTCGTGTGCGATACGGCCGTCTTCGGAGAAGCGGTACACCGTCGCACCGCGCATGGTGAAGGACTTGCCCTTCGCCGAAGCGGCCAGCTCCGCGGGCAAGCCGTCGAGGGCGCCGTGAAGGGTACCGGTCATGGTCCACTCGCAGGCACCGGCCCGGTCGCCGGCGGAGACGGTGTGCACCTGCATGCGGGTGTCGGGTATCGCCTCAAGCCAGGACCGTACGCCGGCATCGAGTTGGGTGTGCCCCCTCCAGACCGAGCCCAGGGGGACGTCCTCGGAGACCGCGTCGGTGGTGTAACAGGCGAGCCAGGCATCCGGGTCGCCCTTGCTGACAGCCGCGAGGCAGGTGCGGACCAGGGCTGCGTTGGGGTGCGTGCGGTGCATGGGACTCCCAGGGGGATGGACGCCCGGTGGCCGGGCGTCAGTCGGGTTCTGTGATCCGCAGCATCGAGGAGAGCGTGCGGTCGAGCACGTCGGGGACGTCCTTGGCCTTGAGATGCCGGGCGTCGGCCTCGGCGGCCGCCGCGTGCAGCAGGCTGTAGAAGGTGGTCACCAGCCAGGCCAGCGGAAGGTCGGTGCGGAAGGCGCCCTCCTCCTGACCGCGCACCAGCGTGCGCTCCACGCGGTCGAGGACCTTCCTGTGGTGAACGCGGCGGCGGGCCGGGGCGATCACGCCCTCCGAAGCGGCAAGCAGGAAGGCGTGCCGTTCCAGAATGCGCCAGCTGGAGCGGACGAGACGGGAGAACGCCTGGGCTGCCGGCCCCTCCTCGAGATGCTGGGCCTGGAGGGCGGCGTCCGCCTGCTCGACGGAGTGCGCGAGTACCGCGTCCAGCAGGGCCTCTCGGGACGAGAAGTGCGCGTACAGCGTGACGCGGCTGACACCGGCCGCACTGGCCACCGCTGCCAGACTCACGTGCGGGTCCTGGCGGAAGCATTCGAGCGCGGCGGCCAGGATGGATGCGATGCTGCGCTCCGCGTCGGCTCGGCGGCGTGTTCCCTCCCGGCTGGTGGAGGGTGTGGTGCGGTGTACCTTCTTCTGCGGCGCGGACATGATGGGAGCGTATGTCACCTCCGTCCGGCCGTGCCAGGCTCCTCCACGGGGCCCGGCACGGTGCGTCGTGATCTGGCGGAATGTTGCTCAGACGGGAGCTGTCGTCCGGTTCTCCGGCTCATCGGCCGTGGCCCCACTGGTGCTCTTGCCTTGGGGGAAGAGCAAAAGGGCCACAACGACACCCGCGGCGGCGACGACGGCTCCAGTGATCATGGAGGGAGTCATCCCGGAGACATACGCGGAGCGCGCCGCCTCGGTGAGCGCCTGACCGGCCTGGCCCGGCAGGTGATCGGCGACGGCGAGCGCGGCGCCGACGGAGTCCTCCGCCGTGGTGAGGGCCTGTTCCGGGAGGGCGGCGCCGGCCGCGCTGTCCTTCAACTCCGCGCGGTAGGTCCCGGACAGCAGGCTGCCGAGGACGGCCACGCCGAGCGCCGCACCGAGCTGGACGGCGGCGCTGTTGGTGGCCGAGCCGACGCCCAGGTCGTCATCCGGGAGCGAGCCCACGATGGCGTCGCTGGTCGGGCCGATGATGAACCCGGCGCCGAAACCCAGGAAGAGCATGGCGGTCAGCACTCGGCCATAGCCGTCGCCGTCCCCCGTGGTCGCCAGGATCAACAAGGAGACGCCCGCGAACACCAGGCCCATGGCGGCGAGCCACCGTGTGCCCAGGTGCTGTCCGAGGAAGGACGCGAGCGGGGCCGCGATCAGGATGACCAGGGCGGTGGGCGCGATGCGCAGACCGGTCTCCCCCGCGTCGTAACCGAGCACGAACTGGAGGTACTGCACCAGCACGAACAGCGCCCCGAGCAGCGACAGCAGCCCCAGGAAGACCAGGACGTTGCCGACGGCCAGCCGCCGGTGAGCGAAGATCGACAGCGGCAACATCGGCTCTCGCGCGGTGCGCTCGCGGACCAGGAAGGCAACGAGCAGCACCGCGGCGGCACCGAAGGCGGCCAGCACCGGAGTGCTGCTCCAGCCCTTGACGGGTCCTTCGATGATTGCCCACAGGAGGGTGCCGATGCCGAGGACGGAGAGCACGGCGCCCTCCAGGTCGAGCCGTTTCGACACGGCCGCGCGTGAGTTGGGCACGATCTTGAGCGCCACCAGGAGCGCCACCACGCCGATCGGGACGTTGATCAGGAAGACAGAGCCCCACCAGAAGCGGCCGAGCAGCCAGCCGCCGACCAGGGGGCCCAGTGCCAGACCGACACCGATCATCGCGGACCAGAGACCGATCGCCTTCATCCGCTCCGCCGGGTCGGTGAAGACGGTGCCGATGATGGAGAGGGTCGCCGGCATGATGAGCGCTTCACCGACCCCCATGACGCCGCGCGCTGTGACAAGTTGGGCCGTGCTGTCGGAGAACGCGGCCACGGCGGAGGCGCTCGTGAAGAGGACCAGGCCCGCCAGGAAGACCGGCTTGCGCCCGAAGCGGTCGGCCGTGCTGCCCGCGAAGAGCATCAGACCGGCCGCCATGAGGCTGTAGATGTCCACCATCCACTGCAACTCACTGGTGGAGGCGCCGAGTTCGTCGACGAGCGTAGGCAGGGCCACGTTCAGCACGGTGACGTCGAGGCCGACGATCAGCAGGCTGAGACACAGCACGGCCAGGATCGGCCAGCGCAGTGGGTGCCCTGGCCCGCCGGACACGGCGGGGGCTGGGGAGGGGGACGGTACGGCGGGCACGGCACACTCCTTAAGTTGAACACTGCTGTTCGGGTTCAGGGTAGCGCCGAGCAGCCGTACAAGTCGAACATGACTGTAAGGATTCGGAGGGTCAGTGCGAGCCCGTGGCCGGTACCAGGCTCCGTGAGACACTGCGCAGCTTCTCGCAGGTCTCCTCGAACTCCCGGTCCGGCGTGGACTGCTCGACTATTCCGGCACCCGCACGCAGCCAGGTGCGCCCCTGCTGCCGGAAGGCGGTGCGCAGCACCAGCGCGGCGTCCAGGGAGCCGTCGTCGCCGACGGTGAGCACGGCACCGCTGTACAGGCCGCGCGGGCCGCCCTCCAGCTCCCGGATCACCCGGTAGGCGGCGGACTTCGGTACGCCTGAGGCGGTCACGGCCGGGAAGACCGCGGCCAGCGCCGGCCACGGCCCTCGCTCTCCGTACGGCAGTTCGCCGGTCACCCGGGAAGCGAGGTGCTGCACACTCCCGCGTTCCTTGACCGTCATGAACTCCTCGGCGCGCACCGAGCCCTCACGGCAGACGGCCGCCATCTCGTCCCATGCCACCTGCACCGAGATGGCGTGCTCGTAGATCTCCTTGGCGTTCGTCAGCAGTTCGGCCCGGCGTGCCGCGTCCTGGGACGCGTCCCCGCTGAGCGCTCGGGTGCCGGCCAGCGGCTGGGTGGACACGCGGCCGTCGGGACAGACCTCCACCACGGTTTCCGGGCTGAAGCCGACCGCCTCGATGCCGCCGAGGTTCAGCAGGAAGGATCGCGCGGGCGAGTTGACGGAGCGCCCGGCCAGGTAGGTGGCGGGCAGGTCCAGCTCCCGGTCCACCGGCACGGTGCGGGACAGGATCACCTTCTGCAGGTCGCCCGCGCGGATCAGCTCGACGGCACGGGCCACGGACCGGTGGTAGGCGCCCTCGACGGGTTCCCGCAGGTCGACGGAGACCGGCGTGAACTCCGCTGCCTCCGCCACGGTGTCGGCCGTGGCCAGCAGGGCGAGCAGCTTGCGCTCGTCGTCCGGGTCGCCGCTCAGGATCTCGGCGCCGTCCGCCGCGAGACGCACTTCAGCCTCGGGGATCACCAGGTGCAGCAGTGGCTCGTCGCCGAGGCCCGCAGTGTCCCCGGCGAGGGCGTACGACAGCTCGAAGGTCACCCAGCCGTAGGCGCGCCAGTGTGCGAACGGCAGTGACGACAGCAGCTGGTGGACGGTCCGCAGCGGATCGCCGTGCCACGACGTGACAGTACGGTCGCCCGCGTGGTCGAGGGTCACCCGGGTCCGGTCGACCACGAGGGACGCCCGGACGCCGCCGGCGTACCACCAGGCACCGTCGCGCTCGTACACCACGTACTGCTCGTGCGCTCCCGCCCGAGCCAGTCGGGTCGCCGCCTGCACGGGACTGCCGGTGAAGGGGGTGCGGGCGGTGCGGGGCGACGCGGTGGTCGTGGGCATGGTGTGCGGTCTCCTTGGGTCGGGGAGGGGTGTCGGGAAGCGCGGCGGCCGGGGTGTCCGGCCGCGTGCGGGGCGGCGGTCAGGGCGCGTCGGCCGGGTTCTCGGTCGCACGCCGAGCGAGAGCACGCTTGTCGACCTTGCCGACGCCCGTCACGGGCAGGACGTCGACGATCCGGACGAGGTCCGGCTTCTTGTACGGGGCGAGGCCGCGCTCGTCGAGAAAGGTGTCGAGCCCCTTGTCCCCGAAGTCGGTGCGGCCCTCGCGCAGCACGATCCAGGCGCAGGTGCGCTCGCCGAGGTAGTCGTCGGGGACGGGCACCACGGCCGCGTCCAGCACCGCGGGGTGAGCCCGCAGGTGCCCTTCCAGCTCGTCCGAGGAGACCTTGTCGCCACCCCGGTTGACGAGGTCCTTCTTGCGGCCCTCGATGACGATGTCCCCGCCGGGCAGCACCCGCACGAGATCGCCGGTGCGGTAGAAGCCGTCGTCGGTGAAGGCGGTGCGGTTGTACTCGGGCGCCCGCCAGTAGCCGCGCAGGGTGTACGGACCGCGCGTCAGCAGCTCCCCGACCTCCCCCGGCGGCAGGTCCGCGCCGTCGGCGCCGACGACACGGATCTCGTCGTCGGGGGAGAGCGGTCGGCCCTGGGTGGTGGCGGTGCGCTCCTCGTCGTCGCCCGGCCGGGTCATGCTCAGCAGCCCCTCGGCCATGCCGAACACCTGCTGGAGTTCACAGCCGAGGGCGGAGCGCACCTGCCGGGCGACGTCCGGGGAGAGCCGCGCCCCGCCCACCTGGAGCAGGCTGAGGCTGCCGAGGTCGTCGGGGCTCCACTCGGCGGCCTGCGACCACAGGGCGGCGAGCGGCGGGACCACGGCCGTCACGGTTACCCGGTGGCGCTCGATCAGCGGGAACGCCGTGTCCGGGTCGGCGGAGCCGGCGAGCACCACGGTCCCGCCCGCCCGGAGCGTACCGAGCGCGCCGGGGCAGGCGAGGGCGAAGTTGTGTGCGACGGGCAGGGCCGCGAGGTAGACGGTGGCGGAGTCGAAGCCGCACAGCTCGGCACTGGCCCGGACGTTGTAGGCGTAGTCGTCGTGGGTGCGCGGGATGAGTTTGGGCAGCCCCGTGGTGCCGCCAGAGACGAGCAGGACGGCCGGGTCCTGCGGGTCGGGTGCGGGGAACCGGACCGCTCCGGCCTGCCGGCCCGCCCGTTCGACGTCGGTGAGCGCCGTGTGCGGGCCCGGATCACCGGCGACGAGGACATGGCGCAGCCCGGGCGCCTGCTCACGTACTTCCTGGGCGAGTCGGCGGTAGTCGAAGCCGGACGTGGCGTCGACGGCGGGGACGACATACGCCACGGCTCCGCTGTGGCGGCTCAGATGGACGGCTTCGCTCCTGCGGTAGGCCGGCAGGCCGAGCACCGGGACGGCGCCGAGCCGCAGCGCGGCGAAGAGCAGGACGAAGAAGTCAGGCGTGTTGGGGAGCTGGACGACGATCCGGTCCCCGGCGGTGATGCCGAGGCTCGCCAGGCCGGCGGCGAGGTGGCCGGCCCGGCGGTCCAGGTCGGCGTAGGTGAGCTGCTCGGCGTTCGCGACGAGGGCGGTGGACGCCCCGATCGTCCGGGCGTGCCCGGCGAGGAAGTCGCCCAGCGGGCGCCCCTGCCAGTAGCCGGCCTTCCGGTACCGCTCCGCGTCCGCCTCGGGCCATCGAACCACGTCCACGAATATCTCGCTCCTCACTCCGGGGGGAATGCTCGGGAATGCTGCCGGGAAAATTCATAACTCTGACGTCGCCGTAAAGACTCCATCGATCGAAAACCAGTGCGCAATCTCAGAATGGCAACTGTTCGGCAAAATTACACCGGTTGAGGAAATGATCCGCCCTGAGAAAGTGTGGATATATCCCACCAAAGGCGACATACCTGGGACGGGTATGGCCCCTTCGGGTACCTACCTATTGCCCAGGGCGGCTGTGACGTAGATTGGTGAAGTCCTCGGCGGGGTGAAACTGCCGAAGCTCTCCGATAATTCTCTTCTTGGTGGTCTTAATTCATTTGCATTCCCTGAAAGGTCGAATTCCTTGGTCGGGTACAGGCTGACGCCGCGGGAACGGGTGGCGAGCCTGACACGGTCCTGGCTGCGGACGCCGGCACCGCAACGGCACCCCCGGCTGCGGCTGGTCTGCTTCCCGCACGCGGGCGGCTCGGCCGGCTTCTTCACTCCCTGGCTCGGCGAGCTGCCCGACTCCGTGGAACTGACCGCCGTGCAGTACCCCGGGCGGGCCGAACGCGTCGGGGAGCCGGTCCCTGGGCACCTCGACGACCTCGCCCGGCCGGTGGCCGGGGCGCTCGCCGAACGGGTCGCCGCCGGAGCGGGCGACGCGCCCCTCGCGTTCTTCGGGCACGACATGGGCGCGGCTCTCGCCTTCGAGACCGCCCGGCTGCTGAGCGCCCGTCAGCCTCCGTGCCTGCGGGCGTTGTTCGTGTCGGCCCACCCCGCGCCCACGGACGGCCACCACCGGCCGCGCCGGCACCGCGCAGCGGAACCCCTCGCCGTGCTGCGCCGCCTCACCGGTGCGGAAGACGTGCCCCAGGCAACCGCCCACGCCGACCTCCAGCTCGCCGAGCGCTACCGGTACCGGCCGGGAACCCCGCTGGACTGCGCCGTCACCGCGCTCGTCGGCACCCGCGATGCCGACGTCACCACCCTCGACGCCGAGGGATGGCGCTCCTGCACCACGGGTCCGTTCACGTTGCGGGCCATGCCCGGTGACCACTTCTACCTCGTCCCGCGTCGCGCCGAACTGGTGGCCTTCCTGCTCACCAGCCTGGGTGCGCGCGAGGGCCTCCCCGCCGGCCGCGGCAGGTCCGCGACCCCCTGACCCACCACGCGCGCTAGGAGACTCACCATGGCGGCTCCCGCCCCAGCCCTTGACCCCCAAGTGCTTCAGGACGTCCACACGGAGGTCCTGACCCGGGTCCCGTACAACAGCGCTGCTCAGTACCACATCCACTACGGCTGCGGCACCTCCCCGGAGCGGTTCGGCACGGCGTGCGCCTGGCAGACCTTCGGCGCCGGCGACCGGGTGGCCCGCCGCACCGGCGCACAGGCCGAGTACCGCGTCGGCGGCCGGCACGTCTGCGCGCTCTACGACGACGGCGAGACGCTGACCGTGCTCGACCCCTATCTGATGCACCGGGCGCCCTTGCGGCTCTCCCGCGCCGACGCGGTCGACGGCACCGTGCGGGTGGACGCGGACGCCTACCCGCTGCGCCGCCGCCCGGACGGCTCTCCCGCCCCGGCCACGCTGCGCGCCGTGTGGTGCCCGGCCGACGGGGTGCTCCGGCTGCGCTACCTGCGCTACAGCCCCCGGATCGGGGAGACAGTGACACACCGGGCGTACACCATGCGTCCCGAGGCCACCGTCGAAGAACTGCCCGTACCGGCCCCGCTGGTGCGCGAACTGCTGTTGCACCCCGAGCAGAACAACCTATCCGTACGCGCCGTCCACCCCGGCGACGACCACCTGACCGAAGTCGCGCTGCCGTTCTCCGGCCGGGCACGCGGTTCCCTCGCCGACGCGCGGGCACTGATCGCCCGCGACAACCAGGGGAAGGTCAGCCGCTGGGGGAGCAGCGCCTTCGACCGGGAACTGGAACGCGTCGCGGACGCCGTACGGGCCACACCCCAGGAGGTCGTCGATCACCTCGTCGAGGCGGCCGCGCTGTACGACGCCGCCGCCCCTCGCTCCCTCGACCTGCCGGAGTACTCCGTGGAGGACGCGTGAGCGGCATACGCTCGTACTTCCTCGCCGGCCTCATGCAGGGCGCTCGCACCGGCGCCGACCTCGCCGACCAGGGCTACCGGGAGCGGCTGCGCCGAACCATCCTGGACCATGACCCGGATGCCGTCGTCCACGACCCCGGCGCACTGATGCGGCAGTGGATCGGCGAGCACGAGCAGGCCATCCTGGCCGGGCACGCCGCGCTCGCCGCCGTCCCGGAGGTGCGCCGGGCCGATCTCGATCCGGCGGTCGCGCTGCTCACGGCCACCTTCCACCGGCTCACCGACCTGGCGGCCGCGTGCGATGTGTGCGTGGCCTGGCTGCCCGACCATGAGCCCAGCATGGGCACGGCGGCGGAGATGCTCAGCGCCCACCGCGCCGGCACCACCGTCGTCGCCGTGACCGAGATGCGACAGAACCTCGCCGTGCTGTCCTGCTCCGACGTGATCCTGCCCGACCTCGCCGCGTTCGAGCGCTGGCTGCGGGAAGAGGCCCGCCACACCACCACCGGTGGTGGCACCGGATGAGCGATCCGACCGGGAAGCCACGCGAGGCCTGCGGCGTCGCCGGGGTGTGGGGAGCGACAGGGGACGCCGCCCCCCTCGTGCGCACCATGCTGACGGCGCTTCAGCACCGGGGCCGCCAGAACGCGGGCATAGTCGCCTGCCACGCCGGCCGGCTGGACCGCCGCGCCGGCGCGGGCCGGGTCAGCGATGTCTTCCCGGCGCTCGCGGACCTGCCGCGCGGGCCGGGCGCGGTGGGGCACGTGCGGTACGCCACGTCCGGGGACGCCCACGGCACGGCCGGGACCGGGGCGCCCGGCACCGACCTCGCCCAGCCCGTCCTCGCAGGCCCGCCCGGCCGGCCGACCCTCGCGGTCGCCCACAACGGCACCCTCGTCGACGCCGAAGCCCTCGCCATCGCCCACGGCGCGCGGTACGGGCCGGGCGGCTCCGACACCGCACTGCTGACCCGGCTGCTGCACACCGTGATGGAACGCGGCGCTGACCTGTCGGCGGCCCTGCACGAGGTGCTGCCCGCAGTCACCGGGGCGTACGCGCTGGTGCTGACCGACGGGCGGCGGATGTACGGCGTGCGAGATCCACACGGGTTCCGCCCGCTGTGCCTGGGCCGGCTGGACGACACTTGGCTGCTCGCCTCGGAATCGCCGGCCCTGACCGCCGTCGGCGCCGAACCGGTGCGTGAACTGGAGCCGGGTGAGGTGCTGGAGGTGGGCCCGGACGGCATGCACAGCGGCCGCCTCACGGTGCAGGGCGCCCGCCGGGCCTTCTGCCTCTTCGAGTACGTGTACTTCGCGCGGCCCGACTCGGTCCTCGACGCGCGGAGCGTCTACCGCACCCGGTACGCCGCCGGCATCGCGCTCGCCGAGCACGCCCCGCCCCCGCCGGACGCGGCGGACCCGGTCGTGGTCGCGGTGCCGGAAACCGCCCGGGTGGCCGCCGACGGATACGCTTTCCGCTCTGGACTGCCCCTCGTGCAGGGCCTGCTGCGTCATGACAGCGTCGGCAGGTCCTTCATCGGCGGCAGCCCGGACGACCGCGCGGCCGCCGTGCGGGCCAAGCTCACGGCCGTGCCCGCCGCCGTAGCGGGCCGGCCCGTGCTGCTGGTGGACGACTCACTGGTACGCGGCACCACCATGGCCGCCATCGTCACGCTGCTGCGCGACGCGGGCGCCCGGGCCATCCACGTGCGGATCGCCTCACCTCCGCACCGCTGGCCGTGCCATTACGGCATCGACACCGGGCGCGGCGACAGCCTGCTCGCCGCCGGCATCACCGACGACCGGATCGCGAGGCGACTTGGTTGCGACACCGCCGCGTTCCTTCCCCTGCACGCCCTGATCCGGTCGGTGGACAAGGACCCCTACGACCTCTGCACCGCCTGCCTGGACGGCCGCTACCCCACTGCCGTACCCGGCGGGCAGCCCACACCTCGCACGCGCAGGAGAGCCCTTTCATGACGACCACCGCCGAGACGAACTCCCGGCTCGAGAGCCGCGCCGGCCGTTTCTTCGCCCGCTACTACGACGCGATGACCGCCCGCGCGGAGGAGAAGTGGGGCCGCCCGCTGCGCACGCTGATGTTCAGCGAGCTGACCGGCACCGTCCTGGAGGTCGGCGCCGGCTCCGGCGCCAATCTCCCCTACTACGCCAAGGCCCGGGCGCTCACCGCCGTGGAGCCCGCGAGCGAGATGCGCGGGAAACTGCTCCGCCGTGCCGAGGAGGTGGAGCTGGACGTGGAGGTGGTGGACGCCTGGGCCGAGCGGCTGCCACTGCCCGACGACACCTACGACACCGTGGTCTGCACCCTCGTGCTCTGCACGGTCGTCGACCTGCCTGCCGCGCTGAGCGAGATCCGCCGCGTGCTCAAGCCCGGCGGTCAGCTGGTCTTCTTCGAGCACGTCAGGTCCCCCGGTGTGGTGGGCCTGCTCCAGGACGTGCTCGCACCCCTGTGGCGTCGGGTGGCAGGCGGCTGCAACGCCAACCGCCGTTTGCTCGGCGCACTGCGCGACGCCGGTTTCCAGGTGCGGGTCCACGAGGTCGTCCGCCCCTGGCCCCGCTACCCCACCAACACACCCTACGTCCGCGGCACCGCCGTACCGCTGCCACTGACGGCCGTCCGTGACCGACGCGGCTGACCGGACCGGAGGAAGAGTCGCCCATGCCCCCTTCCAGCTCTGCCGTCCCCATGCCCGCCGCCAGCCCGTCGTCCGAGCCGCTCGGACCGGCCGCGGCGGTACGTCTGGCCGCGTTGCGGCATCCGGACGCCACCGCGATGACCTTTCTCGACTACTCCACCGACCGCGCGGGAACCCCCGTCACCCTGACCTACGGTCAGCTCCACCTGCGTGCCAGGGCCCTGGCCTGCCTGCTGAGCCGGTCGACGGCACCGGGCGACCGGGCCGCGATCCTGTGCCCGCACACCGGGGACTACGTCGTCGCGCTGCTCGCCTGCCTGTACACCGGGGTGATCGCCGTACCCCTGTACGCGCCGGAGGCGTTCCGCACCGACGAGCGGCTGCTCCTGGCCATGGCCGACTGCGCCCCTAGCGCCGTCCTCACCACCACGGCCCACGAGGAGCCGGTGCGCCGCCTGCTGGCCGACGCGTCGCGGACCGGGCAGCCGAGCCTGGTGTGCGTCGACGCGGTGGACCCGTCACTGGCCCGGGACGTCGTCCTGCCCGTCGTCGAACGCCCCGACGACATCGCGTACCTCCAGTACACCTCGGGATCCACACGCGATCCGGCGGGTGTCGAGGTCACCCACCGCAACCTGGCCGTCGGCGCGGCCCAGCTGATGGCCGGCCTGGAGATCGGCGAGGACGCGCGGATCGCGGGATGGCTGCCGTTCTTCCACGACATGGGCCTGTTGCTGATGATCGCGGTACCGCTGATCCGGCGTATTCCCGTCGTCCTCATGGCGCCGTTCGCGTTCATCCAGCGGCCCGCCCGCTGGCTGCGCGCGATCAGTGACCACCGCGCGACCCACACCGTCTCGCCCAACTTCGGTCTCGACCTGTGCGCCGACCGGGTCCCCCGACCCGCCCTCGACGGCCTCGACCTGTCCTCCTTGCGCTTCCTCGTCAACGGCTCCGAGCCGGTGCGCGCGGGGACCCTGGACCGGTTCACGGCCGCGTTCGCCCCGTACGGTTTCCGGCCTTCGGCGCACTGCCCCAGCTACGGCCTCGCCGAGGCGACGCTCGCCGTCACCCTCGGCCGGCCCTCGGCTCCTCGGGTCCTCACCCTCGACCGCGCCGAACTCGCCCGGGACCGGGTGCACGTACGTGCCGACGGCGACGCCGACGGCTACCGCGTGGTGGGCTGCGGCACCCCGGCCGACCAGGAGGTGCTGATCGTCGACCCCGGCACGGGCGACCCGGTCGGCGGCGACCGCGTAGGTGAGGTGTGGGTGCGCGGAACCAACGTGTGCGCGGGCTACTGGGGACGCCCGGAGCGTACCGCCGAGGTGTTCCGCGCCGCCCTGGCCGGCGGTACGGACGTCGGCTGGCTGCGCACCGGGGACCTGGGCTTCCTGCGCGACGGCGAGCTGTATCTGACGGGCCGGCTGAAGGACCTGATCGTCGTCGACGGTCGCAACCACCACCCCGCCGATCTGGAACTGACCGTGCAGGAGGCCGACCCGGCGGTCCGCCGCGGCCATGTCGCCGTGTTCACGACCGGAGTGCTGGACGAGGCGGGCGAAGGCGCCGTCGTCGTCGCCGAACTGGACCGGGGAACCGCGCACACCGACAGGACGGCGGTCCGGGCGGCGATCCGTGCGTCCGTGGTATCCCGGCACGCGCTCGACGTACGAGACGTGGCACTGATCCGGCGCGGCACGATGCCCAAGACCACGAGCGGCAAGATCCGCCGCTCGGCCTGCCGCGACCTCTACCTCGCCCGGCTCGCCGAAGCGCACACCGCCGCCGCGTCGGACGGGGTATGGGCATGACCGGGGAACTGCGGCGGCTGCTGATCGAGCGGATCGCCCGCCACAGCGGGCTGTCCGAGGACGGTGTCGACGAGGACCGGCCGTTCGCGGCGTACGGGCTCGCTTCCCGGGACATGGTGGCGCTCTCGGGTGACCTGGAGGACCTGCTGGACCGGACGCTGCCGCCGATCGTGCTGTGGCAGTACCCCACGATCCGGCGCCTGGTCGCCTTCCTGACCGGCGCTCCGGAGTCCCCCGCGCCCGTCCGGACGGCTGCCGGACGGGAAGGGGACATCGCGGTCGTGGGACTCGGCTGCCGACTGCCCGGCGGGATCGGCTCACCGGCCGGACTCTGGGAGGCGCTGGCCTGCGGCAGGGACGCCGTCGGCACCGTGCCCGACGGCCGCTGGGAGCCGTACCGGCGGATGTCCCCGGGCCACGCCGCCGCCGTCGACCGGGCGAACCGGCACGGCGGCTTCCTCGCCGAATCCGATGTGGACGGCTTCGACGCCGAGTTCTACGGCATCTCCCCGGCGGAAGCCGCGGAGATGGACCCCCAGCAGCGACTCCTGCTGGAGGTCGCCTGGGAGGCCCTGGAACACGCGGGCCTGCCCGCCGACCGGCTGGCCGGCAGCCGTACCTGCGTGTACGTCGGCGCGTGCGGCGACGACCACGGGCGAACCGCGCTGGAGGACCTGCCGTCCATCACGGCCCGCACCGGCACCGGCTCCGCCCCGAGCATCATCGCCAACCGGCTCTCGTACGCCCTCGACCTGCGCGGGCCCAGCGTGACCGTCGACACCGCTTGCTCCTCCTCCCTGGTCGCGCTGCATCTGGCGCGGACGGCTCTGCTCGCGGGGGAGTGCGACACCGCCCTCGTCGGCGGGGTGAACCTGCTGCTGTCGCCCGGCGTGACGCTCAACTTCGCGGAGAGCGGCGCCCTCTCACCCGGCGGCCGGTGCAAGCCGTTCTCGGCCGCCGCCGACGGCTATGTGCGCGCCGAGGGCTGCGTCGTCACGGTACTGCGCGGCCTTGACGACGCGGTGCGCGACGGCGATCGCGTCCTCGCCGTGCTGCGCGCGACCGGCACCAATCAGGACGGCCGGTCCAATGGCCTGATGGCGCCGAACCCCGCCGCGCAGGAAGCACTGATCCGCGAGGTGTGGCACGCCTCCGGACTGGACCCGGCCGACGCCGGATACATCGAGGCCCATGGGACCGGCACCCCGCTCGGCGACCCCATCGAGGCCACCGCCCTCGGCGCGGCCCTGGGCCGCCACCGGCCCACCGGATCCCCGTTGCCGATCGGCTCGGTCAAGTCCAACCTGGGGCATCTGGAAGGCGCGGCCGGACTCGCGGGCCTCGCCAAATGCGCCCTGGCGCTGCACCACGAGCTGCTCCCGGCGACCCTGCACCACGCCGCGCCCAATCCGCGCATCCCCTTCACGGAGCTGGGCCTGTCCGTCGTGGACCGGCCCGTCGCCTGGCACCGCGGCACACGGCCCCGCACCGCCGGTGTCAGCTCCTTCGGATTCGGCGGGACCAACGCCCACGCGGTGCTCGTCGAGGCCCCTGCTCCCGTACCCGCTACGACCATCAACTGAGAGTGGACCACCGCATGCCGCACGGAGACCTGACACCCGCCGGGCCGAGGGCCGCGGGCGCGGGCCCCGCAGAGACCGGAAGTGAGGCCGGAGCCAGGGACGCCGGGTCCGCCGGCCCCGTGCCCGAGGACCTGCTCTTCGCGCTCTCCGCCCGCACGCCCGCCGCCCTGCGGGAGAACGCCGCACGCCTGGCCCGCTGGCTGACCGACGCGGGCGCGGACACGCCGCTCGCCGACGTCGCGCACACCCTCGCCCTGCGCCGTGCCCATCTCACCGAGCGCGTGGTGCTCCGGGCCGGCGACCGGGCCACACTCGTCCGGCTGCTGCACGCCGTCGCCGACGGAAGGGAGACCGGACCGCGCTCCGTCCGCGGCAGCGTCCCGGACACCCGGCCCACGGAACCGGTGTTCGTCTTCTCCGGCCACGGCTCGCAGTGGGACGGCATGGGCGCCGGACTGCTCGCCGAGGAGCCGCTGTTCGCAGCGGTCGTCGAGGCGCTCGAACCCGTCGTACGGGAGGAGACCGGCGCCGGCCTGCGCACCCTGCTCACCGGCGGCGGTCTGGCCGGCGCCGGCATGGACCGGGTGCAGCCCGCGGTGTACGCCATGCACATAGGCCTCGCCGAGGTGTGGCGCGGACGCGGCATCCTGCCGGGGGCCGTGCTCGGCCATTCGATGGGGGAGATCGCCGCGGCCGTCGTCGCCGGCGCCCTCTCGCCCGAGGACGGGGCGCGTGTCGTCTGCCGCCGCTCCCGGCTGATGCAGCTGCGGCTCGGCGGGACGGGCGCGACGGCCCTGGTGGAACTGGACGCCGCGGAAGCACGCCGCCGCCTCGACGGCCGTGACGGCATCTCCGTGGCGGTGCACTCCTCGCCGCGCGCCTGCGTCGTGGCGGGACTGCCCGAGACCGTGGAGCGGTTCGTCGAGGAGTGCCGGGACGAGGGGCGGCTGGCGCGGCTCGTGCCGGGTGTGTCCATCGGCGCTCACAGTCCTCTGGTCGACCCGCTCCTCGGCGAACTGCGCGCGGCCCTCGCGGACATCGCGCCGGGTTCCCCGAACCTGCCGTACTACAGCACCACGCTGGACGATCCGCGCGAGCGCCCTCGGCTCGACGGTGCCTACTGGACGGCGAACCTGCGCCGCCCGGTCCGGCTGTCGGAAGCCGTGCGTGCCGCCGCGCAGGACGGCCGGCGGGTCTTCCTCGAGGTCTCGCCGCATCCGGTCGTCGCCCAGTCGGTCCTGGAGACCGTCCTGGACGCCGACGGCCTGCGGACCGACCGGAGCACCGTGCTCGGCACACTCGCCCGCGACACCCCGAGCCGCACCGCGCTGGCCGGCACTCTCGCGGCCCTGCACTGCGCGGGGGTCCCGCTGCCCCGCCCGTCGGTCCCCGCCGGACGCCACGCCGACCTGCCCACCTACGCCTGGCAGCACCAGCGCTTCCCTCGGCCACGTAGCACCCCTGTTGACGCCGCGCCGGCCCACCCGTTGCTCGGCCACCGTGTCACCCTCCCCGGCACCCCCGTCCGCCACGTCTGGCAGAGCCGCGTCGGCCTGGACCGGCTGCCCTGGCTCGGCGACCATCGCGTCCACGGCACACCGGTGCTCCCGGGCACCGCCCACGCCGAACTCGCCCTGGCCGCCGCCTGCGAGGCGTTCGGCACCGCACCGGCCGCCGTACACGTCCGCGACCTCTGCTTCGACCGGCTGCTGCCGCTGATCGAACCGGCCACCCTCACCACCACCCTGGAGGAGGAACCCGACGCGTCCGGCGGACGGATCACCGTCACCTCGGGCACAGGCGGTGCGGCGACGATCCTGGCCACGGCACACGTCGAGGTCGGCGAACCCGGCCCGCTGCCCGGACCCGCCGGCCACGGCACCTCCGGCGCGCGGCCCGCCCAGGCGGACCACCAGACGGGCGGCGTACGGCGCGACCCGCACGACCTCTACACCGCCCTGCGGGGCCTCGGCCAGGAGCACGGACCTGCCTTCGCCGCGGTCCGCGAACTGCGGGTGAGCGCAGAGACCGTCTCCAGCCGGGTCACCCGGCCCGCCGCGCTGCCGCCGGACGCCCGGTTCCGCTTCCACCCGGCCCTGCTCGACGCCTGTCTGCACGGGGTCGGCGCCCTGCTGCCCGCCGGGACGCACGGCACATACCTGCCCACGGCGGTGAAACGGCTGCGGTGGAGTGCGGCACCGGTCGGGGACCTCGTCTGCCGGGCAGGCCTGAACCGGGGGTCGCAAGACGGCGAACTGACCGCGGACGTCGAGGTCCGGGACGAGAACGGCACGCTGGTGGCTCAGCTGACGGGCATCCGGCTCAGCCCCGTCGGCGACCAGGCGCTCCCCGCGGACGTCACGCCGCTGCTGCACCGGGTGCGCTGGGAGGAGATGCCTGCGCCCGAACCGCCGCACGGCACCGGACAACGGGTGCTGTTGCTGGGCGCCGGTCCGGCAGACCCGAACTGCGCGGCGGTCGGAGCCGCTCTGTCGGCAGCCGGCGCGTCCTGCGAGTTCGTGGTCCGCGGCCGGCCCTGGGACGCCCGGCGGCGTGTGGACGGCGTGGTGCTGGCGGCCTGGGGCGGACAGGTCGAGCCGGCCGACGTCGCCGAGGCCGCCGAACGGCGGGTGCGGTGTGTCCTGCGGCTCGTCGCCGACCTGCTGCGTGCCCACGACGCCGCCGGCACACCCCCGCCCCCGCTGACGGTCCTCACCGTGCGCGCCCGGCGGGTGCGACGCGACGAGACGCCCGACCCGGTACAGGCCGCGCTGCGAGGACTGGTCCGTACCCTGCGCCAGGAGCGGCCCGAACTCACCGCCCGTCTCGTCGACATGGACGACGGCGAGGTGCCGCCGGCCGCCGAACTCCTCGCCGCCGACGGCCCCGACGAGGTGGCCTGGCGCTCGGGCCGCCGCCATGTCGCGCGGCTGGCCGCCGAGGCACCCGAGCCCCCCGAGCGCCCGCACGTGGTGGTGCGGCCGGGTGGCGGCTACCTCGTCAGCGGTGGTACGCGCGGGCTGGGCCTCGCCACCGCCCGCTGGCTCGCCGAACACGGGGCCGGGACCGTCGTCCTGGGTGGCCGCGGCCCGCTCGGTCCGGACGCGGCAGAGGACGTCGCGCGCATCCAGGCGCTGGGCACCCGGGTCGAGCTGGTCACCGGCGATGTGGCGCGACCCGGGACGGCGGAGCGCATGGTCGCGGCGGTGACCGCGACTGGGGCCCGGCTGCGCGGCGTCGTGCACACCGCCGCAGTCCTGGAGGACGCATTGGTCACCGAGGCCGAACCGGGGCGCCTGCACCGGGTGTGGGCACCGAAGGCGGGCGGCGCGTGGCGGTTGCACGAGGCCACCTCCGGCCTCGGACTGGACTGGTGGATCGGTTATTCCTCGTTCGCCTCCCTGGCGGGCTCGCCGGGGCAGGCCGAGTACGCGGCGGCCAACGCCTTCCTCGACTCGGTCGTGGCGCTGCGCCGGGCGGCCGGTCTGCCCGCGCTGGCGGTCAACTGGGGGCCGTGGGGCGACATCGGCGCGGTGCGCGGGCGGGCCGTCCCCGGGGTCGGGGCGATCGACGCCAGGGAAGGCTTCGCGGCGCTGGAGGCGTTGATCGCCCGGAACGCGGAGCACGGTGGGGTGGCGCGGCTGGTGCCGCGCGAGTTCGCCGCCGCCTATCCGCAGATCCGCGCCTCGTCCTTCTTCGCCACGCTGCTGGGCACCACGGAGGAGGCGGACGGCTTCGACCGGGCGGCGCTGGACGGTATGACGGCCGAGGCCCGCCGGGACGCGGTGCGCGCCAGGACACTGCTGAGCGTGGGCCGCGTCCTCGGCTTCGACGACCCTGGGCGGATCGCGGAACGTCCGCTGGTCCACCTCGGTCTGGACTCGCTGGCCGCCGTCCGGATCAAGAATGCGCTGCGGGACGACTTTGCCGTGGACATTCCGGTGGCCCGGTTGCTCCAGGGCGCGAGCGCGGCCGAACTGGCCGACCAGGTGACGCGGGCGCTGGGCGACGACGGTGCCGCGAGCGCCCGGCCGGCCGCGAGTGCCGTACGGGACGCGGCGCGCCGGGCGGCCGCCCGCACCGCCAGGACCGCCGCCCGGCCGCGGCGGCGGGAGACGAGGGAGAGGAACGCATGACCGGCGACGGACACACGGACACCGGTGCGGGCGAGGCGGTGGCGGTCGTCGGACTCGCCGGCCGGTTCCCCAAGGCGCGGGACACGGCCGAGTACTGGGCCAACCTGCACGCCGGACGGGACTGCCTGGAGGATCTGGACGCCGACGAGCTGCTGGCGGCGGGGGTGCCCAAGACCCTGCTGGAGCAACCCGGATACGTACGCCGGGCCGCGGTCCTCGACGGCTACCAGGAGTTCGACGCCGAGTTCTTCGGGCTGCCGCCCGGCACGGCGGCTGCGATGGACCCGCAGCACCGGCTGTTCCTCCAGAGCTGCTGGCACGCCCTGGAGGACGCCGGCTGCGACCCGGCACGCGAGGACGGCGCGGTCGGCGTGTTCGCGGCGCCCTCCTTCAGCGGTTACTTCGGCTACAACCTGCTCTCTCACCAGGACGTTCGGCAGTTCCTGGGCGGCGGCACCTCGACGGCGCTCATTCACGCGCTGACCCTGACCGACCCCAATTTCTTCGCCACCCGTGTCGCCCACGCCCTCAACCTGCGCGGACCGGCACTGACCGTGCAGACCGCCTGTTCGGGCTCGCTGGTGGCGGTGCATCTGGCCTGCCAGAGCCTGCTGTGCGGGGAGAGCGACATGGCGCTCGCCGGGGGGATGACCGTCAAGGTGCCGCACCGGGTGGGCTACTTGCACGAGCCCGACTCGATGATGTCCGCCGACGGGGTATGCCGGCCGTTCGACGCGGCAGCGAGCGGCACGGTGTTCGGCAGTGGTGGCGGCGTGGTGGCCCTCAAGCGGCTGTCCGACGCACTGGCCGACGGGGACAGGATCCGGGCGGTCGTCAAGGGCACCGCCGTCAACAACGACGGCGCGCTGAAGATGGGCTTCAGCGCACCGAGTGTCGAGATGCAGGCCGCCGTCGTCGCCGAGGCGCTGGCGGTCGCCGCCGTCGACCCGCACGACGTCGGCTACGTCGAAGCCCACGGCACCGGCACGGCCCTGGGCGACCCGGTCGAACTGGCCGCCCTGCGCCAGGCGCTGGACCCCGACGGTGACCGCACCGTGCCATGCCTGATCGGATCGGCCAAGGGGAACATCGGGCACCTGGAAGCGGCCTCCGGCATCGCCGGGCTGATCAAGACGGTCCTCGCGCTGGAGCACCACACGCTGCCGGGGACCGCCCACCACCACGCGCCCAACCCGGAGCTGCGGCTGGCGAACACGCCGTTCTCGATCGCCGCCGCGACCCGGGCCTGGACCGGTCCGCGCCCACTGCTGGCGGGCGTGAGCTCCCTCGGGGTAGGCGGTACCAACGCCCACGTGGTACTCGCCGAGGCACCGGCCCCCGTGCCACGGGAGGCACCCGCCGAACCGCCAGTCGCCGCACCGGTCTTGCTGGTGAGTGCCCGCACCGCGGAAGCCCTGAGCGAGAGCCGCCGCCGGCTGGCCGACGCCCTCGCCTCCGATCCCGGCGCCGACCTGGCCGATGTGGCCCGGACCCTCGCCGAGGGACGCAGGCCGTTCGGCTACCGTGCGGCCGTCACCGCACCCACCCCGGCGCGGGCCGCCGAGCTGCTGCGCGGCGACCGTACGCCCGCCCGGGTCCCCGATGCGCCGCTCACGCCGGTGCTGCTGCTGCCGGGCCAGGGGGCCCAGTACCCGGGCATGGGCGCCGGCCTGTACCGGCGGGGCGGGGTCTTCCGCCGTGCGGCCGACCACTGCGCCGAGCTGTTCGCGGCGGAACTCGGCCGTGACATCCGGGACGCGCTGTGGGGCGACGACGAGGCGGCGCTGCGCCGCACCGACACCGCGCAGCCGGCGCTCTTCACCGTCGAGTACGCGTTGGCACGCACGCTGGAGGAGTTCGGAATACGCCCCGCCGCGCTCGCCGGGCACAGCGTGGGCGAGTTCGCGGCGGCCTGCCTGGCCGGTGTCGTCGGACTTGCCGACGCCGTCCGGCTGGTGGCCGCCCGAGCGCGGCTCATGCGTACCGCCCCGCCGGGAGAGATGATCTCGGTACGGTTGCCCGAGCACCGGGTCCGCGAACACCTCGCCGGCACCGCGCTGCAGGTGGCCGCAGTCAACGAGCCCAGCGCGTGTGTCGTTGCCGGTCCGGTCAGCGCGACAGCGGAGTTCACCGCGCGGATGAAGGCAGCGGGTGTCGAGACCGCCACCCTGCGCACCGCTCACGCCTTCCACACGGCCGCACTGGAAGAAGCGGCGGAACGCTTCGCCGACATGGCCCGCGGTGTGCCACTGTCCGCGCCCGTCGTGCCGCTGGTGTCGAACGTCACCGGCACCTGGATGACCGACGCGGAGGCCGTCGACCCGGAGCGGTGGGCCCTGCAGATGCGCAGCCCCGTGCGGTGGTCGGACGGCATCGGCACGCTGCTGCAGGGGCCGGGCCGGGTACTGGTCGAGACAGGCCCCGGGCGCTCGCTCGGCTCCGCGGCGCGGCGGCACGGCTCCTGGTCCACACGGCATCGCGCGGTCAGCGCCATGCGGCGCGTCGAGGAGAGTGTGGACGACGGTGAGGCGCTAGGCCGCGCTCTGGGGACGCTGTGGGAAACCGGTGTGAACGTCGACTGGTCCGCCGCGCGGCACGGGCGGGAGCGCCTGGTCACGTTGCCCGGATACCCCTTCGGCCGGGTCCGGCACTGGACGGAGCCGGCGTACGCGGTGCGCTCGGTGGGGCCGGCGGACGCTGCGGGGCCGGAGGACGCCGTCGAGCCGGAGACGGCGGGCACTGCGCAGGGCGCACCGACCGGGCCGGCCGTGGTGCTGGCCGGTATCTGGGCGGAAGTCCTGGGCGTGGTGCCGATCGGCCCGCACGACGACTTCTTCGACCTGGGCGGCGACTCGGTCCTGGCGACCCGGGTCGCCGCGCGGGCGCGGGAAGCGGGACTGAGCTTTCGGCCCAAGGACGTCTTCGAGAACCCGACGGTGGCGCGGCTCGTGGCCCGGGTGATCGTGGGGCAGCCGGCGGGGGAGTAAGCCCGACCCGGCAAACAAGTTGAACAACGCTGTTCAGAATCAGCGCTCCTTGCCCTAGGGTGTAACACTGACAGCATTGTTCAACTTAAGGAGTGTGCGGTGAAGCCCGAGAGGCAGACCCACACCGACGTGGCGGGGGCGGTGCCCTCCGACACGACCGAGGCACAGCGGCACGGAAGTGGTCATCACGGCCCCGGTCACGGACACCACGGACATGGTCACCACGGGCATGGGCAGCACGAACCGGCGCCCGCGCACGGCCACGAGGAGCACGCGGCACAGGCCGGCCCGCCGGACCCGCGTCGGTGGCTGATCCTGGCGCTGCTGTGCATGGCGCAGTTCATGCTCATCGTGGACGTGACCGTGGTGAACGTGGCCCTGCCCACGATCGGCGACGAACTCTCCCTCGGACCGGGCACGCTGACCTGGATCGTCACCGCGTACACGCTCTTCTTCGGCAGCCTGCTGCTCCTCGGCGGGCGACTCGGCGATCTGCTCGGCCGTCGGCGGATGTTCCTCGCCGGCCTCGCGGTCTTCACCGTGGCCTCCCTGGTCTCCGGACTGGCCGAGAGCGGCGGTGTGCTGATCACCGCCCGCGCCGCGCAGGGCGTCGGTGCGGCCGTCATGTCCCCGGCTGCGATGGCCCTGATCATGACGATCTTCCAGGGTGCCGAGCGCAACCGTGCGCTCGGTGTCTGGGCTGCGATCGGCGGTACCGGTGCGGCCTTCGGAGTCCTGCTCGGTGGTGTCCTGGTCTCCGGACCCGGCTGGGAGTGGATCTTCTTCGTCAACGTGCCGATCGGTCTCGTCGTCCTCCTGGCGGTCCCCGCGCTGGTCAAGCAGCAGCCCGCAGACCACGGGCACGGTCACAGCGCGGCCCCCTCGGGCGTCGACCTGCCGGGCGCACTGACCATGACGGTGACGCCCGCACTCCTCATCTACGGCCTGGTGCAGGCGCGGGACCACGGTTTCGGCGCCCCGTCCGCCTGGATCCCGCTGCTGGCCGCCGCCGTCGGAGCCGTGCTCTTCGTCCTGGCCGAGCGGGCGGCGGCCGCGCCGCTCGTGCAGCTGTCCTTCCTCGCCCGGCGCTCGTTGGTGGGCGGCTGCCTGCTGATGCTGGCCGCCTCCGGCGTCCTCATCTCGGCCTTCTTCCTCTGCTCCTTCTACCTCCAGCACGTACTGGAGTTCAGCGCGCTGAAGACCGGCCTGATGTTCCTCCCGGTCGCCGTGGCCACGACCGCCGGGGCCCATCTGGGCGGCCAGGCTGTGAGCCGACTCGGCTGGCGTACCACGGCCGCCGGCGGCATGGCGGTCGCCGTGGCGGGGGCCCTGCTGCTGACGGGCCTGGAGCGCAGCGGTGACGCCTGGACCGAGGTGCTACCTGGCTTCCTGCTGCTCGCCTTCGGTCTGGGTATCGGCTTCGTTTGCGCCATCACGGGTGCCATGCACGGTGTGGAGCACCGGGACGCGGGCCTCGGCTCCGGGCTCGTCAACACCTGTCACGAACTGGGCGCCTCGCTGGGCATCGCCGTGGTCGCCGCGATCGCCGGGGCGAGCCTGGAGGGCGGTGCCGGCGGGTCGGTCGACGGCTTCGGCGGGGCGTTCGCCGCATGCGCGGCCATCTCCGCCGCGGCCGCCGTGGTCGGCTTGACACTGCTGCCGAAGGGTCGGCCCGATCCGTCGGCGGGGCCCGTTTTCGCTCACTGAAGACACCGCCCCACCCACCGACACGTCAACCGCGCCGGACCCGCCGAGGGGTCCGGCCACCCCTCCAGCTTGTGCCGCATCGGTGCCTGGAGGGGCGGTTGATACCTCAAGTATTCACATTTGGAAATCTTTCGAAAATCGCCTAAGGGATCTTGACCTTCCGGCCGTAGTGGCCGACAGTGGCCTCTGTTGCCTTTCAGTGAGAGTGCTAACGGGGGATGGAATGAAAGCTGAGTGTCAAGATGCGGACGGGGATTGTCGCACCATTCTGGTGGTCGATCCCGACCCGGCCTCCCGAGCGTTACTGAGCCGCTTTGCGGAGCGGGGCGGTGAGCCTGGCTCCCTTCTCTCCGCGGCCTCCGCCGCGGACATCCCGCTCGGCCGGGTGAACCGGCCGGTGACCTTGATCCTCTCGTCGGCCGCCGGGGTGGGTGATCTGTCCCTGCTGGGCCGGCTGATCGCCGACCCCGAGACCCGCGTGGTGCTAATACTGCGGTCCCTGATGCAGAACCAGCTGGACACTGCGCAGTGGGTGCTGGCCGATGCGGTGCTGCGCCTGGAGGACGTTCAGAGCGCCGCGCTGGACGAAGTGCTCCCCCCTCAGGGACGGGGTACGGTGGCGGTTTCACCCGAGGTCCTGCGGCGTGTCGTCCAGCTCGCCTCCGCCAAGGCTGAGGGCGAGGTGACGCGGCCCCGCCTCACCGAGCGTGAGACGGAGGCCCTTTGGGGGGCGGCCCAGGGGATGAGCAACCGCCAGATAGCCCGCGGGATGGGCATCACCGAGCACGGCGTGAAGCGTCACCTCGCCAATGTCATGAGCAAGCTGAACTGCCAGAGCCGGACCGCGGCCGTCGCTGTCGCGCTGCGCAGCGGTCTGCTGGAACTCGACGGCGTGGGCCGCGACGCCTCCTGACGGATCCCGCCGGTGTCCGAAGCCCCGGATGCCCGCCCATCGACGCGCATGTCATGCCGGCACACGAAATATGCAGGGGATTCTGAAAATGGCCAACGACACATCTTCCGTGCTGCACGGCGCAGAAATCCAGCTGCGTCTCCCGAGCGCTTCTCCAGCTCCTGAACTACCCCTCCTTTCGCCGCTCACTCAATCACCGGATCTCGGCGTGACGCGGCATGTTGTGGAGATATCGAAAAGTCTTTGGTCTGCGCTAAGGCAAACATCTCGTGAGCGATGTCTGAGCCCTGTCGCGGCCCTCGTCGCATCGGTCGCCGACGTGCTCCGCCTCTGGTCCAAGCAGCCCGGCTTCCGCCTCGATATGGCACTGTCCGGCGGCCCCACGGTTTCGCTGGCCTGCGACGCCGAGCCTGGCGACGCCTTCCTGGACCGCGCACGCCGGATCGAGGAGCAGCTGACGCAACCGCTCGCGGCGCGATCCGCACAGGCCACCGAGCCGAGCGAGTCCGACCCGGCCGCGCTCGCCTGCCGTGTGACGGACCACGGCCCCTCCCTGACCATCGTCTGGGAGCTGGCGCACGACCTGTTCCCCGCCGGACTGCCCGACGACCTCACCGCCGTCCACGCCACGCTCCTCGACCGCCTTGCGCGGGAGCCGGAGGCCTGGGTCGCTCCCCGCCGGCCGGCCTCGCTGCCCGCCTGGCAGATCGCCGAGCGCACCGACGCCAACGACACCGCGCAGGACATCCCTGCCGAAACACTGTGCGGCCTTGTGGAGGCCCAAGCCGCGAGAACTCCCGACGCGGTGGCGGCCCTGGCCGAGGAGGGCGGACTCACCTACCGCCAGGTCGTCACGAGCGCCCGCCGCCTGGCCCGCCGACTGGTCGCGCTGGGCGCCGGACCCGGGCAACTGGTCGGCGTCGTCGTCGACAAGGACCTCACCCAGGTGCCCTCCGTGCTCGGCGTCACCCTTTCCCGCGCCGCCTACCTGCCGATCGACCCGCAGTGGCCCGCCGCCCGCCGGGCGCAGCTGACGGAACAGGGCGGCGTGCGGATCGTGGTGACCACGCCACGGCTGCGTGAGGAACTGGAATGGCCCGCCGGCCTCCACCTCGTCACACTCGACGACCCCGAGGTACGCGTCGCCGACAGCGGTCCGCTGGAGACCGCGCCCACCCCCGACGACCTGGCGTACGTGATCTTCACCTCGGGCTCCACCGGTCAGCCCAAAGGCGTCGTCATCGACCACCGAGGCGCCGCCAACACCCTCCAGGACATCAACCGGCGCTTCGCCGTCGGGCCCGCCGACCGCGTGCTCGCCCTGTCCTCGCTCAGCTTCGACCTCTCCGTGTACGACGTCTTCGGTGCCCTCGCCGCGGGCGCGGCCGTGGTCCTGCCGTCCCCGCGCCGGGCGCACGACCCCGAGCACTGGTCGGAGCTGGTGGAGCGGCACGGCGTCACCGTCTGGAACTCCGTCCCCGCCCTCCTGCGCCTCTGGCTCGACGCCCCGACGCCGGCACCGGCCGCGGCTCCGCTGCGCCTCGTCCTGCTCAGCGGCGACTGGATTCCCGTCTCGCTGCCTGACGCGCTGCGTACCCCCTACCCCAACGCGCAGGTGATCAGCCTCGGCGGCGCCACTGAGGCGTCCATCTGGTCGGTGCACTACCCGATCGGTGAGGTCCCCGCCGAGTGGAACCGCATCCCCTACGGCAAGCCGCTGGCGAACCAGACGCTCCACGTCCTCGACCACGCGCTCGATCCGTGCCCGGTGTGGACGACCGGCGAGATCTACATCGGCGGCATCGGCGTGGCCAAGGGCTACTGGGCCGACCCGGTCAGGACCGGCGAGCGGTTCATCGTCCACCCGCGCACCGGCGAGCGGCTGTACCGCACGGGTGACCTCGGCCGCTACCTGCCCGGCGGTGACATCGAGTTCCTGGGGCGGGAGGACACCCAGGTCAAGGTCAACGGCTACCGCATCGAACTCGACGAGATCGCCGCCGCACTGCGCCGCCGGTCCGGAGTGCGCGAAGCCCTCGTCACCGTCGACACCAACCCCGCCACGAACCGCGGGCAGCTGGTCGCCTACCTGGTCCCCGAGGACGCCCCGGACACGGCCTGCGGCCCCCTGGACAGTGCCTCCAGCTGGCCCGTCGTGCTCGACGCGGCGAGCAGTGAACTGCGCCGCGCGACCGCCGAACTCGCACCCGCCACGGAGACGTTCCGGGGACTGTGGCACCGGCTGGAAGCCCTCGCCCCCACCGTCATGGCCCGCGGCCTGGCCCGGCTCGGCGCGTTCACCACGCCCGGAGAGACCGCCACCGCGGACACGATCGTCGACCGTGGTGGTGTCCGCCCCCTGTACCTCGGGCTGATCGGCCAGTGGATGGCCGTCCTCGCACGGCGGGGCACGCTCACCGCGACCGGGCGGCCCGGCGAGTACCGCGCGGACCGGCCCCTCGACGCCGACGCCCTCGACCGGGACATCGACGCCGTTCTCGGATCGCTGACCGCGACCGGCGCTGACCGGGTGCTCCTCGACTACTTCACCGCGAGCATCGAGCACCAGCTCGCACTGCTCCAGGGCCGGGTGCGCCCGCTCCAGCTGCTGCTGCCCGGCGGTGAATGGCATGTGACCGAGGCGCTGTATGCGGCCAACCCCGCCGCCCGGCTGCAGAACCGGATCGCCGCCCAGGCCGTCCGCTCCTTCGTCGAGCGCTTCCCGGCCGACCGCGAGGTACGCGTCCTGGAACTCGGCGCGGGCACCGGCGCCACTGCGGACCAGGTGCTCCCCGCTTTGCCGGCCGAGCGGGTCGCCTACCACTTCACCGACCTGTCGACGGCCTTCACCGAGCAGGCCAGGAAGCGCTACGAGAGCCGCCACCCGTTCGTGCGCTACAGCCTGCTCGACATCGACGAGGACCCGGCCGGTCAGGGCTTCCCCCCCGGCTGCGCCGACGTCGTCGTCGCAGCCAACGTCCTGCACGATGCCAAGGACCTGACCAGGACCCTGCAACACGTACGCGGGCTGCTCGCGCCCGGCGGACTCCTGGTCATGATCGAAGGCACCGTCAACTCTCCGCTGAACATGATCAGCTTCGCCTTCCTGGAGGGCTTCGGAAACTATCAGGACCAGCGGGAGGCGCCTCTGCTGTCGGTGCCCGAGTGGCGCGAGCAGCTGACGGCGGCGGGATTCCCGCAGTTCGCCTCGGTGCCCGAGGGGGAGCCGGCCATGGACGCGCTCGTCCAGCACGTCCTGATCGCGGGCGCTCCGTCCGGCCAGACGGTCCTGGACACCACGGTGCTGCACAAGGAGCTGGGTGATCTGCTGCCCGACTACATGGTCCCGCACCACTACCTCGTCCTCGACGAGCTGCCGCTGAGCGCCAACGGCAAGGTGGACCGCTCCGCCCTGCCCTCGCCGTGGCGCGAGCTCACTCCGAAGGAGGTGACGCTGCCGCAGAGCGAGCTGGAACAGCGCCTGCTGGCCATATGGTCCGACGCGCTGGGCCGCGACGACTTCGGAATCGAGGACAACTTCTTCGACCTCGGCGGCGACTCCCTCCACGCGGTCCGCATGGTCGGCAGATTTCGCACCGAACTGGGCATCGAACAGACCGACGACGAGACGATCGAGCTGCTGTTCGCCGCGCCTACCGTCAGGGAACTGGCGGCCGCCCTGGCCGGGGCCACGGAGGCGCGGGGATGACAGTCGAGGCCCACACCCCCTTCCCCCTGACGCCTCTTCAGGAGGCCTATCTCGTCGGCACCTCGGAGATGGTCGAGCTGGGCGGCTTCCTGCCCGGCTACTACGTCGAGCTCGACCTGGTCGACGTGGACCTCGGGCGAGCCGAGCGAGCCGTGGAGGAGCTGCTGCGCCGCCATGACCACCTGCGGGTCGTGATCGAGGAGTCCGGCACCCAGCGCGTCCTCGACCCGGCCGAGGTCCTGCCGTACCGACTGCCGGTGACGGATCTGACGGGCCTCGACGGCGCGTCGCGCGAGAAGGCGCTGCTCGCCACCCGTACCCGGATGTGCGAGCAGGGCGTCGACCCCCTGAGCTGGCCGCTCTTCGAGATCGTCGTGCACCGCGTACGGCCCCGTCGGGTCCGCGTCCACCTCGCGATAAGCCTGCTCCTGCTGGACGGGCGCGGCATTCGCCAGGTCATGGACGAATGGCGGATGTACTACGCCGACCCGGCGGCCGAGCCGCCACGGCCCACGCTCACCTACCGCGAGAGCCTGCTGAAGCTGCTCGCGCACGAGAACACCCCCGACTACGCGCGGCAGTGGCGGTACTGGCAGGACCGGATCGACACGCTCCCGGACGCGCCCCGTCTGCCGCTGGCCGTGCAGCCCTCGGCGATCAGGACGGTGCGGTTCACACGGCGCAGGCACCGGCTGACCCGCGCCCAGTGGCAGCGGCTGTGCGGCGCGTTCCGCACCCACAGGGTCCTGCCGACGACCGCCCTGCTCCACGTCTTCGCGGAGGTGCTGGGTGCCTGGGCCGACAGCCCGCGGTTCTGCCTGAACCTGCTGCACCAGAACTGGGCGGCGTCCCGTCCCGAGATGGCGGCCGTCATGGGCCAGTTCGGTGCCACCCTTCCCCTGGAGGTCGACCTGGGCGGTCCGGACGACTTCTGGGCCCGCGCCCGGACGCTCCAGAAGCAAGTGATGCTGGACCTGCGGCACGCCGACGTGGCGGGTGTCCGCATCACCCGCGAATTGGCCGCGCGGCGCGGCTGGACCTCGCGCGCCGCGCTGCCGTACGTCTTCACCAGCATGCTGAAACCGGCCGCCGCAGGCGCACAGACGTCCGAGGTGGCCGGGAACACGCGGCCGGTCTGCCGGGAGGTCACCAGTGATCTGCGCACCCCGCAGGTCCTGATCGACAACCAGCTCCACGACGGCCCGGACGGTGGCGTCGACTGCGTGTGGGACGTCGTCGACGAGGCGTTCCCGCCCGGCCTGCCGGACCTCATGTTCGAGGCGTACGGCAGGATGCTGGACACCCTTGCCGGGTATCACGGCGCACAGGCGGCACCGGATCCTGTGCCGCCCGCACACCGCGCGGTGGTCGCACGGCTGAACACACCGGCCGGTCCGCCACCGGCCGGGCGCCTGGAGGACGGTTTCCTCGCGCGGGCGGCCCGCCATCCCGACGCCACCGCCGTCGTGAGCGCCCGGCGCACCCTTACCTACGGCGAGTTGGAAGCCCGCTCCCGGGCGGTCGCCGCGTGGCTGGCCGACCGATGCGTGGGCCGGGGCGACGTCGTGCCGGTTGTCATGGCCAAGGGCTGGGAACAGATCGTCGCCGTGCTGGGCGTGCTGCGGGCCGGCGCGGCGTACTGCCCCGTCGACGTCTCCCTGCCCGCCGAGCGGATCGGCCACCTCCTCGACGCCTGCTCCGCGCCCGTCGCCCTCGTGCAGTCCCACAGCGCGCCCGGCAGCGGCGCGCTCGGTGCCCGGCCGCTGCTGTGCGTGGACGAGACGCAGCCGTCGGAAGCGGTGCTCCCCGCCCCGGCGGGCGATTCCAGCGACCTCGCCTACATCATCTACACGTCCGGTTCCACCGGACAGCCCAAGGGCGTCATGATCGAGCACCGGGCGGCGGTCAACACGATCACCGACATCAACGAACGGGTCGGCCTCGCCCCGCACGACCGGGTCTTCGGCATATCCTCGCTGAGCTTCGACCTGTCGGTGTGGGACGTCTTCGGAGCGCTCGCCGCCGGTGCCGCCCTCGTGCTTCCCGCGGCCACCACCCGGCCGGATCCGGTGGGCTGGGCCGAGGCGGCCGCTGCCCACGGGGCGACGGTGTGGAACTCGGTGCCCGCTCTGGCTCAGATGCTCGCCGAGGTCGTCGGGCAGCGGCCGGCGGGCGGCACACCGCCCGTGCGGGCCTTCCTGATGAGTGGTGACTGGATTCCCCTGACCTTGCCGGACAGGCTGCGCGAGCACTGGCCGGGCGCCCGGCTCATCGCGATGGGCGGCGCGACCGAGGCGTCCATCTGGTCCAACATCCATGAGATCGGCCAGGTGGACCCCGGCTGGCAGAGCATCCCGTACGGGGTTCCGCTGCGGAACCAGACCATGCGGGTACTCGACCATCGACTGGATCTGCGCCCGCCGTGGGCGGTCGGCCGTATCCACATCGGCGGGGCCGGACTCAGCAGCGGCTACTGGCGAGACGAGCAGCGCACCGCCGAGCGGTTCTTCCGGCATCCCCGCACCGGGGAGCGCCTGTACTGGACGGGCGATCTCGGCTGTTACCGGCCCGACGGCACCATCGAGTTCCTCGGCCGCGAGGACCGCCAGCTCAAGATCCAGGGCTTCCGGGTGGAACCCGGCGAGGTCGAGGCGGCCGCGCAAGAGCATCCCGCCGTACGGGAGTGCGTGGTCGACGGCGTCACCACGGCCGGTGGGCAGCGGCTGGTCGCCCTCGTCGTCCCGCACCCCGGCCGGACGCTCGACAACCGGGCACTGCTCGCACACCTGCGCTCCCGGCTGCCGCACTATCTGGTCCCTGGACGGGTCCATGTGCTGGACCGCTTGCCGCTGACCCCCAACGGCAAGGTGGACGTGGCGGGCGCGCTGGCGGCGGTGGCCACGCCGCCGCCGGAACACGCCGCCCCGGCCGGCGAGGCGGGCGGCGAAGGACTGTCCCGGCGGCTCGGCGCGCTGTGGGCCGAAGTCCTGGACGTCCCGGAGGTCGGGCCGGACAGCGACTTCTTCGCGCTCGGCGGCAACTCCCTGCTCGCACTCCGGCTGATCAACCGCATCCGCACCGACCTCGGCGTGGAACTGCCGTTCGGACAGGTTTTCGAGGCGCCGACCGTACGGGCGCTTGCCGCCCGCATCGAGGAGCACGAAGGGGGCGCCGGCTCCCGTGTCACGCTATCGGGCGGGGACACCGGCGCCGCCGGCGGTGGCCGAGAGCTGTTCCTCTTCCACCCGGTGGGTGGCTCCGTGACCAGCTACACGGCCCTCGCCCGTGCGTGGTCCGGTCCGGTCCACGCCTTCCAGAGCCGGGCCCTGGCCGAGGGCACGACCACGGCCCTCGACGTGGACCTGGAGACAATGGCGAAGGGCTACCGTGAGGAACTCCAGCGGGTTCGGCCCGAAGGCCCTTATCTGCTGGGTGGCTGGTCGATGGGCGGCATCCTCGCCTACGAGGTCGCGGGACAGCTGGCCGCACAGGGACACGACGTCCGCATCTTCATGATCGACAGTGACCTCGCAGAGGTCCGGTCCCCGGCCACCGAAGCCGCCCGGCACCTCGAGTTCCTCGGCGACCTCGCCGGAGGGCGGCTTCCCGACAAGGTGCGCACCGCCCTGCTCAAGGCCGGCACCGACACTCTCATGGCGACCGGCGCGCGTGTCGCCGCCGACCACGGATGGCTGCCCGACGAGGCGGAAGTGCGCCAGTACGAGCTGCTGATGCGGACCCACGCCCATAACCTGGCGGTCCTCAGTGCCTACCGGCCGCGGAAGTCCGACGTGCCGGCCCTCCTCCTCGTGGCGGGCGAGGCCGACCGCCCCGACCCGGTCGGACCGTGGCGCCGGATGTGCTCCCGCCTCGACGCGGAGATATGGCCGTGCGACCACTACTCGATCGTCGATGCCGACCGGCTCCTGGCCGTCGCCGAGCGGGTCACCGCCTGGCTCGACCATTCACCCACCCCCCGGAAGGGATGACTTGGCCATGGCGAACTGGACGAAGGACGACGTACGGCACGCGGTGGCCGGGGTGCTCGGCGTGGATCCCGGCACGATCTCCGACACGGAGAACCTGATCGGCCAGGGGATGGACTCCATCCGGATGATGAAGCTGGCGGGCGGCTGGCGGCGCGCCGGCGCGGCCGTCACCTTCCGCCTGCTGGCGGAGAACCCGACCGTGGAGCAGTGGCACACGGCGCTGACGGCCGGTGCACCCTCCTCGCCGACGCCGCAGGAGGAGACGACGGCCGGCACGGTTCCCGGACCGCGACCCGTCGACGCGGAGGCCGCCTTCGACCTCACCCCCGTGCAGCGGGCGTACTGGATCGGACGCCGTGAAGGTATGCCCCTCGGCGGTGTCGGCTGCCACGCCTATCTGGAGCTGGACGGCAGCGATATCCGCCCCGAGCGGCTGGAGACCGCGGTACAGCGGGTCCTGGCCCGCCATCCCATGCTTCGGGCGAGGTTCCTGGACGACGGACGGCAGCAGATCCTCACCGAGAGCCCATGGCCGGGCCTCGTCGTCCACGACCTCACCGCCACCGAGCCCGAGAAGACCGAACGTGGCCTCGACGAGCTGCGCGCCCGCCTGTCCCACCGCGTGCTCGACGTCGCTGCCGGCGAGGTGTTCGACGTACAGCTGACCCTGCTGCCAGGCGGCGCCACCCGCGTCCACGTCAACATCGATCTGCTGGTCGCCGACGTGGCCAGCATCGAGCGGGTGCTCGCCGACCTGGCGGCGGCCTACCGGGACCCGGAGGGACTCCCGTCCCCGCCGCCGTACGCGTTCCCGCAGTACCTGGCGGACTACCGAGCCTGGTGCGGTTCGCCGGGCGACCCCGCCGCCCCGCTCGCGGTGGCCCGGGACTACTGGCGCGCCCGGCTTCCCGAACTCCCTGCCGAGGGGCCGGCGTTGCCGTTGGCCAAGCGGCCACAGGAGGTCGTCCGGCCCAGGTTCTCGCGGCGCAGCTTCCTGCTCGATGCCGACGCCTGGCAGCGCCTCACCGGCCGGGCACGCGCCCACGGACTGACCGCCGCGTCCGTCCTCGCCGCCGCTTACGCCGAGGTGCTGGGTGCATGGAGCGAGAACCGCCACTTCCTGCTCAACATCCCTCTGTTCGACCGGCAGCCGCTGCATCCGGCGGTCGACGATCTGGTCGCCGACTTCACCAGCCTTGTGCTCCTGAGCGTCGACGTACGCCGACCCGCCCCGTTCGTCGAGCGCGTGCGAGACCTGCAGGGGCAACTCCAGCGGAACGTCTCCCACGGGCAGTACTCCGCCCTGAGCGTTCTGCAGGACCTGCGCCGGGCCCGGCGTGGCAAGCCCGTCTCCGCGCCCGTGGTGTTCGCGTGCAACCTCGGCTCCGCGTTCGTCCGCCCGGACGTCCAGACCGAGCTGGGTGCCTGGAGCTGGATGCTGTCCCAGACCCCGCAGGTCATGCTCGACCACCAGGTCTACGAGATCGACGGCGCGCTGCTGCTGGCCTGGGACGCCGTCGACGAACTGTTCCCGGAAGGGCTGATGGACGACATGGTGCGCTCCTACGAGGCGCTGTTGAACCGGTTGGCGGAACCGGACGCCGACTGGGCCGCGCCGGCGGCGGTCGCGTCGCCGGCACCGGCGGGGGAGCCGGGGCCCATGCGTACGACGGGGAGCGTGTCATGAGAGGACCCGTCTCCGCCGACACCCGCTGGCTGCGCCGCTTCCGCGCGGCGGAGCACGCCCCGGTCCGCCTGGTGTGCTTCCCGCACGCCGGTGGATCGGCGGGGTTCTACTTCCCGTTCGCCCAGGCGCTCACGCCAGACGCGGAAGTGATCGCGGTGCAGTACCCGGGTCGTCAGGACCGGCTCAACGAGCCGGGCGTCGATGACATCGGCCGCTTGGCCGACGGCGTCCTGGGAGCCCTGCTGCCGTCACTGGACGAACGGCCGCTCGCGCTGTTCGGCCACAGCATGGGCGCGGTGGTGGCCTACGAGGCGGCCCGCCGCCTCGAACACGAGTTCCGTGCCGCGCCCGCACTTCTGTTCGCGTCGGGCCGCCGAGCCCCCTGCCGCCACCGCGACGAGTACACCCACCTGAAGAACGACGCAGGCCTGATGGCCGAACTACGGGAGCTGGGCGGCACGAACGCGGATCTCCTCGCGGAGGAGGGCCTGCTGCGGATGTTCCTGCCGGCCGTCCGCGTCGACTACCGGGCGATCGAGACGTACCGGCACCGGTCCGGACCCGAGCCGAGCTGCCCGATCGCCGTGCTGACCGGCGCGGAGGACCCCAAGGTCACCCTCGACGAGGCGGCCGACTGGCGCCATCACACCACTGGCGAGTGCACCCTGGACGTCTTCCCCGGCCGGCACTTCTTCCTGACCGACGCGGCCGAGGACGTCGTCCGGCTGGTCACGGGCCGACTGCGGCGCCTTGCGCCCGGAGCCGTACGGTAGTGGCGTGTACGCGTTCCTGAACACTCCCCGCTGGTGGGCGATCAACCTCTTAGCCGTACTCGCGGTGCCCGTCTGCCTCTTCATGGGCGGCTGGCAACTCGACCGCTTCGGGGCGAGTGTCGCCTCCCACCGCGAGGCGGAGCGCAGGGAGGCCTCCGCCGACCGGCAGCCCGCCGCGCCCCTGGCCGCGGCGCTGCCGGTAACCCGGGAGAGCGTGGGCCGCCCCACCACCGCCACCGGTCACTACGACCGGAACGCCCAGTTCCTGATCCCGGACCGGTGGCTGGACGGGCGGCGCGGTTTCTACGTGCTGACCCTGCTGCGCACCGGGAACGGCGCGGCCCTGCCCGTCGTACGCGGCTGGCTTCCCGGCGACGCCCGCCCCGCGGCGGCACCCGCGCCGCCGCCCGGCCGCGTCACCGTCACCGGCGTCCTCCAGGCTTCCGAGGACGTCCGCACCAGGGGCGTCGACGCGGACGGCGGTCTCCCCACCGGCCGGCTCGGCCTCATCAACGCCGCCTCGCTGGTGAACCTCGTCCCCTACCCCGTGCACGACGCCTGGATCACCCTCCCGGATCCGCCCGGTGCCCTGCGCGCCGTACCCCCGGCCGCCGCCCCCGGCACCGGCCTGGACCTCAAGGCGTTCCAGAACCTCGGCTACACCGGCGAGTGGTTCGTCTTCGCGGGCTTCGTCGTCTTCATGTGGTTCCGGCTCTTCCGCGGCGAGGTGGAACAGGCCCGAGCCGCCACGTCGCCCGGGACCGCCGTCTCCGCCACCGCGCCCGCAACCACCGTCTCCGGCACCGCCGAGCCCGGAACTCCCGCACAGCCTCCCGTCACCGCACAGGAACCCGTCTCCGGACAGGCGCCGTTCCCCGCCCTCGCCCCACCCCGGCGGAGCGACATGGCCGCTGACGCCCGCAAGGACCGGACCCTCAAGATCACCGGAGCCCTCCTCGGCACCGCCCTGTTCGCCCTCATCACCTACGCGGGCACCACCTACGTCACCGGCCGGCAGGCCGCCGACGGCACACTCATCGCCTTCGAGACGCTCTCCGACCGGACGGTCCAGGCCCGCCTGGAAGTCCGCAAGTCCCGCGAAACGGTCGCCGTCTGCACTGTCCGCACCCTCTCGGCTCGTGGTGCCGAGGTAGGCCGCCGTGACATCCGCTTCACGGAGCCCCGCGACCACGTGAACACGTTCGTGACCGTCCGGACGACGCAGCGCGCGGTGGGCCTGGAACTGGTGGGCTGCCGGAGCGCGACCGGGCCCTGACCGGCCCGGGGGAGAGGGGAGAGGTGAGCGGCGGTGAACCCGGACTCCGCGGTGCGCCGGCTACAGCCAGTCACGCCTCTTGAAGATCAGGTACAGGCTCGTGCACACGACCGCCATCAGCAGGACGGCGAAGGGGTAGCCGAACGCCCAGTGCAGCTCCGGCATGTGGTCGAAGTTCATGCCGTAGATCGTGCCGACCAGCGTCGGGGCGAAGAGGATCGCCGCCCAGGACGAGATCTTCTTGATCTCCTCGTTCTGCTCGAAGCCCGCCTCCGCCAGCGCCCGCATCTCCGCGTTCTGCTGCTGGGTGACCAGGGTGGCGTTGACGGTGAGGATCTCGGTGAGGGCCTGGCGGAAGCCGTCGACGCGTTCGCTGATGTGGGTGACGTGGTCGGCGACGTCGCGCAGGTAGCGCTGGAGTTCCTCGTCGGTGCCGTACTTGGAGAAGCCCGCCATGAGACCGTGCAGCATGCCCACCAGGGGGCGGGTGGCGCGCTGGAACTCGACCATCTCGCGGGACAGTTCGTAGATGCGGCGGGACACCTCGGGATCGCCGCGGAAGACCTCCGTCTCGATCTCGTCGATGTCGTTCTGCACGCCGGCGACGACCGGGGCGTACCCGTCGACCACGGCGTCCAGGATGGCGTAGAGCACCGCCTCGGGGCCCAGCTTCAGCAGCTCCGGGGTCTCCTCCATGCGGCGGCGCACCGCGGACAGGTCGGGGGCGGCGCCGTGGCGGACGGTGATGACGAAGTCGGGGCCCACGAAGACGTGCAGCTCGGCGAAGTCGACCTCCTCGGGCGCGTCCAGGTAGCGGGCCGCCCGCAGGACGACGAACAGCGTGTCGCCGTACCGTTCCAGCTTGGGGCGCTGGTGGGCCTCCATCGCGTCCTCGACGGCGAGCGGGTGGAGGCCGAACTCCTCGGCCAGGGAATGCAGTTCGCGTGCGGTGGGGCGGGCCAGGCCGATCCAGGCCATGCCGGAGGGCTGGGCGCGCAGGGCGCGGTAGGTCTCGGCGAGGGAGGCGGGGGAGGAGACGCGGACGCCGTCCTGGTAGAGGGCCGACTGCACGATGCCCACGGGCTCGGCGGGCGGCCGGCGGACCGCGGGCTCGCGCGCGGGTGCGGGCCCCGGCCGCGGCGGGGACGGGGGCGTGGCGCGGCGCCACACCGGTCGTCGCGGGCTGCGTCCGTTCCCGGAGTCCTTCGCGGCGATGAGGGGCACCTCCCTGGTGGCCGATGGCAGCCGGCGGCCGATCGCTGGTGGCCGGTGGCCGGTTCCGGTGGTCGAGAGTCGGTCGGTCAGTAGGATATACGGGGCAAAACGCGCCTGTCGGGGCGGGTCCGGCGCGGTCTCGGTGCGGCCCCCGCCCGCCGCCAGGACCGCGCAAGTAGGACCGCATCTGTCCTCATGCCCCGCTAGCGTGCCGTCATGACCAGGACGAAGGCCCAGCCCGCCGCGACCGGCCCCGTGCTCACCACCCGCGCGCTCAACCGGGCCACCCTCGCCCGCCAGCTCCTGCTGCGGCGCTCGCCGATGTCCGCGAAGGCGGCCGTCGAGCATCTGGTCGGACTCCAGGCGCAGGAGGTGAAGCCGCCGTACGTCGCGCTCGCCGCCCGGCTCGACGGCTTCACCACCGGAGAGCTGTCCGGGCTGCTCGCCGGCCGCGAGGCGGTGCGGATCGTCACCCTGCGCTCCACCATCCACCTCCACACCGCCGACGACTGCCTCGCCCTGCGGCCGCTGGTCCAGCCGGCCCGCGACCGGGAACTGAACATGAAGACGTTCCGGGACGGTCTCACCGGCGTCGACCTCGGCCGGCTCGCCGCCCTCGCCCGCGCGTTCGTGGAGAGCGAGCCGCGCACCATGCGGCAGCTGCGCGAGGCGCTCGGCGCCGAGTGGCCCGACGCCGACCCGCAGGCCCTCGCGGTCGCCGCCCGCTGCACGCTGCCGCTGGTCCAGGTCACACCGCGCGGCATGTGGGGCAGGAGCGCGCAGGTCGCCCTCACCACCGCCGAGCACTGGCTGGGCCGCCCGGCAGGACCGCCCGCCGACCTGGACACCGTCGTCCCGCGCTACCTCGCCGCCTTCGGGCCGGCCTCCGTGCGAGACTTCCAGACCTGGTCCGGGCTGACCCGCACCCGGCCCGCCTTCGACCGCCTGCGGCCCTCCCTGCTCACCTTCCGCGACCCCGGCGGCACCGAACTCTTCGACCTGCCCGACGCCCCGCGCCCCGACCCGGACACCCCCGCTCCGCCGCGCCTGCTGCCCGAGTTCGACAACCTGCTGCTCTCCCACGCCGACCGCGCCCGCGTCGTCCCGCCCCCGCACCGCGGGCGCACCTGGCAGGCGAACACCCTGTACTGCCCGCTCCTCGTCGACGGCTTCCTCGCGGGCGTGTGGCGGCTGTACGACGACGCCCTCGTCATCGAGCCGTTCACGGACCTGACGAGGGCGCGCCGCACGGAGGTGGCGGAGGAGGCGGAGCGGATGCTGAACGTGCTGTATCCGGACGCCTCGTACGACGTCCGGTTCGGGACCGTGCTTCCCTGACCGCATGGAAAGGGGGCGCTGCGGGCCGCTCGTGGAGGCCCGCAACGCCCCCTCGTCGTCGACCGAGGGGTGGTTGCCCTCGGAAGCCTCTCCCCGCTACGAGGTGACCTGCGCGGTCACCAGGCTGGAGAAGGTGGTCAGCCGGGTGTAGACACCCGGGTAACCGGCCTGGGCGCAGCCCTCGCCCCAGGAAGTGATCCCTGCCAGGACGCCCCCGACGAGCAGGGGACCGCCGCTGTCGCCCTGGCAGGTGTCCACGCCGCCGGAGGAGTATCCGGCGCACACCATCTCGCTCGCGACGAAGTCGGTGCCGTAACTGCTCCGGCAGCTCGTGTCGGAGACGATCGGCACGGTCGCGGTGCGCAGCTGGTTGGAGGAGCTGCCGCTTTGCGACGTGGTGCCCCAGCCGAGCACCCGGGCGGTGGTGCCGGCCGCGTAGACGGAGGTGTCGGTGGAGGAGACGTACTTCGCCGTGGCGTACGGCATCGACGTCGACAGCGTCAGCACCGCCACGTCCTCACCGCGGGTGGCGGAGGTGTAGTTCGGGTGGATCCAGATCTTGCTGACCCGCGCGACGGTGCCGTTGGTGCCGTTCAGGTAGGTGCGGCCGCCGACCACGCGGACGCTGCTCGTCGTCTCGCCGACCATGCAGTGCGCGGCGGTGACGACCTTCGTCGGGGAGACCAGCGTGCCACCGCAGAACTGGTTCTGCGAGGCGTCGGTGATCTGCATCATGAACGGGTACGCGCTGGTCGTGGTCGTGGTGCCGCCGACGATGGGCTGGGGCGCGGCGACGGCCGAGGGGGCGGCGGTGAGCGCGGTCGCGGCGGCAGCGGCGGTCGCGGCTATCGCGACGGCGGTCTTTCTCGCACGGGTGAGCCCGAACATGAGTCTCCTCAAGGGGGGTTGCCGGTGGGGGGCGCGCGGGTGTGGGGGTGGTGCACGGAGGTCCGGGACGACCTCCGTGTGCCCGGCGAGCGGCACGGCCCTTACGCTAGGGCCGCGTCCCGCGGCGCCCCAATGAGGGAACCCCCTAGGGGGGTCGGGGAGGGAAAACCCTCGGTCGCGGCCGGACGGAACCGGCCACGGTGGCTCAGCCCGTGCCGCGCCCCGCCGCCAGCCGCACGATGTCCACCCGGGAGCGGATGCCCAGCTTGCGGTAGACCCGCGTCAGGGTCGCCTCGACCGTCTTGACACTGATGAACAGCCGCGCGGCGATCTCCCGGTTGGTGGCGCCCTCCATGACGAGCGAGGCGACCTGACGCTCCATCGACGCGAGCCCCTCCAGCGCGGCCGCCGCGGGCACGGGCTCCGGGACGGGGGCGGGCGGCGGCTGCGGCGACACGGCCGCCGCCTCCACCTGCCGCAGCCAGGGCAGCGCCCGGCACCGCCGGAACAGCCGCGCCGCCTCGTCGTACGCCGTCCGCCCCGGCCCGGTGCCGCGCAGCTCCGCCAGGGCGAAGGCGGTGCGCGCCTCCTCCAGCCCGTATCCCAGCTTCGCCAGCCGGTCCTGAACCGGCGCCAGCCGGACCACCGCGCCCTCGCGGTCCCCGCGCGCCGCCCGCACCAGCGCCTCCGCCCGGTCCAGCACCGCGAGCACGCTCTCCCGGCCCAGCCGCAGTGCCTGCTCCCGGGTGACCTCCACGACGTCCTGCGCCTCGGCGATCTCCCCGGTCCGCACCAGCGCCTCCGCGAGGTCGCCGTGCCAGCGCCCGCGCGCCGGGTCCGTCACCCCGAGCCCCTGCTCCAGCTCCCGCACCCGGCGCAGCGACCGCACGGTGCCGGGGGCGTCCCCGGCGACCAGCTGCACGTAGCCGAGCGCGGCCAGGGCGCGCGACATGTAGATCTGGTCGCCGTCCTCCTCCGCGTGCTCGGCGGCCTCGCGGGCCAGGGCCAGCGCCCGGTCGACGTCCCCGCCGGACGCCTCCGCGAGGGAGGTGAGCACCGCGGACGCCACCTCGCCGATCCCCGAGTCCCGGGCCAGGCGCATGCTCTCGCGGGCCAGGTCGAGGGCGCGCCCGCAGTGCCCGGAGCGCAGCTCGGTCTCGGCGAGCATCCGCAGGAAGTGCACCTCGCTCTCCACCATGCCGCGCCGCCGCACCTCGCCGATCAGCCGGGTGACCGTGGCGCGGGCCTCGGGCAGCTGGTCGCTCATCAGCAGCCAGCGCAACCGGGTCGAGCCCGCCCCGTTGTGGTGGCAGGCCACCCGCGGGTCCTGCGGCTCCTCCAGCGCGCGCCGGATGGTGGCGGGGGCGTCCGGGTGGCCCATCAGGGTCTCGGCCTGCGCCTGGAAGGCGAGGGCGAGCAGTTCGGTGCGCCGGTCCCCGGCCCGCGCGGCCAGCGCCGCGGCGTGCGCGGCCTCCTCCCGGCCCTCCGCGAAGTCGCCCTCGACGACCAGGCCCCGCCACGCCAGCTGGTAGTGGACGAGGGCGAGCAGTCGCGGGTCGTCGCCCGCGTCGGCGAGCGCCTGCGGGAAGACCGCGTCGACCTCCCCGAGCGCCTGCCCGGCCGCCTCGATCACCACCATCCAGGCCCGCACCCGGTCGGCGGGCACGGTCGCGCGGGACAGCACCTCCCGCGCGATGTCCCGGGCGAGGTCCACCTCACCGGCGGTGATCGCGTCCTCGGCGGCCTGCAACCGCCGCTCGTCGGCGGCCGGCACGGCGTCGGCGGGGGTGTGCCGGGCGGCGAGCAGCCCCAGCGAGGCCGCCGTCGACGGCGCGCCGCGGTCCCGGGCCAGCGCGGCGGCCTCGGCGAGCCGCGCCGCCACCTCCGGGTCGGTGCCGGGGGTGGCCAGCGCCAGGTGCCGGGCCCGTTCGATCGGGTCGGACGCCGCCTCGGACAGCGCGGCGTGCGCGGCCCGCCGCTGGTGCGCGGGCGCCTCCGCGTACAGCGCGGCCGAGATCAGCGGATGCGCGAACCGTACGGCCGGACCCTCCGACTCGGTGGTCAGCAGCCCGAGTTCGGCCGCCCGCGCGGTCTCCGCCTCGGCGTGGTCGCGGCCGGCCGCGTGCAGCAGGGCCAGCGTGGGACGGGCGCCCGCGCTGGCCACGAGGAGGGTGTGCCGGGCCTCGTCGGACAGCATCTCCAGCCGGCTCAGCACCAGGGCCCGCAGCGAGGTCGGCACCGGCAGCGGCTCGCCCGGCCGGGGCGTGGCCGGGTTCTCGGCGAGCGCCCGGCCCAGTTCCAGGGCGAACAGCGGGTTGCCGCCGCTGGTGCGGTGGATGTCGCGCACCGTGGAGCGGGGCAGACCGGTGTAGCCGCGGTGGTCGAGCAGCGCGGAGATCTGGGCGCGGGAGAGCGGGCCGAGGCGCAGCGCGAGGGTGTCGGGCGGGGCGGAGCGCAGCTGCCGGTCGTACTCCTGGCCTTCGGAGCGCATCGCGCACAGCAGCTGGACCGGGGTGTCGCCGAGCCGGCGGGCGGCGAAGCCGAGCAGTTCGGCGCTGGCCGGGTCCAGCCACTGCAGGTCGTCGGCGACGACGAGGACGGGGCCCGCGGCGGCGAGCGCGCGCAGCGCCGACAGCACGGCGAGCCGCAGCGCGAGCCCGTCGCGCTGGAGGGTGGACTCGCCGCGGCCGGTGAGCGCGGACTCCAGCGCGGTGCGCTGGGTCGCGGGCAGCGCGCCGGACACCTCGTCGAGGACCAGGCCGAGCAGATCGGCGAGCGCGAGGAAGGGGAGGTGGGATTCGGACTCGGTGGCGGAGCAGCGCAACACGGTCCGGGCCGTCGCGCCGTATTCCGCGGCCAATGCCCGCAGGACGGTCGACTTTCCTATTCCGGCGGGGCCGTGGAGGAGGACACTGCCACCGCGGTCCAGCTGCTCGCGCGCCGCGGTGAACGGCTCCTCCCTGCCGATGACCAGGTCGGGGCGGCATCTGGCAGGCTCCTGGAAGTCCCGTCGCACGGTCACCGCTCCCCTCCGTGTGTCGTGTCCGGGCCAAATTCTAGGCGGATAGGCAGGGAAATCCGGAGGGGCGAGACGGTGAGGGAAATAACAGCGACGTGCAGGGGGAATTTCCGCCGCGTGGCAATTGCATGACGAACGGCGTGTCGGGAGTGCCCCGAGCGGCGCGGGCACCGCGCCCGGACGGGGCGCGGGGAACTGCGCGAGCGACACGACGAACCCGCAGCCGCCCCACGTCGGAACCCCTGCGGCGCACGGGCCCGAGTCCTCTACGGCAGCACCCCCGCCCGCCGCGCGGCCACCACCGCCTCTCCCCGCGTCCGCGCCCCCAGCTTCCGCATCGCCGAGCGCAGATAACTCTTCACCGTCTCCGGCCGCAGCCCCAGCCGCTGAGCGGCCACCGCGTTGGTCGCCCCGGCCGCCACCCAGACCAGGACGTCCACCTCCCGCGGCGCCAGCCGCACCGCGCCCGGCGCACCGCCCGGGGCGAGCAGGGCGCACGCGACCAGCAGTTCCGCGCGCAGCGCCGGATCGGCGATCCGCGGCGCCAGCGCCCGCAGCGCCGCGTGCGCCTCCCGCATCCGCTCCCGCACGGCCCCCGCCTCCTCGGCCGCCGCGGGCTCCGCCCGCACCGTGTCCAGCAGCCCGCGCGCCTCGTCCCGCGCCACCAGCGCCTGCTCCACGTCCCGCGCCGCCTCCACGGCCGCGTGCAGCGTGCGGTCGCCCAGCGGCTGCGCGGTGCGCAGGGCGCCGTAGAGCACACCCCGCACCCGCCGCCGTACGACCACGGGCACCGCGAGCACCGCGCGCAGCCCCTCGACGGCGACCGGCGCGTCGTACTCGTGACTGATCTGCCGGGAGGCCGAGTAGTCGGCCACGGCGCACGGCCGGCCCAGCGCCACCGCCTTGCCGCCCAGCCCGTTGCCCGAGGTCACCGCGAGTGCGCTGAGCGCCGGGGTGCGGGTCCCGGTCAGCTCGGTGATGCGCATCCACGGCCGCCCCGTCTCCACCAGCCCGCCGAAGGCCACCGGCAGGCCGGTCGCACGGCGCAGCCGCAGCAGCGCGCCCCGTATCTCCGCCGTGTCCGCCGCGTCTGCTCCCACGTGCTCGCCCTTCCCCGGCCGCGTCCCGCGGCGCGCACCCCCGTTAGGGGGTAGTGACATATGCACCACGGATTACACGATGTCCGGGAGCCGCCCGGCAACGGTCCGGACAGAGGGAGAACAGATGACGACGGCGAAGCCGAAGGCGCAGGGGAGCGCGACCGAGGACTTCCGCAGGGCGCGGGACTTCCTGCTGGCACACCGTGAGGACTACGCCACGGCCTACGAGGGCTTCACCTGGCCCCGGCCCGAGCACTTCAACTGGGCGCTGGACTGGTTCGACGTCATCGCGGACGGCAACGACCGCACCGCGCTGCACATCGTCGAGGAGGACGGCACCGAGACCCGGCTCAGCTTCGCCGAGCTCGCCGACCGCTCCGACCGGGTCGCGAACTGGCTGCGCGCCCGGGGCGTCGCCGCCGGCGACCGCGTCCTCGTCATGCTCGGCAACCAGGCCGAGCTGTGGGAGACCGCGCTGGCCGCGATGAAGCTGCGCGCCGTCGTCATCCCCGCCACGCCGCTGCTCGGCCCCGCCGACCTGCGCGACCGCGTCGACCGGGGCCGGGTCCGGCACGTCATCGTGCGCGCGGCCGACACCGGCAAGTTCGACGAGGTGCCCGGCGACTACACCAGGATCGCGGTGGGCGGCGGACCGGGCGGGACCTGGCTGCCGTACGAGGAGGCGTACACGGCCCCGTCCGGCTTCACGCCCGACGGCCCCACCCGCGCCGACGACCCGCTGATGCTCTACTTCACCTCCGGGACGACCGCCCGCCCCAAACTGGTCGAGCACACCCACACCAGCTACCCCGTGGGGCACCTCGCCACCATGTACTGGATCGGCCTCAAGCCCGGCGACGTGCACCTCAACATCTCCTCGCCCGGCTGGGCCAAGCACGCCTGGTCCAACCTCTTCGCCCCGTGGAACGCCGAGGCGACGGTCTTCCTGCACAACTACACCCGCTTCGACGCGGCCCGGCTGATGACCGAGATGGACCGCGCGGGCGTCACCACCTTCTGCGCCCCGCCCACCGTGTGGCGGATGCTCATCCAGGCGGACCTCGGCGCGCTGCGCACCCCGCCCCGCGAGGCCGTCGCCGCCGGCGAGCCGCTGAACCCGGAGGTCATCGAGCAGGTGCGGCGCGCCTGGGGCGTCACCATCCGGGACGGCTTCGGCCAGACGGAGACCGCCGTGCAGATCGCCAATACCCCCGGCCAGCCGCTGAAGACCGGCTCCATGGGCCGCCCCAGCCCCGGCTACCGCGTCGAACTCCTCGACCCCGTCACCGGCGCCCCCGGCGCCACCGAGGGCGAGATCGCCCTGGACCTCGCCGAGCGGCCGGCCGGCCTGATGACCGGCTACCACGGGGATCCGGAGCGCACGGCGGAGGCGATGGCCGGCGGCTACTACCGCACCGGTGACATCGCCGCACGGGACGAAGACGGATATCTGACCTATATCGGGCGCAGTGACGACGTCTTCAAGGCGTCCGACTACAAGATCAGCCCCTTCGAGCTGGAGAGCGCCCTGCTGGAGCACGAGGCGGTCGCCGAGGCCGCCGTCGTCCCCGCGCCCGACGAGCTGCGCCTGGCCGTCCCGAAGGCGTACGTCGTGCTCGCGGAGGGCTGGACGCCCGGCCCCGACACCGCGAAGGTCCTCTTCGAGCACTCCCGCCAGACCCTGGCGCCCTACAAGCGCATCCGCCGCCTGGAGTTCGCCGACCTGCCGAAGACGGTCTCCGGCAAGATCCGCCGGGTTCAGCTGCGCGAGGCCACGGCGGCCGGCTCGGACGCCGAGTACCGCGAGGAGGACTTCCGGTGAACACGGTGAACGCGTCCGCGGACGGACCGAAGTCCTACACCCACGGGGTCAGCGACACCCCGCTCCTCGGCGACACCATCGGGGAAAGCCTCGACCGCGCGGTCGCCGCCTGGCCCGACCGGGAGGTCCTGGTCGACGTCCCGTCCGGCCGCCGCTGGACCTACGCCGCGTTCGCCGCCGACGTCGACGCGCTGGCCCGCGCCCTGCTCGCGAGCGGCGTGGCCAAGGGCGACCGGGTCGGCATCTGGGCGGTCAACTGCCCCGAGTGGGTCCTCGTCCAGTACGCCACCGCCCGCATCGGCGCGATCATGGTGAACATCAACCCGGCGTACCGCACCCACGAGGTCGAGTACGTCCTCAAGCAGTCCGGCGTCTCGCTGCTGTTCGCCTCGCTCGCCCACAAGAGCAGCGACTACCGGGCGATGGCCGAGGAAGTGCGCGGCCGCTGCCCCGAGTTGCGGGAGGTGGTGTACGTCGGTGACCCGAGCTGGGAGGAACTGCTGCGCCGGGACACCGGTTCCGCCGCGCTCCCGGACGACCTGTCCTGCGACGACCCCATCAACATCCAGTACACCTCGGGCACGACCGGCTTCCCGAAGGGCGCCACGCTCTCCCACCACAACATCCTCAACAACGGTTACTTCGTCGGGGAGTTGATCGGCTACGGCCCGGCCGACCGGGTGTGCGTGCCGGTTCCGTTTTATCACTGTTTCGGCATGGTCATGGGGAATCTGGCGGCCACCTCCCACGGCGCCTGCATCGTCATCCCCGCCCCGTCCTTCGACCCGAAGGCCACCCTGGAGGCGGTCCAGCGCGAGCGCTGCACCTCGCTGTACGGGGTGCCGACGATGTTCATCGCCGAGCTGAACCTGCCGGACTTCGCGGCGTACGACCTGTCCTCGCTGCGCACCGGCATCATGGCGGGCTCGCCCTGCCCCGTCGAGGTGATGAAGCGGGTCGTCGCCGAGATGCACATGGAGCAGGTCTCCATCTGCTACGGCATGACCGAGACGTCCCCGGTCTCCCTCCAGACCCGCATGGACGACGACCTGGAACACCGCACCGCCACCGTCGGCCGGGTCCTGCCGCACATCGAGGTGAAGATCGTCGACCCCGCGACCGGAGTGACCCAACCGAGAGGTCGCGCGGGGGAGTTGTGCACCCGCGGCTACAGCGTGATGCTCGGCTACTGGAACGAGCCGGAGAAGACCGCCGAGGCCGTCGACGCCGGCCGCTGGATGCACACCGGCGACCTCGCCGTGATGCGCGAGGACGGCTACGTGGAGATCGTCGGCCGCATCAAGGACATGATCATCCGGGGCGGCGAGAACATCTACCCGCGCGAGATCGAGGAGTTCCTGTACGGCCACCCGAAGATCGCCGACGTGCAGGTGGTCGGCGTCCCCCACGAGCGGTACGGCGAGGAGGTACTGGCCTGCGTCATCCCGCGCGACCCGGCCGACCCCCCGACACTGGAGGACCTGCGCGCGTACTGCGACGGCCGGCTCGCCCACTACAAGATCCCGAGCAGGCTGAGCGTCCTCGACTCCTTCCCGATGACGGTGTCCGGAAAGGTGCGCAAGGTGGAACTGAGGGAGCGGTACGGCGCCTGAAGGAACCGCAACGGCCCGCGAGGGCATCCGAGCGCCCCGTAAGATCGGATGCCCTGGGGGGTGACAATGGTCAGACGGCGACCCGTGACGACGCCCACGCTCGAACAGGTGGCCGCGCTCGCCGGTGTCGGGCGCGGCACGGTCTCCCGTGTCATCAACAACGAGGCCGGCGTCAAGGAGTCCACGCGCCGCGTGGTGCAGCAGGCCATCGCCGAACTCGGCTATGTGCCCAACCTGGCGGCGCGGTCCCTGGCCGGGCGGCGCGCCGACGCGGTGGCGCTGGTCATGACGAAGCACGACTGGCGGCTGTTCGGCGAGCCGTTCTTCTCGGAGACCGTCCGCGCCGTCGGGGACGCGCTCACCGACACCTCGGTGCAACTGCTGCTCACCCTGGTACGGACGGACGCCGAACGGCAGCGGTTCGTCGAGTACGCGCGCGGCGGCCGGGTCGACGGCGTACTGCTGATGTCCGTCCGCGCCGAGGACCGGCTGCCGGACATGCTCGCCGACGCGGGCCTGCCCACCGTGCTGCTGGGCCGCCGCTCCGGCGACGAGCAGATCACCTACGTCGACGCGGACAACGTGGGCGGCGCGCGGGAGGCGGTGACCCACCTGCTGCGCACCGGCCGCCGCTCCGTCGCGGCCATCACCGGCCCGCTCGACATGTACGTCGCCCAGTGCCGGCTGCGCGGCTACCGGCAGGCCCTCGCCGACGCCGGGCTGGCCACCGACGCGTCCTGGATCGCCGAGGGCGACTTCACGGAGGCGAGCGGACGCCGGGCGATGACCGAACTCCTCAAGCGGCACCCCGGTGTCGACGCGGTCCTCGCCGCCTCCGACACCATGGCCGCCGGAGCGCTGACCGCGCTGCGCGCGGCGGGCCGCCGGGTGCCCGACGACGTCGCGGTCGTCGGCTTCGACGACTTCCAGCTCGCCCAGCACACCGATCCGCCGCTGACCACGGTCCGCCAGCCGATGGAGGAGATCGGCCACACCATGGTCCGGCTGCTGCTGGAGGAGATGGACGAGCCGGAGGTGGCGTGGCGGCACGTCATCCTGCGGACGCAGCTCGTCGTCCGGGAGTCGGCGTGAGGCGGCGCGCGGCGGCGCGCTGAGCTGTGCCCCCGCCGGCACCCGACTTCATCGGGCACAGGATGTCGGGTGCGGGCATGCCCCCGCTGCCTAGCGTGGTGAGCGCAAGGAAGGAAGGCCGGGCGACGCGGCCCGCAAGCGAGGAGACGGGCGTGCTGGAGCGGCTGAACCAGGCCATGGAGCACATCGAGGACCACCTCGGCGAGCCGATCGACGCGGCGGTGCTGGCGCGGATCGCGGCCACCTCGGAGTACCACCTGCGCCGGATGTTCTCCGCACTCGCGGGCATGCCGCTGTCCGAGTACGTCCGGCGCCGCCGGCTGACCGTCGCGGGCGCCGAGGTGCTCGCGGCGCGCGAGCCGCTGCTCGAGATCGCGGTGCGGTACGGCTACGGCTCGGGCGAGGCCTTCGCGCGGGCGTTCCGGGCCGTGCACGGCGTCGGTCCGGGCGAGGCCCGCCGCACCGGCGCCGCGCTCGTCTCCCAGCCCCGGCTGACCTTCCGCCTCACCGTCGAAGGGAGCAGCAGCATGCGCTATCGCGTCGTCGACCGTACGGCCTTCACCGTCGTCGGCCTCAAGACCCGGGTGCCCTTGGTGCACCACGGCCCGAACCAGGCCGTCATCGACTTCGTCCGCGGCATCGACCGGCCGGTCCTGGACCGTCTGGAGAACCTGTCGGACCAGGAGCCGCGGGGCATCGTCGCGGTCTGCGACGACCTGGACCCGAGCCGCGCCGAAGGCACCGAACTCGACTACTACCAGGGCGTGATCACGTCCGGAACGGCCCCCGAGGCCGCCCCCGAGGGCACCACGACCCTCACCGTCCCCGCCGGCACCTGGGCCGTCTTCACCACCTCCGGCCCGGCCCCGCAGGCCATCCAGGAACTGTGGCGCGACGTGTACACCGAGTGGTTCCCCTCCAACCCGTACCGCACCCGCCCCGGCCCCGAGATCCTCCGCACCCGCCTGTCCCCGGACGGGAGCGAGGCGGAGGGGGACCTGTGGCTGCCGGTGGAGCGGGAGGCGAGCTGACGGGGACCTCGGCTGGTTCTCCTAGTTCTTCTGGAGGGTGCGGGTGACCCCCGCGACGACGGCGGTCGTCAGCAACCACCCGAAGGCGATCAGCAGGTAGGCCAGCCACTGGAGGCCGTCGTCCGTCCAGTACCAGGCGGTGCGCTGCCCCAGGCCGCCGATGGGGATCAGGAGGTCGAGGGTGTAGACGAGGGGCTGGAACGGCGCTCCCTCACCTCGTTTGACGGCGGTGGGGGAGCCCGTGCCGAAGGCCAGTGTGCCCAGCAGGGTCAGGGCGAGCAGCCACACCCCGGCGAGCCAGGGACGGTAGCCGTACCCCACGGTCACGTCGAGCAGACACCCCCACACCCGCGCGGCCGGACGCAGCGTACGCCGCCGGTGGCGCTGCTTGGCGAGCAGGATCCGGCGGGCGTCGTCGTCGTGACCGGCCTTGCGGTACCAGCTCGCCAACTGCTCGTACGGCTGCGGACTGTAGCAGGGGCCGCGCCGCACCCACGCCACCCGGCGGGCGACGGCGTCCCGCCCTCCCACGGCCTCCCGCCGCTCGCCGGCCACCTCCTCCCGGACGGCCCCGTAGACGAACCCGTCCAGCTCGACCAGATCCGGCCAGCTGTGCTCGTTGTCGTGCAGGTAGGACACCTGGGCGCCCCGCAGGTCCACGGCGCCGGACGGCGGCCGGGCGAGGGTGAGGTCGAAGTCGACGGCCTGCGTCAGGGAGGCGACCAGAGACGGGCCGTCACCGCCGGGCGGCCCGTTCAGGACGGCGCCTTCGAAGGTCAGCCTGTCCGAGATCCGGGCGCCCCGCAGCCGTACGGTCCCGTCCGCGGCGAACCCGCCGGAGCAGTCGAGGACCGTGGCCACGGCGTTGTCCAGGGCGAGCACCACCCCGCGAGGACCGGGTCCCGCCAGACGCGCACCCCGCATGTGCAGCCCTCCGGGCAACTGCGCCCCCATGAACCGGACTTCCCCGTCCGCCACGAACCCGTCGCCGCAGTAGACACCCCCCTCCGCGACCAGCCCGCCGGCGGACACCGCCCACTCCCCGGGTGCGACGATCCTGCTCCCGCCGAGATTGACGGCCCCGCTCACCTGGGCGTTGATGAGCGACAGGGCGGTGATCCTGCGGTGCAGAGGCGAGGCGGAACCGGCCTCCAGCAGCGACCGCCGCAGGTCCAGACGCCCTTCGACACGCGTCAGCCCGGCTTCCACCCCCGGCACGCGGCTGCCCACGATCGCCACCGACTGCGTCGACGCCCCCGAGAGGTCCACGCCCTCCTCGAACCAGCAGTCCTCGAGCCAGAGGGGGTACGCCACCTGCGCACCCGCCAGATCGAGTCGCCCGGATATCCGCGCCCCGGCAAGCCGCAGCGCCGCCACCGCCCCCGGCCGCCCACCGTTCGCCCCCAGCAGCAGCGCCCCGATCACCACGGCCCGCACCGTCCGCCCGGCCCCCCACCGCCCGCCCCCGCCGACCCGGTCCTCCGCCACCACCCCGGCCCGCAGATCCACACACCGCCCCTCGGGGAACGCGTCCCACAGCTCACGTTCGGGGGAGGTCAACTCGTCGTAGGACAGCACGCATGCAGGGTAGTGATCCGTGCCCGAGGGCGCTCCGGGGTAGTCCGTCCCGCACAGCGGAAATGACCCGCGAGTGTTCGTACAGGCCCCTCTGATTCAGGCGTCCACCGCGGCCGGGCAGCTTCCTCCGCCTGTGTTCGTGCCCCGATGGTTCGAGCAGGAGACCGACGACAGGGCATCCCGCTATGGCGGATGCCGTAGGTAGGCTCGTCCAGCAGGTGCTTCCGCCCACGGCCGTGCCGGCCGACGGGGAAAGGTGTTCGTGCACGTTGGCGTGAGGCGGAGCGCGGAGCCTGACCCGTACCGTGCGCAAGGAGAGGGTGACTGGTGATTTCCGTGACGCCGGCTCGCCGCCGGGCCGGCAGGAGGAAGAAGCGGTGAGTCGACGATGGACCGCGGCCGTCCGTCCTGCGGGAGTGGTCGGGGTGGTCTTCTCCCTGCCCCTCACTCTCCTGGCGATGGTGGGTGCCTTCCTCGACGGAGGGACGGGGTACATCGTCATCGCGATCGCTGGAGCAGCCATGACTGCCTTCAACGTCTGGGCCATCACGAGTCGCAGGCGCGAGCAGGAGAGCTGACCCGCGGCGAGGTCGGGGCGTGAAGCGGCCCATGACGTGGAGACCTGACGGACGCGCAGGGGCGGTGCTGGAAACGCTGTTGCCGAAGGGGCAAGAAGCCTGGCCGGCTGCCGACGTGGGCCAGGCGGCGGCTGATAGAGGGCATACGGTTCCAGGGCCGCACCCCGGTATCCCATGGCGGGACCTGCCCGCCGAGTACGGGCCGCGGGGTCGGGTATACGACCTGCGGTCGGCCGCCGAGGTTCGACCCGCAGGACTACAAGGCTCGGCACGCGGTCGAGTGCGGCATCAACCGCCTCTGAAGGACCGAGCCGTGGCCACGAGAGGTACGACAAGCTCGCGGTCGCCACGAGGCAGCCGTCCTCGTCGCGGCCAACAACGAGTGGCTGTGAGCAGTACCTTCGCGACTGGCCCGGTGGTCCTTCACATCGTCGCCTCGAACGCCTGGGCGACGGCCAGGCTGTCCTCGTAGACATGATGCCGGGTGACAAGGCCGTCCTCGACGGTGAGATGCAGAGCGAACCGCGCCCGGTACGCACGTCCGGTGGGCCGGGCGGTCTGACGGATCTCGCCGAGCACGACTGCGTCGTTTCCGTCGACAAGGATGCGCTCGACCTCAGTCGCCACCAATTCCGGCACGTGGTACTCGGCAAGCTCGCGATAGTGGGCGGCCGCGTCGGCCCGGGTGGACCGGTGACGGATCCACGGCGTGGCACTACGGCCGTGCTCGGCCTCCGGCCAGTCGAGCTTCCAATCGCCCTGCTCGGCATACAGCTCGGCGATGCGCTCGGGGTCGCCCTCGCCGATTCTGCGCAGCAGTTCCTCAACCACAGTGCGTGTGTTCGTAGGTGCGGCTATGGACATCGCTGACCTCTCCGTCCTGGTCCGCGTCCTCCGACGCGGAGAGATCACCGATCCTGCCAGCGCGGTCACGCCGAGACAATCACCTCTCAAGTAAGGCGAGCGCATCACCGAGACCCGCTTCCGATACATGCCGTAGGCGGCGCGGCGGGTGTCAGGGGGAGATGACGTATCCCGCTCCTGGCCCGAGGAACGTCTGGGCGATGTGCCAGACGGCGTGGTCCGTGCCGTGGAAGAACACGTTCAGGCGTCCATGTCCGTCGGCTTCGACGACGGGCTCGCCACCAGTGTTGTCCGCGATCTGCTCCCGGGCGCTCCAGTCGGTGCCGTTGACGACGGTCTGCTCGGTGACCCACAGATTGCCGCCGCCCCAGTGAAAGACGGCCAGTCTAGGCGTCGAGGCGAACCTGTCGTCGGCTTGCGAGGCGCGCAGCGGTCACCCCCGCTCACCATGCGGGGGCACCGCAGTTTTCGCCGCCCTGCAGACACGCCCTGAAGTTCAGGCCGTTGAGCTTGCTGTAGTCGCCGCTGAAGTCCTCGCCGTTCGCGGCGGTGCGGATGGTCGTCCAGTGCTGTCCCTTCCACTTGGCCTGGAGCAGGACGTACTTGCCGTCGATCTTGTGGTCGTAGAACTTCCCCTGGTAGCTGCCGTAGTAGGTCCCGCGAGCAGGGCGATGACGGCGGCCTTCGTACCGATCTTCATGCTGGTTCGTCCCGTGGGTGGCCACAGCGCGAGTCCCCGATCGGGTCCTGCCGGCGCCCTGCGGCCCGTTGAGTCCCGGACACCCCCGGCCTCCGCCCACCGTGACCCGACATCTCGTCTTCGTCGCGGACGAGGGCTGTGTGAGCGCCGGACGCTCTGGTCAGGAGCGTCGACGTCTCCGGTGTCCCGGGTCTCATCCGATGTGGTGCCTCTCGGTGAGGACCACGCTGAAGGAAAACGTACGGGGCGGGTGGCCGGCGGGGCGTCAACTGGGAGGTTGATTGCCGCTCCAACAGCGGTGCAGCGCGGGCCGGACGTACCGCCGGGGTTTACGACGCTGCCCCGCCATCCACCACCACGCCTCGTGCGACGCCTCGGCCGCTTCCCTGGACAAGGCGCCCAGGACCCATCGGCCGACTCCGCGGGCGGGCGCAAGGCGTGGTGGCCGATGGCGCCGCGTCGCGCACTCGCCGTCCATGACGGTGGGCGCCGGCCGGGCGGGAGTGTCCAACCGGATGCGCAGGGCCGCTGAAAGTCATGCGGGGGAGTCGAGTGACCGAAGCTCGGCGTCCAGCATGCGCATCAATGCGCCGACCCGCCCGCCGCCCCCTGGTGCCGCCGGGAAGCGCTTGAGCACCTCCACGACGACCGGTGTCGCACGACGCACCGCTCGCTCGACGTGCTCGGCGGCGACGTCCGGATCGTCGCCGGCGACGAGTTCGGCTGCCGCGGCCGCGTGAGCGCCGGCTCCGAGAATGTGCTTGACCTGGGTGGCCTTGGCCAGCGGATGCAGGTAGGCGGCCCCCGCCGCGGACATCGCTGCCCGAGCCGCCTCGCGCGCGGCCGCGGTGTCCGCGCTCTTCGCCGCCCTGAGGGCCGCCCACGCCGTGTCGCGCAGAGCCTTCCCCCGTTCACCGCCACGGGCGAACTCCCATGCGGCGCCGACGGCGTCCCGAGGCCGCGAGTCGTCGGGCCGATCGGCCTCGAACACCTCCAGCACCGCTTCGGCGCACGCCGCAGCGAACGCGGTGACCTCACGAAGGTCTTGCTTGCTCAGCGCGATCTCGCTCTCGTCCCCTGCCATGAGCCCATCCTCGCCCATTGACGGCCCACACCTCCTCGGTCACCCACTCGGGCCCGCCGCGCAGGCGTTGCGCTCCCATCCGTCCCCTTCTCTTGACACCGCTCCCCCCTGCTGGCTTCATGGCCAGCACGTGGGAGCGCTCCCAAGCTCATGGGCTCCCGGCGTCTGTTCCCGCCTCGCCTCCCCGCGGACGCGAGCCGGCGCCGGGCTTCCACCACGCCTCGCGCCGCCCTCGCGCGACGCCCCGAGGGGCCGCTTCCCCGGTACGGCACGACCCAGATCCATCCTCCCGCGCACCCCGTACGGAAAGGACGATCCGTTGCGCCCGCACCCACTCACCCTGTTCGGCCGCCGCAGACGCCCCGGCACCACCGGCCCCGGCGCCACCGGCACCACCACCCCCCGCACCCCCCACACCGCCCGCACCACGAGCCCCGCCGGCCCCCTCGCCCTCGCCGCCGCCCTCACCGCCGGGCTGCTGCTGCCGCTCGCCGCCGCCGGCCCCTCCGCCGCCGCGCCCGCGTTCAATTACGGCGAGGCCCTGCAGAAGTCCCTGCTGTTCTACGAGGCCCAGCAGTCCGGGAAGATCCCGGACTGGAACCGGGTCGGCTGGCGCGGCGACTCGGCGCTGGGCGACGGCAAGGACGTCGGCCTCGATCTGACCGGCGGGTGGTACGACGCCGGGGACCACGTCAAGTTCGGCCTGCCGATGGCGTATTCGGCGACCGTGCTCGCGTGGGGCGGCCTGGAGGAGCGCGCCGCCTACACCGATGCCGGTCAGTGGGGCCACCTGAAGAACAACCTCCGGTTCGTCAACGACTACTTCGTCAAGGCCCATCCCTCGCCCAACGTGCTCTACGGGCAGGTCGGGCACGGCGGCAAGGACCACGCCTGGTGGGGGCCCGCCGAGGTGATGCCCATGGAGCGGCCCGCGTTCAAGGTCGACGCCTCCTGCCCGGGCTCCGACCTCGCCGGGCAGACCGCCGCCGCCATGGCGGCCTCGTCGATGGTCTTCAAGGACAGCGACGCCGCCTACGCCGACAAACTGCTCACCCACGCCAAGCAGCTCTACTCCTTCGCCGACACCTACCGCGGCAAGTACAGCGACTGCATCACCGACGCCCAGAGCTACTACAACTCCTGGAGCGGATACCGCGACGAGCTGGTGTGGGGAGCGATCTGGCTGCACAAGGCCACCGGCGATCCCGCCTACCTCGCCAAGGCCGAGAGCTACTACGACAACCTCTCCACCGAGCCCCAGACCTCCACCCGCTCCTACCGCTGGACCCTCTCCTGGGACGACAGCTCCTACGGCGCCTACGTCCTGCTCGCCCAGCTCACCGGCAAGCAGAAGTACATCGACGACGCCAACCGCTGGCTGGACTGGTGGACCGTCGGCGTGAACGGCAGCCGGGTGCGCTACTCGCCCGGCGGACAGGCCGTCCTCGACAGCTGGGGCTCCCTGCGCTACGCCGCCAACACCGCGTTCGCCGCGCTCGTCTACTCCGACTGGCTCACCGGCGACCCCACCCGCAAGGCCCGCTACCACGACTTCGCCGTCCGGCAGATCGACTACGCCCTCGGTGACAATCCGCGGAAGGCGAGCTACGTCGTCGGGTTCGGGGCCAATCCGCCGACCAAGCCCCATCACCGTACGGCGCACGGGTCCTGGTCCGACCAGATCACCCATCCCGCCGACAGCCGGCACGTGCTGTACGGCGCCCTCGTCGGCGGGCCCAGCGCAGCGGACGACGCCTACACCGACGACCGGCAGAACTACGTCAACAACGAGGTCGCCACCGACTACAACGCCGCCTTCACCGGGGCGCTCGCCCGTCTCCACGCCGAGTACGGCGGCGCCCCGCTGAGCAACTTCCCCAAGCCCGAGACACCCGACGGCCCGGAGATGTCCGTGCAGGCCTCCGTCAACGCCTCCGGCGCCAACTTCACCGAGATCAAGGCCTATCTCGTCAACAAGTCCGCCTGGCCCGCCCGCGCGCTCACCGACAGCTCCCTGCGCTACTACTTCACCCTGGAGCCGGGCGTCCAGCCGAGCCAGATCAGCGTCACCACCAACTACAACCAGTGCGGACCGGCCTCCGGGCCCACCCGTCACGCGGGCGACGTCTACTACGTCACGGTGGACTGCTCCGGCACCGTCATCGCCCCGGCCGGCCAGTCCGCGTACCGCAAGGAGGTGCAGTTCCGGATCAGTTCCTCCGGCGCCTGGAGCCCCGGCAACGACTGGTCGTACCAGCGGATCGCCACCACCCCGGGCAGCACCCCGGTCGACGCCCCGAACATCGTCCTGCTGGAGGGCGCCCAGCGGCAGTGGGGCACCCCGCCGGCTTCGGACGGAAGCACCCCCGATCCGGAGCCGACCCCCACCCCCACGCCGACCCCGACCCCCACGCCCACCCCGACCCCCACTCCCACGCCCGCCGAAGGCTGCGCCGTCACCTACGCCGTCGGCTCCTCCTGGAACGGCGGGTTCACCGCCGAGGTGCGGGTGCGCAACACCGGGACGACGGCCGTGAACGGCTGGAAACTCGGCTTCTCCTTCAAGGGCGCCGAGAAGGTCACCAACGCCTGGAACGCCACGCTCACCCAGTCCGAAGCCGACGTCACCGCCTCCCATGCCGGGCACAACGCCGCCCTGCCCGCGGGCGGTACGGCGAGCTTCGGCTTCCAGGCGAGCGGGGCACCGGCGGGCACGCCCACCGGGTTCACCCTCAACGGCCGTACCTGCGACAGCTGATGTCCCGAGCGCTCCCGCAACTTTTCGGGAGCGCTCCCAATCCCCTTGTCCGGCTTACCCGTTGATCGGGTGAGCCGGGCCCACCCCGCTGACCTGCGACTTCGAAATCCATTCGACGGATTCGTGTTCACAGGGTTGTCAGGGACATGGGCTGACTCCTACAGTCGCGACCGAAACCGGTGGGGTGGGAGCGCTCCCATCAGTGGGGAGATGGGAGCGCTCCCGACACCCGAACCCGCACAGCACCCCCTGTCGTCATCCGGTTCCCTCGGAGGAAGGCCCCGCATGCGATCGTCACCGCTCCGCCTCCGCACCGCCCGCGCCCTGTTCGGCGCGCTCCTCACCGCTCTGACCACCCTCGCGGCCCTGCTCGTCGGCAGCGCGCCCGCCCAGGCGGACACGCTGATCTGCGAGCAGTACGGCTCGACCGTGATCCAGGGCCGCTACGTCGTCCAGAACAACCGCTGGGGCACCAGCGCCACCCAGTGCGTCACCGCGACCGACACCGGCTTCCGGCTCACCCAAGCCGACGGTTCGGTGCCGACCAACGGCGCCCCCAAGTCGTACCCGTCGATCTTCAACGGCTGCCACTACACGAACTGCTCGCCCGGGACCAACCTCCCCGCGCAGGTCAGCTCCATCTCCAGCGCGCCGAGCAGCATCTCGTACGGCTACGTCTCGGGCGCCGTCTACAACGCCTCGTACGACATCTGGCTGGACCCGACGCCCCGCACCGACGGCGTCAACCGGACCGAGATCATGATCTGGTTCAACCGGGTCGGATCCATCCAGCCGATCGGCTCCCGTGTGGCCACCGCCACCGTCGGCGGGCGCAGCTGGGAGGTGTGGACCGGCAGCAACGGGTCCAACGACGTGATCTCCTTCGTCGCGCCGTCCGCGATCAGCAGCTGGAGCTTCGACGTCATGGACTTCGTCGACCAGGCCGTCGCCCGGGGCCTGGCGCAGAACAACTGGTACCTGACCAGCGTCCAGGCCGGGTTCGAGCCGTGGCAGAACGGCGCCGGGCTCGCGGTGAACTCCTTCTCCTCCACCGTGAACCTCGGCGGCGGCGGCCCCGGTGACCCGGGCGACCCGGCGGCGAGCTGCCAGGTGGCGTACGACACCAACGTCTGGCAGGGCGGCTTCACGGCCAACGTGACCGTGAAGAACACCGGCGCCACCGCCGTCGACAACTGGAAGCTGGGCTTCACGCTGCCGTCGGGCCAGCGGGTCACCAGCGCCTGGAACGCGACCCTGTCCGGGTCGACGGGCGCCGTGACGGCGACCCCCGTCGCGCACAACGCGCGGCTCGCGGCGGGTGCCAGCCAGACCTTCGGGTTCCAGGGCACCTACAGCGGTACCTTCGCCGAGCCGTCCGCGTTCACCCTGAACGGCGCCACCTGCTCCGTCGCCTGACCGGCGGCCCACCGACCCGCTCCGGGCTCCGCCCTGCGCCGACAGGGCGGACCCCGGAGCGTTCCACCCCGCCCCTCCGGCCCGCACCCGGAAAGGCCAGCCCCGCCATGACCCCGCTCCCGCCCGCACCCCCTTCCCGCTCCGCCGGCCCGGCGCGCCCCGGCCGCCCCGCGCGCCGCCCCGCCCTCGTCGCCGCGCTGTGCGCCGCCGCGCTCGCCGTGACCGGGCTGACCGCCGCCGCCCCGCCCGAGCGGGACGCCGCCTCCGCCGCCGCCCTGCCGTACCAGGACCCGTCGCTGCCCGTGCCGCAGCGGGTGGACGACCTGCTGGGCCGGATGACGCTGGACGACAAGCTCGGCCAGATGACCCAGATCGAGAAGGACGCGCTCGTCCCGCAGTCCGACCTCGCCACCTACCGCATCGGCTCGGTGCTCTCCGGCGGCGACTCCACGGTCAGCCCCAACAACGCGCAGACCTGGGCCGACACCTACGACTCCCTCCAGCGCACCGCCCTGACCACGCCGCTGTCCATCCCGGTCATCTACGGCATCGACGCGGTGCACGGCCACAACGCGGTGCGGGGCGCCACGATCTTCCCGCACAACATCGGCCTCGGCGCCACCCGCGATCCCGCGCTCGTGCAGCGGATCGGGCGCGCGGTCGCCGAGGAGGTGGCCGGCACCGGCATCGACTGGTCGTTCGCCCCCTGCCTGTGCGTGGCCCGCAACGACCGCTGGGGCCGCACCTACGAGTCGTTCGGCGAGACACCCGAACTGCCCACCGCCATGACGTCGTTCATCACCGGCCTCCAGGGCACCACCCTGGGCGGCGACCCGGCCTCCGTGCTCGCCACCGCCAAGCACTACCTCGGCGACGGCGGCACCACCGGCGGCGTCGACCAGGGCAACACCCAGCTCACCGAGGCCGAGCTGCGCGCGATCCACCTGCCGCCGTTCAAGGAGGCGGTCAAGCGCGGCGTGGGCTCGGTGATGCTCTCCTACAGCAGCTGGAACGGGGTGCGCTCGCACGCCCACAAGTACCTGGTCACCGACGTCCTCAAGGGCGAGCTGGCCTTCACCGGGTTCGTCGTCTCCGACTGGGCCGCCGTCGACCAGCTCGACGGGCAGAGCGGGTTCACCGGCGCCGAGATCGCCACCGCCGTCAACGCGGGCGTCGACATGGTGATGGTCCCGCACGACTACAAGAAGTTCCTGAGCCTGCTGCGCGGCGAGGTCACCGCGGGCCGGATCCCCCAGGCCCGGATCGACGACGCCAACCGGCGCATCCTGACCAAGAAGTTCCAACTGGGCCTGTTCGAGCGGCCGTTGACCGACCGCTCGTACACCTCCACGGTCGGCTCGGCCGCCCACCGCACCCTCGCCCGGCAGGCGGTGCGCGCCTCGCAGACGCTGCTGAAGAACGACGGCGACTTCCTGCCGCTGCCGAAGACGGGCAAGCTGTTCGTCGCCGGGAAGTCCGCCGACGACATCGGCAACCAGAGCGGCGGCTGGACCCTGGGCTGGCAGGGCCGCAGCGGCCCCGTCACCGAGGGCACCACCGTCCTGCAGGGCATCCGCTCCGCGGTCACCGACCCGTCCAGGGTCACCTACGACCGCTACGGCAACGGCATCGACGGCAGCTACACCGCCGCCGTGGCCGTCGTCGGGGAGACCCCGTACGCGGAGATGCGCGGCGACCGGCCCGACGGCATGGGCCTCGACCAGGAGGACCTGCAGACCCTGGCCCGGCTGAAGGCGAGCGGGGTGCCCGTCGTGGTGGTGCTGGTCTCCGGCCGCCCGCTGGACATCGCGGCCCAACTGCCCGACTGGAAGGCCCTGCTGGCGGCCTGGCTGCCCGGCACCGAGGGCGGCGGCGTGGCGGACGTGCTCTTCGGCGACCACGCGCCCACCGGCAAGCTGCCCATGACCTGGATGCGCAGCGCCTCCCAGCAGCCCATCAACGACGGCGACGGCAAGAGCCCGCTCTTCCCCTACGGGCACGGCCTGACCTACGGCACGAACCCCGACCCCGATCCGGAGCCCGACCCCGACCCGACCCCGGCCAAGGCCTGCACCGCCACCCACAAGCTGGTCAACTCCTGGCCCGGCGGCCACCAGGCGGAGGTCACCGTCAAGAACACCGGCACCGGCCCGATCACGGGCTGGACGGTCGACTGGGACCTGGCCGGCGCCACCGTCAGCAGCCTCTGGAACGGCACGCACACGGTCGCCAACGGCCGGATCACGGTCCGCAACACCGGCTCCAACGGCACCCTCGCCGCCGGCGCCACCACCTCGTTCGGCTACACGGCGAGCGGCACCGCGGGCACCCCCGTCCCGCGCTGCACACCCGCCTGAGCCGGACCCACGGTTCTCCCCACCGGCCGATCCCGCGGACGTCCCCACCCCGTCCGCCCGCACCCCCGCATTCGAGGAGAGCACATGACAGACCGGACCAGGCGCAGGGGCGACCGCCCGCGCCGACCGCACCGCAAGCGGGCGGCGGCGCTGGCCACCGCGCTGAGCACCCTGCTGCTGGGGGCCGCGGCCCAGATCTCCGCGCCCCCTGCGTCCGCCGCCGAGGCACACGTCGACAACCCGTTCGCCGGCGCCTCGTTCTACGTCAACCCGGACTACGCCCGCCTCGTCGACGGGTCCATCGCCAAGACCACCGACGCCACGCTCAAGGCCAAGATGGAGAAGGTCAAGAGCTATCCGACGGCCGTCTGGCTGGACCGGATCGCCGCCATCCACGGCGGCGACGCCAACGCGGGCCGCAAGAGCCTCGCCGACCACCTCGACCTGGCGCTCGCGCAGAAGAAGCCCGGCCAGCCGCTCGTCGCCACCTTCGTCGTGTACGACCTGCCGGGCCGCGACTGCGCCGCGCTCGCGTCCAACGGTGAACTTCCCCTCACCGCCGCGGGTCTGGCGCGCTACAAGAGCGAGTACATCGACGAGATCGCCAAGGTCTTCGCCGACCCGAAGTACCAGGACATCCGCATCACCACGGTCATCGAGCCGGACGGTCTGCCCAACCTGGTCACCAACCTCTCCGACCCCGAGTGCGCCCAGGCCAAGAGCAGCGGCATCCAGGTCGACGCCATCCGGTACGCCCTGAACAAGCTGCACGCCATCCCGAACGTGTACACCTACATGGACTTCGCCCACTCGGGCTGGCTCGGCTGGGACAACAACCTCCTCCAGACCACCCAGCTGTACACGGACGTCGTCAGGGGCACCACGGACGGCCTGCGCAGCGTGGACGGGCTGATCACCAACGTCTCCAACTACACGCCGCTCACCGAGCCGTTCCTGCCCGACCCGAACAAGACGGTCGGCGGCAACCAGATCCGGTCCGGCAAGTACTACGAGTGGAACGCGAACTTCGACGAGTCGGACTTCACCAAGGCGGTGCACGCCGCGCTGGTCTCCCAGGGCTGGCCCGCCTCCACCGGCATGGTCGTCGACACCTCCCGCAACGGCTGGGGCGGCGCCGGGCGGCCGACCGCCGAGTCCACCAGCACGGTCCTCGACACCTACGTCAGCCAGTCCAAGGTGGACCGCCGCGCCCACCGCGGCCTGTGGTGCAACGTGAACGGCGCGGGACTCGGCCAGCCCCCGCAGGCCTCGCCCGCCGGCTACCCGGACTCGCACCTCGACGCGTTCCTGTGGATCAAGCCGCCGGGGGAGTCGGACGGCGCCAGCAAGGACATCCCGAACGACGAGGGCAAGCGTCCGGACCCGATGTGCAACCCGGACTACACGGCGCCCAACGCGGGCGGCAACCCGACCGGCGCGATGCCGGACGCGCCGCTCGCCGGCCACTGGTTCCACGACCAGTTCTCGATGCTCGTACGCAACGCCTACCCGGCCGTGCCCACCGACGGCGGCGGTGAACCCGACCCGGTCGACACCACCGCCCCGACCGCGCCGACCAACCTGCGGGCCACCGCCAAGACCGCGTCCAGCGTCTCCCTGGCCTGGACGGCGGCCACCGACAACGTGGGCGTCACCGGCTACGACGTCTACCGCGACGGGACCAAGCTCAGCGCGTCCCCGGTCACCGGGACCACCTTCACCGACACCGGGCTGAGCGCCGCCACGGCGTACAGCTACACCGTGCGCGCCCGGGACGCCGCCGGCAACGTCTCCGCGGCCTCGACCGCGCTGAGCGTCACCACCGAGGCGGGCGGCGGCGGCCCCGACCCGGCCGGCGGCCTCAAGGTCACCTACAAGAACAACGACGCCTCGGCCACCGACAACGGCATCCGCCCCGGCCTGCGGATCGCCAACACCGGCAGCGCCCCCGTAGACCTCACCAAGGTCACCGCCCGCTACTACTTCACCCGTGACGGCGGCTCGTCCACCGTGAACGCCTTCTGCGACTACGCGGCCGTCGGCTGCTCCAGCCTCTCGCTGCGGGTGGTGCCGCTGAGCACCCCGGTCGCGGGCGCGGACGCCTACCTGGAGGTCGGCTTCAAGAGCGGCACCCTCGCCGCCGGCAAGGACACCGGCGACCTCCAGCTGCGCCTGGCCAAGTCCGACTGGTCCGCGTTCGACGAGACGGGCGACTACAGCCGTACGACCGCCACCTCCTACGCCGACGCTCCGAAGATCCCCGCCTACCTGAGCGGCGCCCTGGCGTGGGGCACCCCGCCGGCCTCCTGACCGGCCCCGAACCCCCGAGGAGACCCACACAACCCCACCACCATCACAGGAGACACGATGGCGACAAGCAAGAGACGACCACTGTCCTTACTGGCGGTGCTGGCCACCCTGCTCAGCGGGCTCGGCCTGGCATTGATCGGCCAGGGCAGCGCGCAGGCGCACGGTGTGACGATGATGCCCGGATCGCGGACCTACCTCTGCTACCTGGACGCCAAGACCGGCACCGGCGCGCTCGACCCGACGAACCCCGCGTGCAAGGCCGCGCTCGCCGAGAGCGGCGCGACCGCGCTGTACAACTGGTTCGCGGTGCTCGACTCCAACGCGGGCGGACGCGGCGCGGGATACGTCCCGGACGGCAAGATCTGCAGCGCCGGTGACCGCTCCCCGTACAACTTCACCGGCTACAACGCCGCCCGCGCGGACTGGCCCCGGACGCACCTGACCTCCGGGGCGACGATCCGCGTCAAGCACAGCAACTGGGCGCACCACCCGGGCAGCTTCCGGGTGTACGTCTCCAAGCCCGGCTACTCGCCCACCAAGCCGCTGGGCTGGAGCGACCTGGAGCTGATCCAGACGGTCACCAACCCGCCGCAGTCGGGTTCGGTGGGCAGCGAGTCCGGTCACTACTACTGGGACCTGAAGCTGCCCTCGGGCCGCTCCGGTGACGCGATCATGTTCATCCAGTGGGTGCGTTCGGACAGCCAGGAGAACTTCTTCTCCTGCTCCGACATCGTCTTCGACGGCGGCAACGGCGAGGTGACCGGCATCCGCGGCTCGGGCAGCTCCCCGACCCCGACGCCGACCCCCACGCCGACGCCGACCCCGACGCCCACCCCGACCGACCCGCACAGCGGCTGCATGGCCCTGTACAAGGTGACGAACTACTGGGGCGGCGGCTTCCAGGGGTCCGTCGAGGTGATGAACCACAACACCACCGCGCGTGACGGCTGGGCCGTGCGCTGGGAGCCGGGCGCCGGAACCAAGATCACCCAGGTCTGGAACGGCGCGCTGAGCACCGGCTCGGACGGCACGGTGACGGTCAGGAACGTCGACCACAACCGGACCATCCCGCCGGACGGCACGGTGACCTTCGGCTTCACGGCCACCTCGACCGGGAACAACCTGCCGGTCGGCTCGGTCACCTGCGTCAACCCGTAACGCCCGCACGACCGGCGACACTGCGCACCATCCGATGACGGCGGCGCCGGCTCCCGCACCCGCGGGGGCCGGCGCCGTCGTGTGTGCGCTCGCTCCCGCGAGCCAGGGGCTTCAGGCGGTGAGCGCGTCGGCGTGGTCGTTGACCGGCTGCGGGGTGCCCGTCAGATCGAGCACGAACAGCGGCACCCCCAAGCAGTCGGCGCGGGCGCGGGCCTCGTCGGTGTAGCCGGCGAGGGTGAAGTAGACGCAGGCCGCCGACTCCGTCATCGCGGCCAGCCACAGGCACTCCACGTCCCGGGGCTCCGCCGGGCGCACCGTGGGGTCCACCTGGGCCAGCAGGCCGGACGCGGCGAGCGCGACACCGGACGGCGCGCGCAGCTCCGCGCGGCGCACGTCCCGGTGCCCGAGCCAGCGCAGATACAGGGCGGCGGCGGTGACCGCGTCGCGGGCGGTGCGGATGGTGACCGGCTGGAAGGCGGGGCGCGCCGGCTCCGCGGGCGACGCGGGCGCGGCGTCGTCGACGCCCGCCACCGGTATGCGCAGCACCGTGCCGCAGGGGCAGCCCAGCTCGGGACGCGGCCACTGGGCGGGGCGGTCGCAGACGGCGCAGCGCACGGTCACCCACTCCTCGTCCCAGGAGCGCTGGGTGACGGGCGCGGCCGCGGCGCCCGGATCGAGCGGGGGCGCGACGGGCGCCCCGCACGCGCACGGATAGCACTGCGCGGCGAACAGATGGGCGCGCCGGCAGACCGGGCAGCGCACCGACACGCTTTCGGACATGCCCCCATCGTGCTCCGGCGGGCCCCCGCCTGTCCGTCGGTCGGGACGTCTCTTGACGGTTTTCGCCCACCCCCCTACATTGCTTCCAGATAGTAGAAGTTAGTTTCCGTAATACGGAAGATGTGGAGCGCGGAAACGCGAAACACAGCGACCGGACATCCGGAAGGTGCTCACCGCGGGGGCGCGACGGGAGTGCGTATCCGACAGCCGAAGCAGGAGTTCCCATGGCTCGTATGACCGCTGCCCGCGCGGCAGTCGAGATCCTCAAGCGCGAGGGTGTCACCGACGCGTTCGGTGTGCCCGGCGCGGCGATCAACCCCTTCTACGCGGCACTCAAGGCCTCCGGTGGCATCACGCACACCCTCGCCCGCCATGTCGAGGGCGCCTCCCACATGGCGGAGGGCTACACCCGTACGCACCCCGGCAACATCGGTGTCTGCATCGGCACGTCGGGCCCGGCCGGCACCGACATGATCACCGGTCTGTACTCGGCGACCGGTGACTCCGTCCCGATCCTGTGCATCACCGGCCAGGCCCCGACCGCGGTGATCCACAAGGAGGACTTCCAGGCCGTCGACATCGCCTCGATCGCCAAGCCGGTCACCAAGATGGCGGTGACCGTCCTGGAGGCCGCGCAGGTCCCCGGCGTCTTCCAGCAGGCCTTCCACCTGATGCGCTCCGGCCGCCCCGGCCCGGTCCTCATCGACCTGCCGATCGACGTCCAGCTCACCGAGATCGAGTTCGACGTCGACACCTACGAGCCGCTGCCGGTGTACAAGCCCGCCGCGTCCCGCGCCCAGATCGAGAAGGCGATCGGCATGCTCAACGCCGCCGAGCGCCCGCTGATCGTCGCCGGCGGCGGTGTCATCAACGCCGACGCGGCCGACCTGCTGGTCGAGTTCGCCGAACTGACCGGCACCCCGGTCGTGCCCACCCTGATGGGCTGGGGCGTCCTCCCCGACGACCACGAGCTGAACGCCGGCATGGTGGGCCTGCAGACCTCGCACCGCTACGGCAACGCGACCTTCCTGGAGTCCGACTTCGTCCTCGGCATCGGCAACCGCTGGGCCAACCGCCACACCGGCAGGCTGGACGTCTACACCGCCGGCCGCACGTTCGTGCACGTCGACGTCGAGCCCACCCAGATCGGCAAGATCTTCGCCCCGGACTACGGCATCGCCTCCGACGCGAAGGCCGCCCTGGAACTGTTCGTCGAGGTCGCCAGGGAGCTGAAGGCCGAGGGCAAGCTCCCCGACCGCTCCGCCTGGGCCGCCTCGGCGCAGGAGAAGAAGGCGACCCTGCTGCGCCGCACCCACTTCGACGACATCCCGATCAAGCCGCAGCGCGTCTACGAGGAGATGAACAAGGCCTTCGGCCCGGAGACCCGGTACGTCTCCACCATCGGCCTCTCGCAGATCGCCGGCGCGCAGATGCTGCACGTCTACCGGCCCCGCCACTGGATCAACTGCGGCCAGGCCGGCCCGCTCGGCTGGACCGTCCCGGCCGCGCTCGGCGTCGCCAAGGCCGACCCGCAGGCCCAGGTCGTCGCCCTCTCCGGCGACTACGACTTCCAGTTCATGATCGAGGAACTGGCGGTCGGCGCGCAGCACAAGATCCCGTACGTCCACGTCCTGGTCAACAACTCGTACCTCGGCCTGATCCGTCAGGCGCAGCGGGCGTTCGACATCGACTTCCAGGTCAAGCTGGAGTTCGAGAACATCAACTCGCCCGAGCTGGGCGTGTACGGCGTCGACCACGTCAAGGTCGCCGAGGGCCTGGGCTGCAAGGCGATCCGGGTGACCGACCCCAACGAACTCGGCGCCGCCCTGGAGCAGGCGAAGAAGCTGGCCGCCGAGTACCGGGTGCCGGTCGTCGTCGAGGCGATCCTGGAGCGGGTCACCAACATCTCGATGTCCACGACCAACGACATCGGCAACGTCACCGAGTTCGAGGAGATCGCGACCGAACCGGGGCACGCCCCGACGTCGATCCAGACGCTGAAGGTGTAGGACCCGCGCGGCACAGGACCCACGCGGCAAGGGCGGCTCATCCGGGGGGTGGGCCGCCCTTCGGCGTGTCCGCCCCCCACACACGCCCGCCCCCCTCACACGCCCGGCCCCCCCAACACGCCCGGCACGCCCGGCATGCCCGCACGCCCTGCACACCCCCCCGCCGGCCCGCGCCCGGTCAGTCGGAGCCGCCGCCGTCCCCGCCGCCGCAGAAGGACGCCGCGCCGCCGTAGCCCCAGGAAGGACCGGTGCCGCGTACGTCCGTCACCTCGACCCGGGGCAGCAGCCCCGTCCGGTAGGCGAACCGCGGCACGAGCGCCTTCAGGGCGGCCTCGCCGTGCAGGGCGACGGCCAGCAGCTTGTCGTGGTCGGTGAGGCCGTGGCGCCGTACCGGCAGCCGGTGCCGGGCCCGCAGGGCCGCCACCTCGCGCCGGGCGGCCCGCGTGGGGCCGAGGAACGGCCACCGCAGCAGGCCGGCCTCGGCGAGCGGGACACGGACCAGGGCGACGGCCAGCCGTACGTCCGGGTGGCGCACGATCCGCCGCGGGCGCAGCGGGCGGTCCAGCAGGGCGCCGTAGATCAAGTCCTCGAAGGAAGAGGTGAGTTCGGCGGTCGCGGCGTCCCGCGGCACCGCGCGGACGGTGCCGGGCCGGCCGGGTTCGGCCAGGCGCCGCAGATGGAGCGCCACCAGAGCGACGGTGACGGCGGCGCGCGGGCCGCCGCGCAGCAGCGCGATCTCGTGCGGTGCCAGGGCCGCCGTACCGTCGCTCATCACTCTCACCCCCGTGCCGGGGCCCGCCGCCCCCGTGCCGGCGGGCCCCGTGACAGCACTGTGCCCGCCTCCGGGTGACGGTTACGCCTCCCGGAGACGGGTTCAGAGGTTCATTTGAGGGTGTCGTAGCGGCGGTACGACCGCTGCGGTACGGCTGTTCAGCCGTCGTGGCGCTCCGACAGCCCCGGCCATTCGTCGGGGCCGCCGCCCTGCCATTCGATGAGGTCGCTCTCCGCCACATCGGTGACGTACAGATCGGCCAGCCGCAGGATCTCGCCCACGTCGTCGGCGTGCGTGGCGATGCCCAGCGTCTCGTCGCCCTCGGTGACCCGGCGGGAGCCGTCCAGGGCGGGCGGATGGACCACGACGTGCGGGTGGTGCGATGCGTGTGCCATGCCTTCAGGCTGCTGCGGGCGGACGCGATCCGCACGCCGGAGCGGGCACGGGAAAGCGCCGGGTGCGGGACCGTCCGCACCCGGCGCCCGTCCGGGATGGAGCTGGGACCGCGGCGGATGCGACGGACCGGCAGCGCCCTTCCCTCAGGTCGAGAAGAGCGCCGCGGTCCTTCACCACCGCACTGGCTCGCACTGCCGCCGCGGTCCGCACCCTGTCCGCGCCCGCCCGGGTCGGGCGACCACCCCTCATCCGGGCCGTCCGGCGGCCGGGCGCGGTCAGGGAGTCGTGGTGGCTCAGTCCTCGCGCAGGGCGCGGACCGCCTCCTCCACGCGCTTGCCGTACTCCGGGTCGGCGGCGTGGAAGTGGGCCAGGTTCTTGTCGATGACGTCGTCGCGGGAGACCTGGGACAGGCCGCCGGCGATGTTGGCGACGAGCCGGGACTTCTCCTCCTCGCTCATCAGGCGGTACAGCTCGCCCGCCTGGAAGAAGTCGTCGTCCTTGGTGTGCTGCGGGGCCTCGTGGGTGCCGGTGTGACCGGACACGGCGAGCGGCGCCGACAGCGGGCGGCCGGTCTCGACGGGGCCGTCGTAGGAGTTGGGCTCGTAGTTCTTGGCGTGGCGGCCCTGGTTGTTGAGGGCCATGAAGCCGTCGCGGCCGTAGTTGTGCGCCTCGGTCGCCTTCGGGGCGTTGACCGGGAGCAGGGTGTGGTTGACGCCGAGGCGGTAGCGCTGGGCGTCGGCGTAGGCGAACAGGCGGCCCTGGAGCATCTTGTCCGGGGAGGGGCCGATGCCGGGCACGAAGTTGTTCGGGGAGAACGCGGCCTGCTCGACCTCGGCGAACACGTTGTCCGGGTTGCGGTCCAGCACCAGGCGGCCGACGCGCTGCAGCGGGTAGTCCCGGTGCGGCCACACCTTGGTCAGGTCGAACGGGTTGAAGCGGTAGTCCGCCGCCTCCGCCGCGGGCATGATCTGCACGTAGAGGGTCCAGGACGGGTTCACCCCGCGCTCGATCGCCTGGAGCAGGTCCGTCTGGTGGGAGTTCGGGTCCTTGCCCGCGATCTCCTGGGCCTGCTCGGTGGACAGGCAGCGGATGCCCTGGTTCGTCTTGAAGTGGTACTTGACGAAGAAGGCCTCGCCTCGCTCGTTCGTCCACTGGTAGGTGTGCGAGCCGTAGCCGTTCATGTGGCGGTACGACGCCGGGATGCCGCGGTCGCCCATCAGCCAGGTGACCTGGTGGGTGGCCTCGGGGGAGTGGGCCCAGAAGTCCCAGACGTTGTCCGGCTCCTGCTTGCCGGTGAACGGGTCGCGCTTCTGCGAGTGGATGAAGTCCGGGAACTTGATCGGGTCCTTGATGAAGAAGACCGGGGTGTTGTTCCCGACGAGGTCGTAGTTGCCTTCGGCGGTGTAGAACTTCACCGCGAAGCCGCGGGGGTCGCGCACCGCGTCGGCGCCGCCCAGCGAGTCGGCCACGGTCGAGAAGCGCACGAACACCTCGGTGCGCTTGCCGATGGTGTCCAGGAAGTCGGCGTGGGTGAAGCCGGTGACGTCGTCGGTCACCTCGAAGTAGCCGTAGGCGCCGGAACCGCGGGCGTGCACGACGCGCTCCGGAATGCGCTCCCGGTTGAAGCGCGCCAGCTTCTCCAGCAGCTGCTGGTCCTGGATCAGGAGAGGGCCGCCGACGCCGGCGGAGGCGGAGTTCTGGTTGTCGGCGACCGGGGCGCCGGACTCGGTGGTGAGCACGCGCTTCGACATCGTGGACCTTCCGTACGAGGGGCAGCGGAAACCCGTTTCCGCTTTGTGGAGCCTAGAAGTGGGCCGATCTGAGCGTCAACAGTTTGTTGAAATAGATTCCGGGCGGCGCCGCCGCCTGGGCGCGACAGGACAGGTGTCAGCGGCGGCGCCGCCCGGGGTCTGGGGGTCGGACGGGGTCCGGTGGGTCAGACCTGGGCGCCCGACAGGCGCTCGACGGCCCGCAGCAGGGCCGAGTGGTCCAGGCCGCCGTCGCCCTGGGCGCGCAGCGAGGCGACCAGCTGGGCGACCACGGCGCCGACCGGCAGCGCGGCGCCGACGTTGCGGGCGGCGTCGGTGACGATGCCCATGTCCTTGTGGTGCAGGTCGATCCGGAAGCCCGGCTTGAAGTCGCGGTTCAGGAAGTTGTCCTTCTTGCGCGTCAGCACGGTCGAGCCCGCGAGGCCGCCGTTGAGGACGTCCAGCGCGGCCTTGAGGTCCACGCCCGACTTCTCCAGGAAGACCACGGCCTCGGCGCACGCCTGGATGTTCACCGCGACGATGAGCTGGTTGGCGGCCTTCACGGTCTGGCCGGAGCCGTGCGGACCGCACAGCACGATGGTCTTGCCGAGCGCCTCGAGGATCGGCCTGGCCTCGTCGAAGTCGGCCTGCTCGCCGCCGACCATGATGGACAGCACGGCCTCTATGGCGCCGGCCTCGCCGCCGGAGACGGGGGCGTCCAGGACGCGGATGCCCTTCTCCCCGGCGTTCTTCGCCAGGTCCACCGAGGTCTGCGGGGTGATCGAGGACATGTCGATCAGCAGCGCGCCCGGCTTGGCGTTCTCCAGGATGCCGTCGGGGCCGTAGGCGATGGCCTCGACCTGCGGGGAGGCGGGGACCATCGTGATGACCACGTCGGCGTCGCGCACGGCCTCGGCGATCGAACCGGCGGCGGTGCCGCCCGCGGCGGCCAGACGGTCGAGCTTCTCCTGCTCCAGGGTGTAGCCGGTGACGCTGTAGCCCGCCTTGATCAGGTTCTCGGACATGGGGGAGCCCATGATGCCGAGGCCGATCCAGGCGATCGCCGGGCGGGCCGGCTGGGAGGAAGCGGGGAGGTTGTTGCTCATGAGGGTGCCTCTTTCGGTGCGAGGGGGTCAGCGGGCGGCGCGGGCCTCGGCGGGCAGCCAGTCGAAGGCCTCGGCGCTCGGGCGGTCGCCGGGCTTGTACTCCAGGCCGACCCAGCCGTCGTAACCGGCCTTCCGCAGCTGGTCGAGCAGGTCCTCCAGCGGCAGGGTGCCGGTGCCGGGGGCGCCGCGGCCCGGGTTGTCGGCGATCTGCACGTGCCCGGTCTTCGCGGCGTACCGCTCGATCACCGACGGCAGGTCCTCGCCGTTCATGGACAGGTGGTAGAGGTCCATGAGGAACCTGGCGTTGCCGAGGCCCGTCGCGTCGTTGACCTTGTCGACGATCCCCACCGCGGCCGGGGCGCTCACCAGCGGGTAGAGCGGCGACTCGGGCTGGTTCAGCGCCTCGATCAGCAGGATCGCGCCGATCCGGTCGGCGGCGCGGGCGGCGAGCGTCAGGTTCTCCAGCGCCAGCGCGTCCTGCTCGGCCGGGTCGACGCCCTCCACGCGGTTGCCGTAGAGCGCGTTCAGCGCCTCGCAGCCGAGGGAGGCGGCGAAGCCGGCGGCCACGTCGACGTTGGCGCGGAACCTCTCCGACTCCGCACCGGGCACCGACAGGGCGCCGCGGTCCGGGCCGGGGAGCTGCCCGGCGTAGAAGTTGAGGCCGGTGAGCCGCACGCCCGCGTCCTCGATGGCCTTCTTCAGCGCGTCCAGCTCGGACTGCGCGGGGGTGGGGGAGTCGATCCAGGGCCACCACAGCTCGACCGCGGAGAAGCCGGCCGCGGCGGCGGCCGCGGGGCGCTCCAGGAGCGGGAGTTCCGTGAAGAGGATCGACAGGTTGACGTTGAAGCGCTGGTCTGCGAATCCCATCGGGGCCGCGCTCCCTTCCTGGCTTGCCGGCTTACTGTTCCGCTAGCTCTTTCGCATTGCGGAATTCGATTTCTGCTTAATGGAAGACATGGGGAAGACTGCCTGTCGGCCGGGAGACCTGTCAAGAGCCGGAGGCGGAGTTGCCGTCCGCCGGCGCGTCATCCGTACGACCGGTGGACGGGTAGCGGTACGGCTCTTGGTCCCGTCTGGGTCCGTGGCCCCCGGGGCTGCACGAACGGTCGTGCCGCGGGTTAGGTTGAGCGCGTGCGACTGCGAGTGGAATTCACGACCGAGCCCTTCGACCTGGACGAAGCGCCCGCGCACGCGGTGGTGGCGCGTGAGGTGATCGAGGGGGCCGAGCTGGACGAGGTGGATGTCGGGCCGTTCGGGAACACCGCGGAGGGGGCCGCGGACCGGGTCCTGACCGCCGTGGACTCCCTGCTGCGCAGGACCCTGGAGGCGGGCGCCACCCGGGTCTCGCTCCAGGTCAACGTGGTGGGGGAGGACGAGCGGTGACCGGGTCCGGCGACGAGCCGTTCATCACGGCCGTGAAGCCCCTGGTCGACGCGATGGGCGGCGAGATGATGCCGCCCGACGAGGCCGGGCCCGACGACGTCGTGCTGTCCTGGGAGGGCACCGACGTGGTCGCGGTGCGGCTGCCGCAGCTCGCGGACTCCCTCGATCACATCCTCGCCGCGATGGAGCGCAAGCGCGGCAGGCCGCTGGCGGACCTGGACCGCAAGGCCAAGCAGGAGATCGTCCGCACCCTGGAGGCGCGCGGCGCGTTCGCCGTCCGGCACGGCGTGGAGACCGTCGCGAGCGCGCTCGGCGTCAGCCGCTTCACCGTCTACAACTACCTCAACCGGGAGAAGCAGGGCTAGCGGCGTCCTCCCGAGGCCCGCGAGCCTCACCGGAGACCCCGCGGACCTCACCGAGGCCCCCGCGGACCTCACCGAGGCCCCCGCGGACCTCACCGAGGCCCCCGCGAACCCGCCCCGGCCCGGCGACATCCCGAACGCCGTCGTCCCGATCAGGGGCGGCGGCGTTCCCCGTTCGGGGCACCTCCCGCGGCACTCCTCTTTGTTACTCCGAATTTTCAACAAAGTGTTGACGTGCTGTTTCGGAGGGCGTTAGCTATCCGCAGCCCGTTCAGCACGCACGAACCGTACGAAGGCCGACACGGCCACGGAGGCTCCCGTGACTTCCACTCCCACGCCGCCGGGCCTGGCCCGGTTCAACGCTCTGGAGGAGGCCGCGGCCTTCGCCGCGCTCCACGAGGCGTGTGCCTCCACGGCATGGGCCAACCGGCTGCTCGCGGCCCGCCCCTACGCCTCGGCCGAGGACCTGTACACGGCCAGCGACGCCGCGATGGCCGACCTGACCGCCGAGGACCTGGCGGAGGCGATGGCCGGGCACCCGCCCATCGGCCGGCCCAAGCCCGGCGACCCCACCTCCGCCCGCGAGCAGAGCGGCATGGCCGGCGCCTCCGACGACCTCAAGGCGGAGATGCTGGAACTGAACCTGGCCTACCAGGAGAAGTTCGGCCATGTCTTCCTGATCTGCGCCACCGGCCGGACCGGCGAGCAGATGCGCGACGCGGTCAGGGAGCGGATCGGCAACGCCCCGGAGCGGGAACGGGAGATCGTCCGCACCGAGCTGGGCAAGATCAACCGTATCCGCCTGGCCCGACTCGTCGAAGAGGACGCCTGACCATGAGCACCAGCACCACCGCCTCCGTGTCCACCCACGTCCTGGACACCAGCGCCGGCCGCCCCGCCGAGGGCATCGCCGTCCACCTCTCCGCCCGCGGGGGGAGAGCGGCGAACTGGCGGGCGCTCGGCGGCTCGGCGACCGACGCGGACGGCCGGTGCAAGGACCTTCCGGCGCTGCCGGAAGGGACGACACACGTGCGGCTCGACTTCGCCGTCGAACCGTATTTCGAGAAGAAGCAAGCCGATGCGCAGCAGGACGCCCCCGCGAATCGGGACAGCGGTGCCGCGGTGTTCTTCCCGGAGGTGGCGATCACGTTCGCCGTCGTGCCGGGCGAGCACTACCACGTGCCGCTGCTGCTCAACCCGTTCGGCTACTCCGTTTACCGAGGGAGCTAGCAGACAATGCCCACGATCCTGGGACAGAACCAGTACGGCAAGGCCGAGAACCGAGTCGTAAAGATCACGCGGGACGGCGCCACCCACCACATCAAGGACCTGAACGTCTCCGTGGCCCTCAGCGGCGACATGGACGACGTCCACTACTCCGGCTCGAACGCCAACTGCCTGCCCACCGACACCACCAAGAACACGGTGTACGCGTTCGCCAAGGAGTACGGCATCGAGTCCGCCGAGCAGTTCGGCATCCACCTCGCCCGGCACTTCGTCACCAGCCAGGAGCCGATCCACCGGGCGCGGATCCGGATCGAGGAGTACGCCTGGGAGCGCATCGAGACCTCCGACGCCAACAGCAAGTTCATCGGCGCCGACGAGGTCAAGCACTCCTTCGTCCGCAAGGGCCAGGAGACCCGCCTCACCCAGATCACCTTCGACGGTGAGAAGTGGGAGGTCATCTCCGGTCTGAAGGACCTGGTCGTGATGAACTCGACGAACTCCGAGTTCTGGGGCTACGTCAAGGACAAGTACACCACCCTCAAGGAGGCGTACGACCGCATCCTGGCCACCCAGGTCTCCGGCCGCTGGCGGTTCAACTGGACCGACGACGAGCAGAAGATGCCCAACTGGGAGAAGTCCTACGACCAGGTCAGGAAGCACATGCTCCACGCCTTCGCCGAGACCTACTCCCTGTCGCTGCAGCAGACGCTGTACCAGATGGGCGCGCGGATCATCAACAACCGCAGCGAGATCGACGAGGTCCGCTTCTCCCTCCCGAACAAGCACCACTTCCTCGTGGACCTGGAGCCGTTCGGGCTGAAGAACGACAACGAGGTCTACTTCGCCGCGGACCGCCCCTACGGCCTGATCGAGGCCACCATCCTGCGGGACGGCTGCGAGGCCCGTATCCCGGTCGACATGACCAACCTCTGACGCGGGACGCGCGCCCCCGGTCCCGCCGCCCGGACCGGGGGCCCGCCCCACCGGGGTCACCCCGGCACTCGCGTCCTCCTGGGGTCCTGCCGTACCCACCCCGTGATCACCCCACCGTTCACGGGCCGCCACCGACAGACAAGGAAGCACCATGGCGCCATCGGCAGCCCAGCGCGTCGTCATCGAGAACTGCGCGGTCGCCACCGTGGACGCGGACGACACGGAGTACGCCTGCGGACACCTCGTCCTCGCCGGCAACCGGATCGAGTCGGTCGGCGCGGGCAGGGCCCCCGAGGGGCTGGAGAACGTGGTGCGCCGGATCGACGCGAGCGGCCATCTGGCCACGCCCGGTCTGGTCAACACCCACCACCACTGCTACCAGTGGATCACCCGGGGCCTGGCCACCGACCACAACCTGTTCGACTGGCTGGTCGCGCTGTACCCGGTCTGGGCGCGGATCGACGAGCGGATGACCTACGCCGCCGCCCAGGGATCGCTCGCCATGATGGCCCGCGGCGGTGTCACCACCGCCATGGACCACCACTACGTGTACCCGAGGGGCGCGGGCGACCTGTCCGGCGCGGTCATCCGGGCCGCCGCCGAGACGGGTGTCCGCTTCACCCTGGCCCGCGGGTCGATGGACCGCGGCGAGAAGGACGGCGGGCTGCCCCCGGACTTCGCCGTCGAGACGCTGGAGGACGCGCTCGCCGCCACCGAACAGACCGTCAGGGAGCACCACGACGCCTCCTTCGACGCCATGACCCAGGTGGCCGTCGCCCCCTGCTCGCCGTTCTCCGTCTCCACCGAACTGATGCGCCAGGGCGCCGAGCTGGCCCGCCGCCTCGGGGTGCGCCTGCACACCCACGGGTCGGAGACGGTGGAGGAGGAGAGGTTCTGCCACGAGCTGTTCGGCATGGGACCGACGGACTACTTCGAGTCCACGGGCTGGCTGGGCGAGGACGTGTGGATGGCGCACTGCGTCCACATGACCGACGCCGACATCGCCGCCTTCGCCCGCACCGGGACCGGTGTCGCCCACTGCCCGTCGTCCAACGCGCGTCTCGCGGCCGGCATCGCCCGCGTCCCCGACCTGCTGAGGGCGGGCGTCCCGGTCGGCCTCGGCGTCGACGGCACCGCGTCCAACGAGTCCGGTGAACTCCACACCGAGCTGCGCAACGCGCTGCTGGTCAACCGCCTCGGCCCGCACCGCGAGGCGGCCCTGACCGCCCGTCAGGCGCTGCGGCTGGGCACCTACGGCGGCGCACAGGTCCTCGGCCGGGCCGGGCAGATCGGCTCGCTGGAGCCGGGCAAGCTCGCCGACGTGGTGCTGTGGCGGATGGACACCCTCGCCCACGCCTCCATCGCCGACCCGGTGACCGCGCTCGTCCTCGGCGCGGCCGCCCCGGTGACCGCCTCCTTCGTGAACGGCCGGCAGATCGTCGACCACGGCCGGCTGGTCGCCGTCGACGAGGACGCCGTCGCCCGGTCCACGCGTGAGGAGGCCCAGCGCCTGGCGCGGATCGCCGCGCGAGGCTGACCGGTTCGACCGGCACCCAGGACTCCGGCAGGGAGGGACGGCTCCCGGCCGGACCCGTGGATCCGAGCGGGATCCACGGCAGCCGTCTCCGGGGCGCGCGCCGACGCGCGCCCCGGAACGGCCGGACACCACCGAGGCACCGCTCACGAGCACCGCACCCCGTCCCCAGCGCCACCCCCCCAACGGTCCCGCACGACCACACCCGCACCACCTCCCTGAAACCCACGTCGCACGACGTGCAACGCGACCGGAGGAGCCGCCGTGGCCGCTCAGCCCGATGCCGTACCGCCCATGTCCGACCAAGGGCGCGCCGACGACCCCGGCGACCGCCCCGCCGTCCATCCCGTGGACGAGAAACTGCCGCCCCTGAAGATGGCGACGACCGGCCTCCAGCACGTGGCCGCCATGTACGCGGGCGTCGTCGCCCCGCCCCTGATCGTCGGCGCGGCCATCGGCCTGTCCGGCACGGAACTGACGTTCCTGACCGGCGCGTGTCTGTTCACCGCCGGCCTCGCGACCTTCCTGCAGACCCTGGGCATCTGGAAGATCGGTGCCCGCCTGCCCTTCGTCAACGGCGTCACCTTCGCCGGTGTCGCCCCCATGACCGCGATCGTCGCGTCCACGGAGGACAAGAACGACGCGCTGCCGATCATCTTCGGCGCGGTCATCGTCGCCGGTCTGCTCGGCTTCCTCGCCTCGCCCTTCTTCAGCAAGGCGGTCCGCTTCTTCCCGCCGGTCGTCACCGGCACCGTCATCACCCTGATCGGCATCTCGCTGCTCCCGGTCGCCTTCGGCTGGGCGCAGGGTTCCAGCCCCACCGCCGACGACTTCGGCTCCGGCACCAACCTGGGGCTGGCCGCCGCGACCCTGCTGATCGTGCTGCTGCTGCGCCGCTTCACCCGCGGCTTCGTCAAGCAGATCGCGGTGCTGCTCGGCCTGGTGATCGGCACGCTGATCGCGATCCCGCTCGGCGTGACCGACTTCAGCCCGGTCGCGGAGGCGGACATCGTCGGCTTCCCGACGCCGTTCCACTTCGGCGCCCCGCAGTTCCAGCTCGCCGCGATCCTCTCGCTGTGCGTGGTGATGGTGGTGTCGATGACCGAGTCGACCGCCGACATGCTCGCCCTCGGTGAGATCGTCGGCCGCCCGGCCGACGAGAAGACCATCGCCGCCGGTCTGCGCGCCGACACCCTCGGCTCCGCGATCAGCCCGCTGTTCAACGGCTTCATGTGCAGCGCCTTCGCGCAGAACATCGGCCTGGTCGCGATGACGAGGATCCGCAGCCGCTTCGTGGTCGCGGCCGGCGGCGGCTTCCTGGTGCTGATGGGCCTGTGCCCGGTCGCCGCCTCGCTCATCGCCGTCGTGCCCCGCCCGGTCCTCGGCGGCGCGGGCATCGTCCTGTTCGGCTCGGTCGCCGCGAGCGGCATCCAGACGCTGGTGAGGGCGAGCCTGGAGAAGGACAACAACGTGCTGATCGTCGCCGTCTCGCTGGCCGTCGGCATCATCCCGATCACCGCGCCGGAGTTCTACCACGCCTTCCCGGAGACCGCGAAGATCGTCCTGGACTCCGGCATCTCCACCGGCTGCGTCGCCGCCGTCCTGCTGAACTTCGTCTTCAACCACCTCGGCAAGGGCGGCGACGCCCAGGACGTCACCCACCCCATGGAAGCCGGAGAGGAGATCACCGGGGCGACGACCCGGGCCCCGGCCACTCCATGAGGTTGGCGAACAGCTCCCGCCTGCTCCACGGCGTCGTCCAGCGCGTGATGGGTGTGACGGCGCCGTGGCAGCAGTTCCGCCGGCATCGCGCGCTTGGCGACCGCCCGCAGCGGCACTCCGGCCTTCGTGGCGTACAGCGTCTTCATGTCCAGGCAGCCGGAGTGCCCGAAGGGGCTGTCCCCGGTGAATCGGATCAGATACCAGTACAGGAACGTCCAGTCGTACGACGCCGGATAGCCGCACATCACCGGCTGGGCACCCGCGTCGGCGCTCACCTCGCGCACCCAGCGGCCGAACTGGGCGAGCGCGAGCGCCGGATCGAGTCCTTCCCGCCGCAGCCGCTCACGGTCCAGTCCGCTCACCGCCAGCGCCTCCGGCACGAACTCCTCGCTGATCGGTCGCAGTTCCCGGTAGAACGTCCGCCGCTCGGGGACGGTCGGCACGAACCCGTCGTCCCCCTGCACCCCGGCGACGGCCGCGCCCAGGCTCAGCAGGGAGTACGGCCCCGGAATGGGCCCGTCGGCCTCGATGTCGACCGAGATGTACAGACTGGGTTTGCCGCGTCGTGCCGCCATGACGCAGCAGTATCGCAGGTCAGGAATCCCGACACCTGTGGCAGTCGTCTTGCCGCTGCTCATTGGGTGGGGCGGCGCTGCTCATTCTCCCGCTGGCGCTTATGGACCTGACGGAGGTGTCGGGCAGGAGTCGGCCGAGCCTGCGATACCGCGGCAGGAGGCAGTGGATACCGAAGTGCGGGTAATGGCGGGCGATCATGGTGCTGCGCCGCCCTGTGCCGGACGCCAACTCGCGCTCCCGAAGTAAGCCGTTGACCTTCACGCGCAAGTGGCGGTGTCTTTGGGAACAGCGCCTTTCCCTCGGGTCACCTGGAAGGTCACGGCGGTGTTGCCGGGGTCGGAGACGGCGTTCTCCACCGCCACGACCGTGATCCTGGCCCACTTGCCGGACGCGCCCGAGGACTCGGCCACAACCGTGGACTCGCCGATGGCCACTCCCCGAGCCTTGCAGGTCCGCACGGGGGTTTCGACGTAGAAGTCGGCGAATCCGACGGTGCTGCTCCCGGGAGCCCCGTCGGCGGTCACGGAGCCACCGCCACCCGTTTCACCCCCGTTGCCGAAGATGGTGGTGCCGCCGGCGTCGTTGATCTGCCCGACCGCGCTGGTCACGCCGATCGTGACGGTGCCGTCGGCGGTGTGCTTCGTCCTGCGTACGGCGACTTCGAGCTGCTGGGAGTCGGAGGCCGATGAACCGCCGGGAGAACGCTGGCGAGAAGTGGGCGTGCTCGTACCGGGCACCGTGGGGGTGGGTGCGGTAGTGCTTGGTGTCGGTCTGGTGGTCGGGGTCGACTCCTTTCCGCGCGCTTCGTCCGCCGCTTGTTGAGCCATCGGGATCCCGATGGCTGCCGCTGTCACGGCAGTGCCTACCGCTCCCGACACCCACAGCAACGTTGCCGGTCGCCGATGCCGAGGCGGGCGTGTCTGGAGTGGCGGCACGGGGACGGCGCCTCGTGCCAGAGCTATTCGTCCGGTGTCGCCGACGGCCCGGCATCGCGGAGCCGTGAGGCCGCGATCGTCCAGCTGGTGTTTCACGTGCTGGTAGATCTCGTCCAGGCGCAGCGGCTCTGGTTCACCAAGCGCCCCCAGCAGGGCCCCGGTGAAAGCCGTATTGCGATCCTTCGGCGGCGCGTGCGAGGGTCTGGTCGCGCTCGTTGACGTGAGGGTGTAGGTGCCGCTGGCGGGAAGCTGGCCGGAGACCAGGCTGGGCAAGGGGCCCATGGCTTCGATCGCCCGCCCGGAGAAGCAGCAGTCGAGGATCAGTACCCGGGCGCGTGCCTTTGCTCTGGCGAGCCGACGCTTGAGGAGATTCAGGTCCACGGCGGTGAACTCGAGCTGCTTCGGGTCCGTGTGCTTGAGCGTCAGGTAGAGAAGGCCGTCGTCGTCGAGGAGCCCATGGCCGGCGTAGTAGACCAGCAGCAGGTCCTCGGCCTGGTCGCTCGCTGTGGACAGTGCCTTGCCGATGGTCTCCTGGTCGACGGCCGCGCCGTCAGCTCCCAGGACAGTGCAATGCTCTGGCTGTCCGGCCAGAATGCCGTGGTCCGGGTCCGTGAAGGTGTTCCGCAGATCCAGAAGGTTGTTGTGGACAGCGGGGATCGGGCGCAGGTTGCGGTGGCGATAACCGGCTGTGCCGATGAGGAGGATCCTGCTCCGGGTGCCGTCCGGAATCCATGCGGCACTCACCGATCACCGCCCCCTGTGGAGCCAATGAGGCGTTCCACTTCGCGTACCACGGCCATCGGGTCCTCGGCCCGCCGAACATCGATGGTGACCTCCCGGCCGTCGGCCGCCTTGACGGTGACGGTGATGTCGGACTGGCGCTGGCTCAGCCAGGTGCACACGGACTGTGCGAGGACAGCACACGCCCCACCGGAGCCAAGCGCCACGGCAAGGAGCTCTACCGCGCTGCCCATGTCGCCTTCGGCCGGAGGGTGAGCACGCAGCTCCACCCGCCCGCGCAGTTGGTCCTCGTGGGCAAGCCACGCGTGCAGCGCACGCAGATCGTCGTCGCTGGCCGAGCCGGATGCCCATAACGTCAGTTCGCGCGAGGATGCGTGATCAGTCACTTGCATGTCCGTCTTCCTACCAGCCAGTGCGCAGTTGCGGGTGTCCCCCTGGTCATATTCACCCGCAACCGTCACGCTTGACGCTCCCCATGCACTGTACGCAAACGGTGGTATTGACCTGCGCATCTCAATCGATCTGGTCCGCTGCGGACAGATGAGGCCAGGTCAGCTGAGGCTAGGGGGCTGATCGGTTCTCCAGGAGCGCCCTGTGGCGAGCACCGAAGACGATCCCGAGCAGCAAGAATCCCGAAGCACGCGAACTCACAGCCCGAACAGGGCCGGGTCCGCGGCCAGTTCCTTGAAGCGCTCCCGGGGGTCGGGGACCATGCGGCGGGTCGTCAGGTCCAGCAGGCCGCCGACCGCCTCGATCTCGGCCGCGAGGGTGCCGTCGGTCTTGAGGATGTGCTGGCGGATGCGGAAGGTCTTGCCCTCGCCCCACTCGAACTCGCAGGTCACGCGGACCTCGTCGCCCGCGAGCAGCTCCCGCCGGTAGCGGATGGTCGTCTCCAGGGCCACGGGGCCCACCCCCTTGGCCAGGAGGTCGGCCTGGCGGATGCCGGCCGCCTGGAGCAGCGACCAGCGGGCGTGCTCCGCGTAGTTGAGGTACACGGCCTGGTTCAGATGACCCTGGGTGTCCGCCTCGTATCCGCGGACGGTCACCGGAACGGAAAACGGCTCGGTCATGACGTTCTCATCTCCTGGCACGGTTGTGGGTGTCCCGATCCTGACACGGGGTCCGCGGGGTGCTACACGCGCCGGGGTGAGGCCAGCAGGTAGCGGGCGCGGGTCCGGGGGTCGGTGTGCGCGCCGGCGTGCCAGCCGGCCCGCTCCAGCGTGGCCGCGCAGGCGTCCAGCGTCCCCGCGTCCGGCCCGTGCACGGCGACGGCGTCCGGCTGCGGGGTGGCCCGCACCCGGTACCCCGCCGTGTCCGGGCCCTCGGGCCGGTGCCCGGCGGCCTCCAGGGCGAGCGCGGCGGCCTGCACCAGATGGCCGCGCTCCCACCCGCAGGGCCGGTCCACGGCACCGTCGGGGTTGGTCATCCGGCGCAGCTCCAGCAGCCCCTGCCAGGCGCTGTGCACCTCGCGCAGGCGGGCCGGGCCGTCCGACGGCGCGTCCTCCTCGCCGCCGATGCGGGCGGCGAACACCCCGGCGCGCCCGGCCGGCTCGGCCGCCGGCCCGCCCGGCGGGGGCGCCGGAGGGGGCGAGGGTTCGCCCTCACGCAGCCGGTGGCCGGCCGGGGTCAGGAAGTGGTCGTGCGGCGGGCGGGGGTGCCGGAACGCGAGCCCGCGCTTGACCAGCGCGGCGAGCTGCGCCTGCGTACCGCCGCGCAGCCGCCCGGTGACGGGATCGGCGGAGTCGATCACACGCCGCAGGGCGGCGGTCGGCGGTCGGGTCACGGCGTGCTCCTTCCCGGCGCTGGGGGACGTCCCCACCGCTTCGAAGGCTACGACGCGGGTCTGACATTCCAGCCCGCGATCACCGGCCGCCCGTGCTCGGTGCCCAGCCGCGACAGCGTCCCCGTCGCCAGCTGGAACAGCGCCCCGTCCGCCGGGGGCAGCCCGAGCCGCCGCGCGGTCAGCACCCGCAGGAAGTGCCCGTGCGCGACCAGCGCCACGCACCCCTCGGTGTCCGCGAGCGCCGCGTCCACCTTGGCGAGCACCCGGTCGGCCCGCTCCCCGACCTGCTCGGGCGTCTCTCCGGGGTGCTCCGGCGGACCCGGCGCGACCCCGTCCCGGAACAGGAACCAGCCGGGCCGCTCCCGCTGGATGTCGACGGTGGTGATGCCCTCGTAGCCGCCGTAGTCCCACTCCCGCAGATCCTCGTCCACGCGCGCGTCGGGCAACCCGATGAGTTCGGCCGTCTCCCGCGCCCGCCCGAGCGGGCTGACGAACGCGGTCGCGACCTTGTACGACCGGATCAGCGGGAGGAGCCGCCGCGCATCCTCCCGCCCGCGCTCGGTCAGCGGAACGTCCGTCAGCCCGGTGTGCCGCCCGGACCGCGACCACTCGGTCTCTCCGTGCCGCACCAGCAAAAGATCACCCATGCGGTCAGGTTACGGGCCGCAGCGCGTCGATGAAGGCGGCCCACTGTTCCACGCCGAAGGCGAGCTGGGGTCCTTGCTTGTTCTTGGAGTCGCGTACGTGTGCGGTGCCAGGGGTGGAGGCGACCTCCACGCAGGCGGGGCCATCGTTGGTGCTGTAGCTGCTCTTGAACCACTCCAGCTCGGAACCGCTTCCGGCTGAGGGCTTGGTCATCATGTCTCTCCCAGCACTTTCTCGATGAAGGCCAGGGACTCACGGGGCGTGAGCGCCTGGGCTCGGATGATCCCATAGCGGATTTCAAGGACCTGGATCTGCTTGGGATGGGAGATGAGGCGGCTGACGAGTTGAACCTCGTTGTGTGCCACCGTGTCTCCCTTCACGAGCCGCAGCAGGTGGAACGACCCGGCGAGACCGGCGTGGTCCTCGCGGTCAGTGGGCATTACCTGGATCTCCACATTCCGCCGCTGACCGATCTCCAACAAGCGTTCGAGCTGCTTGCGTAGGACCATTCTGCCCCCAACAGGACGGCGCAGGGCCACCTCCTCCTGGACGAAGCTGAAGATGGGAGTGGGCTGCTGGTCGAGGATCTTCTGTCGTGCCAGCCTCGCAGCGATGAGCTGTTCCAGCTCTTCCTCGGTGTACAGCGGTCGGCGCATCCCGAAGAGCGCCCTGGCGTACTCCGGCGTCTGAAAGAGCCCGTTGACCACGCAGTTGTCATAGGCGCAGATCTCCACGGCCTCCGCCTCCAGCTTGGCCAGGTCCCGTACCTTCTTGGGATACCGAGCCTCCTCCACATCCCTCTTCAGCCCGGCGATCATCCCCTCCGCCCGGAGCACCTGATCCGCCGCTTCCAGGAACGGCGCCTTCGGTGCGCGCCGTCCCCGCTCCACGGACGACACCTGCTCCTCGCTGTAACCGATCGCCGTGCCCAGCTCGGCCTGGGTCATCCCCGCCCGTTCGCGGCACATCTTGATGACCTTGCCGACCGTCCGCAGCACCGCCGCGGACTCGTCGTCCCCGCCGTAGGGCTCCGTACCGTCGGTGAACTGCTGTCCCTGCCCCGTCACGCCCATGCCCGACACCTCCACGTGCCGCCCGTACCCAACGTCCCACCGGCTGCCACCGTCACGCGTCACGGCCCGGACCGTGCCGGACGGCGACCGGACAGTGACTCTGCGTACCGCCGATGACGCTGTTCAGCGTAGGGTCACGCGACCACGCTGAGTGACATGAACGTCGATATCGTCACCCCCGCGAGCCACTTCACCCTCCGTCTGTCGGCCACCCGCCGAGGCGCGCGCCTCGCCCGGCGCCTCACGGCACAGCAACTCGACGCCTGGGGGTGGCCGTACGACAGTGACGCGAACCGCACGGCGGCACTGCTGGTCGCCGAACTCGCCGCGAACGCGGTGCTGCACGGCAGGGTGAACGGACGCGACTTCCGCCTGCGCCTCACGCTCTACCCGGCGGACCCGGCACTCCGTATCGAGGTGACGGACGCCCGCGTCGACCGCCGTCCGCCCACCCCGGGAACCCTCGAACCCCCCTCGCCGGACACCGAGTCCGGTCGTGGCCTGCTCCTTGTCGAGGCGCTGGCCACCCACTGGGGCACGACGTGGGGTGACCCTTACACCAAGACCGTCTGGTGCGAACTCGCCCTCGGCTGACGCGGGCTACTGCCGGTACCCGCTGAGGAACCGCCCGATCCGCCCGATCGCCGTCTCCAGCACGTCCGCGTGGGGCAGGGTGAGGATGCGGAAGTGGTCGGGGGCGGGCCAGTTGAAGCCGGTGCCCTGGACGACCTGGATCTTCTCCCGCAGCAGCAGGTCGAGGACGAACTTCTCGTCGTCGTGGATGCGGTGCACCTTGGGGTCGAGGCGCGCGAACGCGTACAGCGCGCCCTTCGGCTTCACGCACGACACGCCGGGGATCTCGTTCAGCTTCTCCCAGGCGATGTCGCGCTGTTCGCGCAGCCGGCCGCCGGGGGCGGTGAGGTCGGCGATGGACTGCCGGCCGCCGAGCGCGGCCTGGATGGCGTACTGCGCGGGGGCGTTGGCGCACAGCCGCATGGAGGCCAGCGTGGTCAGGCCCTCCAGGTAGTCGCGCGCGTGCTGCTTGGGGCCGGTCACCACCAGCCAGCCGGAGCGGAAGCCCGCCACCCGGTAGGTCTTGGACAGGCCGCAGAAGGTGAGGACGACCAGGTCGGGGACGAGGGCGGCGGCCGAGTGGTGCACGGCGTCGTCGTAGAGGATCTGGTCGTAGATCTCGTCGGCGAAGACCATCAGGCCGTGGCGGCGGGCCAGGTCGAGGATGCCCTCGACGATCTCCTTCGGGTAGACCGCCCCGGTCGGGTTGTTCGGGTTGATGATCACGACCGCCTTCGTCCGGTCGGTGATCTTCGACTCCATGTCGGCGAGGTCCGGGTACCACTCCGCCTGCTCGTCGCACAGGTAGTGGACCGCCTTGCCGCCGGCGAGGGTCGTCACCGCCGTCCACAGCGGGAAGTCGGGGGCGGGGATCAGGATCTCGTCGCCGTCCTCGACCAGCGCCTGCACGGCCATGGACACCAGCTCGGAGACGCCGTTGCCGAGGAACACGTCGTCGACATCGACCTCCAGGCCGAGCGTCTGGTAGCGCTGGGCGACCGCGCGGCGGGCGGAGAGGACGCCGCGCGAGTCGGTGTAGCCGTGCGCCTTCGGCAGCATCCGGATCATGTCCTGGATGATCTCCTCCGGCGCCTCGAAACCGAAGAGGGCCGGATTGCCGGTGTTCAGGCGCAGCACGCTGTGGCCCGCCTCCTCCAGCGCGTCGGCGTGCTCGATCACCGGGCCGCGGATCTCGTAACAGACCTCGCTCAGCTTGCTCGACTGCCGGAACTCCATGCGCCCCTCCAGGTAACCAGTGTCACTTGGTTTTACCAAGTAGCCGCTTGGAAAGTCCAACAACTTGTCTAGACTGCGTCGCATGCCACCTCGCCGAAGCTACGACCAGTACTGCTCCGCCGCCCGCGCGCTCGACGTCGTCGGCGACCGCTGGACCCTGCTGATCGTCCGTGAGCTGCTGGCCGGCCCCCGCCGCTACACCGACCTGCACGCGGACCTGCCGGGCGTCAGCACCGACGTCCTCGCCTCGCGGCTGAAGGACATGGAGCGCGACGGGCTGACCGCGAGGCGCCGGCTGCCCCCGCCCGGCGCGGCCTACGTCTACGAACTCACGTCGCGCGGACGGCAGTTGCTGCCGGTGCTCCAGGCCCTCGGCACCTGGGGCCAGGCGGAGCTGGGCGAGCGGCGGCCCACCGACGCGGTGCGCGCCCACTGGTTCGCGCTGCCGCTGCTGCGCGCCCTGGAGGGGGAGACGGGCGTCGTCGAAGTACGCCTCGACGAGGGGGAGTTCCATCTGCACGCCGGCGCCGGGGACGGCCCGGTCTACGGCGACGGGCCCGCCCCCGGCGAACCGGACGCCCGCCTGGCCATGGACGTCGCCACCTGTACGGCCCTCGGGCGCGGCGAACTCACCCTGCGCGACGCGGTGCGCGACGGGCGGGTCACCGTCACCGGCGACGGCACGGTCGCCAAGGCGCTGCGCGCGTGAGGGCTGCGCGCGGGAGAGCCGCGCGCACGGGAAAGGCCCGCGTCACGGGGACGCGGGCCTCACTCGACAGGTCTCACGGAGCCGGCCTCACGGAGCCGGCCTCACCGAACGGACCTCACACGTTCGGCGGCACCCCCGGCGGCCGCCCCGAGCCGCGGGTGAGCGCGTAGCCGCCGATCCCCGCGAGCGCGGCCAGCAGGCCGCCGGCCGCCGTCCACACCCAGCGGTCGGACCACCAGCCGGACGCCCAGCCGTCCTCCGGCTCGATGCCCGACAGCACCGGGGTCGCATCCTCCGACCGCGCGGCCGGTGCTGCCGTCGCGCTGCCCGGCACCAGCGGCTCGCCCAGCCGGCCGTCCACCGCCACCGCGCCGCCCATGTCCTTCGCGTCCACCCGCACCTCGGCGCCCACCGGCAGGCCCAGGTCACCGGTGGGCAGGCCGACGGCGGTGAGCCGGACGTAGTACGTGCCCGGCAGCGGGTCGTTCGCCCACGGCTCCGACCAGGCCCGCACGGTGCGCAGCACACAGGTCAGTTCCACGCTGCCCGCGCCGGCCGCGGCGGTACGCGTCTGCGCGCCCCACTGGCAGGCCTGGCGGCGGCGCAGACCGTCGTACACGTCGAGTTGCCAGGTCTCGGCGGCGTGCGCCTCCGGCAGCTTCACGGTCGCCCGGACGGTCGGCCGCTGTCCGGCGTCCGCCGGGAACGACCAGTACAGGTAGTCGCCCGCGGAGGCGTCCGCCGTCGCGGTCCGCCCCTGGTCGATCTCCGTCGCCGTACGGAAGGACGTGCCCGCCTCGGTCGGGGCGTCACCGGAATCGGCCGCCGCCGGGCCCGCGGCCAGGCCGAGGGCGAGCAGGGCGGTGGCGAACACTAGAAAAACACGCATCAGTTGGTCCTCCAGACCGCGATCCGCCAGCGCGACAGCCAGCCCCACACCAGACCGGTGAGGAACCCGGCCACGATCAGCGCGCCGAGCAGCCACCAGCCGCGGCCCAGGCCGAAGGCGGCGACGTCGTCCGCGTCGCCCGGCCCGTCCACCACGTCGAGGGTCAGCTCCACCGGCAGACCAGGCGTGGTCTTGACGCCGGCGGCGGGGGAGAAGGAGCTGGTCAGCTGGAGACAGACGGCCTCCGCGGCGCCCTCCTCGCCGTCCTCCCCGTCCGCCTCGGACTTGGGGTAGCGCAGGCCCGTCGACAGCACGTCCGTACGGCCGTTGCCCGCCGCCTCGCCGCGCACGATCTCCCGGCCCTGGACGGTGACCGCCCGCAGCAGCACCCCGTAGTCCGGGTCGACCGCGCGGTCCGCGGCCACGCTCACCGAGGCGCGCAGCTCCTGGCCGGGCCGTACGTCCACCCGGTACCAGCGCTGCTCGCCGAACTCCGCGCGGTCGGAGTACAGGCCCGACTCCAGCGTCGGCGCCTTGGCGCACTCCGAGCCACCCTGGGTGACCACCGGAGTCACCACCGGGTCCGCCGCGCGGTCCACCAACTGGTTCACCCGGTCGGTCAGTTCGTCGGTGTGCTCGACGGAGGTGTAGGTGCCGCCGGTCGCCTCCGCGATACAGCTGAGCTGCCGGCGCATCTTCGTGTTCGGCACCAGACCGAGGGTGTCGATGGTCAGGCCGATGCCCTTGGCCGCTATCTCGCGGGCCACCTCGCACGGGTCGAGCGGGGCGCAGGTGTCCTCGCCGTCGCTGATCAGCACGATCCGCTTCGAACCGGTGCCGCCCTCCAGGTCGTCGGCCGCCTTCAGCAGCGCCGGACCGATCGGCGTCCAGCCCGTCGGCACCAGGGTCGCGACCGCCGCCTTGGCCTCGGCGCGGTCCAGCGGGCCGACCGGGTAGAGCTGCGCGGTGTCCCGGCAGCCCCGCTTGCGGTCGTCGCCCGGGTAGTTCGCGCCGAGGGTGCGGATGCCGAGCCGGACGTCCTCGGGCGTCGCGTCCAGCACCTCGTTGAACGCCTGCTTGGCCGCCGCCATCCGGGACTGCCCGTCGATGTCGCGGGCGCGCATCGAACCGCTCACGTCCAGCACGAGATTGACCTTGGGCTGCCCGGCCGTGGTCTCGTCGGCGAGCGCCGTGGACGGCAGCGCCAGCCCGGCCGTCAGCGCGGCGAACAGGGCACCGACCCCGGCCGCCAGCCGTTTTCTTGTGATCATCGACGGATCTTATGGACCGGGCCGGGCCGACTCCAAAACGAGCGAAGCGAGCGAAACGGGCGTCACGGAAGGGGATTGGGCAGCAGAGCCCACCGATCGCCCCGTGCTCCCGGCGACAGCCGCATCAGCGTCAGCGCCTTCACCGGCAGCGGCTCACTCGTCAGCGCGGCCCGGTCCGGGGTGTCAGGCAGCTCCCGTACGGCGCTCTCCAGGGCGGCCCCCAGAGCCGGTGCCGAGCCCGCCACCGCGGCCAGCGCCCCGCCCACCAGCGACCCGAACAGCTTGCGCCGCAGCGCCGTCTCGTCGTCGGTGAGGATGCGCGGCGGCAGCTCGGGCAGGGGGACGCCGTGCCGGGTGAGGCGGAGCGGGCTGACCCGGATGTCGGCGAGGTCACGGTAGACCAGACGCACCGGGACACCGCTCGCGGACAGCACGACCAGCAGGTTCTGGCCGTGTGCCTCCAGCGCCACACCCAGCTCCAGCAGCCGCATCCCGGCGGTCATCGCGAGCCGGGCGAACCCGGCCAGCCAGCCGGGGTCCCGGGGCAGCCCGGTCAGCGGCAGCGCGGCCACCGGCACCACCCGTTCCCCGGCCCTCGCGTACGTCTCGGGGGACTCCCGCAGCACGGCCGCGAGATCGGGCGAACCGTCCGTGACCGCGCCCAGCGTGCGGGTGAAGCACAGCCGTTCGTCGGCCAGCGGCTCGGCGAACTGTGAGAGCGTCATGGCGGCGGCCACCGACCCCACCGAGATGTCCCGCACGGACGACGTCAGCCGGGTGCTCAGCGCCGTCTTCACCTGCGGTCCGCCGGGCAGCGCGAGGGTGCGCAGCGACATCAGCGGATGACCGGCGAGCCGTTCACCGCCCTGCCGCTTCAGCACATGCGCCGCCTGCCACGGATGCACCGGCACCATCACCCGCCCCCCGTCGCGCAGCGACCGCGGCCACTCGCCCGTCACCAGGCACTCCGCGGCCGGCACCGGCAGCAGGCCCAGCTCCACCACCGGCCGGTGCTCGGGCGCGTACGCCAGCTGCTCGGCCACCGAGAAACCGGGCCGGGAACGGCAGTTGGGGTGGTACGGGTGCCCGTCGACCACCCGCTGCTCCCACTCCCAGTCCCGCGCCGGCGCGCCCTGCGGCCCGGTCGGCTGCCCGGCCCGCGACAGCGCCAACGAGGCGACGCTGTGCCCGAGTTCACGGGCCAGGTCCGCGCCGTGCGGGACCCGCAGGTCCGCCATCAGCCGGGCCGGATCCCCGTACGCCGCACCGTCGAGCCGTACGGCCGTGACGTACCCGGCGGTCGCGTACGGGTCCGGCACCGGGCCGTGCAGCCGGCGGCCGTCGCGCAGCCGCAGCAGCCGCCCCTCCCCGGTCGGCTCCCGGCGCTCGACCCAGGGCAGCGGCTCATGGGTGAGCGCACGCCACAGCCGGGTCAGCACCGCCGCCCGGGCGCCCGGCAGTTCGGCCGCGTACCGGCCGGCGAGGTCCGGCCGCACTTCGGCCAGCTCGTCGGCGACCTCGGCCTCGGCGGTGGGGGAACGGTGCACGGTCGGGTCCTCCGGGGAAATCGGCGAGCGCAGCGGTCACGCCGGGGCGTGACGGCGGGGATACTGATCGTCTCCGGAGAACCGTAGGGAACTCCGCAGCACCGCGGGCGATCCCGCAGTGATCGCCGGCCGTTCCGCAGGACCGTACGAAACGAGTATGCCGAGTGGACCACCTCCCCCCGCACCCCGGCGCCGACGCCGCCGAGAGCCGAGTCGCCGCGCGCGCCGACGCGTACGCGGCCGCGCCCCTGCTGGGCTGCCTGCTGCGCGAGGTCGCCCGGCCGGTGACGGACGAGCCCGGCGTCCACCTGCTGCCCGGCTGCGGCAAGCTGCTGCGGGTGCGCGGCGGACGGCGCCCCGCCGCGCCCGAGGTGCGCACCGCCGGCGGCTGGCACCGCCTCGACCACGCCGAGCTGGTCAAACTGGTCGCCGAGGAACTGCGCCGGCACACCGGGCTGTCCAACCACGAACTGCCCGCCGAGATGGCCGACAGCCGGGACACGGTCGCCGCGCTGCTCACCGCCCGCGCCCGTGCCACCGCGCCCGCCGACCCGTACCTGCGCTCCGAGCAGTGCCTGCTCACCGGCCACCCGCACCACCCGGCACCGAAGGCGCGCGGCGGCGGCCCGGCGGCCACCTGGCTGCCGTACGCCCCGGAGGCGCACGCCCGCTTCCCGCTGACCCTGCTCGGGGTGCGCGAGGACGCCGTCGTCGAGGAGGGCGACTGCTCCGCGCTCGACGCCCTCGGCGCGGCCCCGCCCGGCTACCGGCTGCTGCCCGCCCACCCCTGGCAGCTCGACCTGGCCGCCGCGGGACTCGCCGGCGCCTTCGCCGACGGCCGGCTGATCCGGCTCGGCACCACCACGTGCGACACCTGGCCGACGGCCGCCATCCGCACGGTGTACGCCCCCGAGCGCGACCTGTTCCTGAAGTTCAGCCTCGATGTGCGCATCACCAATGACATCCGCCGCCTGTGGCGCCACGACCTGCGGAAACTGATCCGCACCGATACCGCCGTCCGGGCCGCCTTCGCCGCCCTCGACGGACCCGCCGCCTGGCTCTCCGACCGCGGCTACCGCACCGCGGACTTCGCGTTCGAGGAGCTGGCCGTGCTGGTCCGCGACGGTCTGCGCGGCCACCTGGTGCCCGGCGCCACGCCTTACCTCGCCGCCGGGCTCGTGGAGGGCTTCGACGGCAGCCCGCTCGACGGCCCGGCCGACCCGGCGGCCTGGTGGGAGGCGTATCTCGGCCGGCTCGTGCCGCCGGTCCTGGCCGCCTTCGCCGGCCACGGCGTCGTCCTGGAGGCCCACCTGCAGAACTGCCTGATCGCCTGCGACGGCGACGGCGTCCCCGTCCAGGCCCTCTTCCGCGACGCCGAGGGCGTGAAGCTGCCGCCCGGCACCGACCGCGCGGCCGGCTGGGAACGCCTGGTGTACTGCCTGGTCGTCAACCACCTCATGGAACTCGCCGAAGCCCTCGCCGAACGCCACCCCGGCCTCGACCCCTGGCCCGCCGTCCGCCGCGAACTGGCCCGCCACGACCTCCCGGAGATCCCCGCCCTCCTCACCGCCCCCACCCTCCCCGCCAAGACCAACCTCCTCCTGCGCTGGACCGGCGCCGACGGCGCCGCCGCCCACTACCGGCCCCTGCCCAACCCACTGGCCGGCGCGTGAACGGGCCGACGGAAAACCGGCCGCGGGGGCGCCGTGAGCGCCGCGGCTGATATGACTGGTGCATGCAGGAAGAGACCGCTCAGTCCGCGATCGACACGTTCATCTCGGCCTTCAACGCGTCCGACGACACCTATGTCACGTCTCTGCTGTCCCAGGCCCTGACCTCGGACGTGGTCCTGTGGGGGCCGCTCGGCCGCAGCGAGGGCATCGAGGCTGTCGAGCGTTTCGTCCTGGACCTGCGGCGCCACCCGGCGGGCACCGGCACGATGGTCCGCTGCTCGGCGGTGGACATGCCGCACGACTGGGCGCGCTACCAGTGGGTCTTCACCACACCGGACGGCGGTCCGCGTCTGGCGGGGACGGACGTCGTGCACCTGCGGCGCGGCCTCATCGACCAGATCATCGTCTTCGCCGGAGAGATCAAACCGTCCAGCGACATGTCCGAGGGTGGCCCGGCACCGTGCTGAGAGAGGTCACCGCCACGCGCTACGTCACCCCCCTGCGGTCCGGCGGCTCCGTGCCCGGAGTCTTCGAGGCCGACGACGAGGGGACGTACGTCGTGAAGTTCACCGGCTCCGCGCAGGGCCGCAAGGCGCTGGTCGCCGAGATCATCGTGGGGGAGCTGGCCCGCGCCCTGGGGCTGCGCTTCCCCGAGCTGGTCCTGGTGCGCTTCGATCCGGCGATCGCCGCGGACGAGCCCCACCAGGAGGTGCGCGAGCTGCACTCGGCCAGCGCGGGCGTCAACCTCGGCATGGACCACCTGCCGGGCGCGCGGGACCTCACCCCGGAGATCGCCGAGGTCTTCGACGTGGACCCGCTGGAGGCCGGCCGGATCGTCTGGCTGGACGCGCTCACCGTGAACGTCGACCGCACCGTGCACAGCTCCAACCTGATGGTCTGGCCGACGCTCGGCGTGGCACCGCCGCGGCTGTGGCTGATCGACCACGGCGCCGCGCTCGTCTTCCACCACCGCTGGGGCACCACCGACCCGGCGAAGGCTTACGACTTCCGGCATCACGCCCTCGGCCACTACGGTCCCGACGTGCGCGCGGCCGACGCGGAGCTGCGGCCGAAGGTGACCGAGGAGCTGCTGCGGGCGATCACGGACGAGGTGCCGGACGCCTGGCTGGCCGACGAGCCCGGCTTCGGCACCCCCGAGGAGGTGCGCCGCGCCTACGTCGACTTCCTGCACGCGCGCGTGCGGGCCTCCGAGGCGTGGCTGCCCACCGATTTCCCCAGCCGCGCGGAGCTGGCCGCGGAGAACGCGCGCCGCGCGGCGAAGACCCGGCAGGGCCGCCCGGACTGGCTCAAGCAGGTCCCCGACCTGCACGGCAAGCCGGCGGCGGAACAGGATTGGTCGGTGCATCTGGGATGACGACACCCGAGACGCCCCACGCGGCCACGCCCGGCACCGCGCCCGCCCCCCGGCGCGTCACGATCGAGTACTGCACCCAGTGCCGGTGGCTGCCGCGCGCGGCCTGGCTGGCGCAGGAGCTGCTGACCACCTTCGAGGCCGAGCTGGACGAGCTGGCGCTCAAGCCCGGCACGGGCGGGGTGTTCGTCGTCCGGGCCGGCGACGAGGTCGTCTGGGACCGCCGCGAGCACGGCTTCCCCGAGCCGACGGCGGTCAAGCGGGCCGTGCGCGACCGAGTGGCCCCGGGCAAGACCCTGGGCCACTCGGAACGCACACCTTAGGGTCGCTCAGCCCCGGAGCCGCTCGTACGCGGGCAGGGTGAGGAAGTCCGCGTAGTCCTCGTCGAGGGAGACCTCCAGCAGCAGGTCGTGGGCCTCCTGCCAGTGGCCGGCCGCGAACGCCTCCTCGCCGATCTCCGCGCGGATGTTCGCCAGTTCCTCGGCGGCGACCTTGCGGGCCAGCTCGGCGGTGACCTGCTCGCCGTTGTCGAGGACGACCCCGGCGTTGATCCACTGCCAGATCTGCGAGCGGGAGATCTCGGCGGTGGCCGCGTCCTCCATCAGGTTGAAGATGGCCACCGCGCCGAGCCCGCGCAGCCACGCCTCGATGTAGCGGATGCCGACCTGGACGGCGTTGACCAGGCCGTTGTAGGTGGGCTTGGCGTCGAGGGAGTCGATCGCGATGAGGTCCTCGGCCTTGACGTGGACGTCCTCGCGCAGGCGGTCCTTCTGGTTCGGCTTGTCGCCGAGAACCTTGTCGAAGGACTCCATGGCGATCGGCACCAGGTCGGGGTGGGCGACCCAGGAGCCGTCGAAGCCGTCGTTCGCCTCGCGGTCCTTGTCGGCGCGCACCTTCTCGAAGGCGACCTTGTTGACCTCCGGGTCCTTGCGGGAGGGGATGAAGGCCGCCATGCCGCCGATCGCGTGCGCGCCGCGCTTGTGGCAGGTGCGGACGAGCAGTTCGGTGTACGCCCGCATGAACGGGGCGGTCATCGTCACCGCGTTGCGGTCCGGCAGGACGAACTTCTCGCCGCCGTCACGGAAGTTCTTCACGATGGAGAACAGGTAGTCCCAGCGGCCCGCGTTCAGCCCGGAGGCGTGGTCGCGCAGCTCGTAGAGGATCTCCTCCATCTCGTACGCCGCCGTGATCGTCTCGATGAGGACGGTGGCGCGGATGGTGCCCTGCTCGATGCCGACGTAGTCCTGCGCGAAGACGAACACGTCGTTCCAGAGGCGGGCCTCCAGGTGCGACTCGGTCTTCGGCAGGTAGAAGTACGGGCCCTTGCCGAGGTCGAGCAGGCGCCGGGCGTTGTGGAAGAAGTACAGGCCGAAGTCGACGAAGGCGCCCGGCACCGGGGTACCGTCGGCGTCGACGAGGTGACGCTCGTTCAGGTGCCAGCCGCGCGGGCGCATGACGACGGTCGCGAGTTCGTCGTTCGGGCGCAGGGCGTACGACTTGCCGGACCTCGGGTCGGTGAAGTCGATGCTGCGGGTGTAGGCGTCGATCAGGTTGAGCTGGCCGAGGACGACGTTCTCCCAGGTGGGCGCGGAGGCGTCCTCGAAGTCCGCGAGCCAGACCCTCGCGCCCGAGTTGAGGGCGTTGATGGTCATCTTGCGGTCGGTGGGGCCGGTGATCTCGACACGGCGGTCGTTCAGCGCGGCCGGAGCGGGGGCCACCTTCCAGGAGTCGTCCGCGCGGATCGCGGCGGTCTCCGGCAGGAAGTCGAGCGTGGCGGTGCGGGCGATCTCGGCGCGGCGCTCGGCCCGGCGAGCGAGGAGTTCGTCACGGCGCGGCGTGAACCGCCGGTGCAGCTCGGCCACGAAGGCGAGCGCCGCTTCCGTGAGGACCTCTTCCTGCCGGGGCAGGGGCTCGGCGTCGACGATGGCCAGCGGGGACGGCGCTGGTGTGGACATGAGCTGTCACTTCCTTCAGCGGTGGCACCGGGTGCCAAGCGGCACGTAGGGGGAAATATCGCACCCGCTGTGCGGTCGAGTGCTTCTGGTCAGTGGATATTAGTTTTCTCATCGTGGAACTTCAATGGTTTGTTGATGTCGAGATTCTCTGAGTCGAGGCAAGGTGGCGCTCGGTGCCACCCCGTTCACTCAAGGTGGACCAGGTCGGCCTCATTGTCGATGTCGTAGGGCCGTGCGATGTCGCCGCACTCCACCGGACGGATTCCGGGCCGCCGTCGCCAGGGAGGGTCTCGCCCGTGTATCTGGTCGGCACACGCGGGCCACCGCCTCCGGCCGCGAGGAGCGGACCCCGCCACCGGGGGGCGCGCACGCGTCGTGCGCCGCCGCGTCCTGTGCGGGGCTCGTGGCTCCTGCATACCGGACACGAGGTCGAGCGGCCGTCCCGGCGGGCTGAATTTGTCTCCGCGTGCTGGCGCAGTCGCACTCTGTGGCGTTTACTTTCCCGCACATCCCCGGCGCTCGGCTCGTGGTGGGGGCGCACAGGGGGAGTGAACGGGAACCGGGCACAAGGGAGTGCCAGGGGGGAGAGCTGTGTTGCGGAGCTTGGGGCAGAGGCCGGTGACCGGCAGCGGGGAGGACCCGAGGGCGGTGGAACTGCGCACCGCCGTGTCCCGGTTACGTCGTCAACTCGCCGCGCACCCGGCGGAGTTCCCCGACCGGACGGTCGCCGAGGAGGAACTCGCCGCGCTCGCCGCGATGGCCGTCGGCGGCACCCCGGAGATCCCGCGGCTGCGCCGCTCGCTGCTGCTGATCGCGGGCGCGATCGGCTCGGTGAGCGCGCTCGCGCGGGGGCTGGCCGACGTACGGCAGGCGGTGGAGCTGTTCGGGCCGCCGCCGAGGGACGGCCGGGCGGGGGACGGCCGGGCGGGGGACGGCTGAGCGCTGGTGGCTGGCTGGGCGCTGCTGATCAGCTGAGCGATGCTGGCCGGCTGGGATTGCCGGTCGGCTGAGAGGCCGGCGAGCTGTGGCGCCGGACCGCGAGCCGCTGCTCGGCTGGAACGTGGGACAACCGGGAGGACGACAGGACAGCCCCCGGCCGCCAAGGCCGGGGGCTGTCTCGTTCGGTTGGGCTGGGCGGGGTGGCCGGTGCGCCGGAGGTCAGCCGCCGTTGGCCACGGACGTGGCCAGCGCCGCGGACAGCTCGCGCGCGACCTGCTGGAGCGCGGGCACGATCCGTTCGGTCGCCGCCTCGGTGACCCGGCCCGCCGGGCCCGAAATGGAGATCGCGGCGGTGGTGGGGGAGTCGGGCACCGGCACCGCGAGGCAGCGGACCCCGATCTCCTGCTCGTTGTCGTCCACCGCGTAGCCGAGCCGGCGGACGTCCTCCAGGGCCGCGAGGAAGCCCTCGGGCGTGGTGATGGTCTTGTCGGTGGCCGCCGGCATCCCGGTGCGGGCGAGCAGGGCGCGCACCTCGTCGTCCGGGAAGCCCGCGAGCAGCGCCTTGCCGACGCCGGTCGAGTGCGGCAGGACGCGCCGGCCGACCTCGGTGAACATGCGCATGGAGTGCTTGGAGGGCACCTGGGCGACGTAGACGATCTCGTCGCCGTCGAGCAGTGCCATGTTGGCCGTCTCGCCGGTCTCCTCGACCAGGCGGGCCAGGTAGGGGCGCGCCCAGGTGCCGAGCAGGCGGGCGGCGGACTCGCCGAGGCGGATCAGCCGGGGGCCGAGGGCATACCGGCGGTTGGGCTGCTGGCGGACGTAACCGCAGGCCACGAGCGTGCGCATCAGGCGGTGGATGGTGGGTAGCGGCAGTCCGCTGCTCGCCGAGAGCTCGCTGAGCCCGACCTCGCCGCCCGCGTCCGCCATCCGCTCCAGGAGGTCGAAGGCGCGCTCGAGGGACTGGACGCCACCGCCGCCGTTGGCGGTCTTGGCGGAGTCGTTGGTGCTGGCGCTGGACGTCGGCACGGCGCGTTCCTTTCGGGACTGGCAGGAAGGTCAGAAGCCTACCCGGCGGCCGGTTGACTGCCCGCTTGTGCGTAGCTACGTTCTGCCTGCCGGAATCCTAATTCCGCTTTGTGGAAATCTCCAGAGCGGGGCGATGTGGGTGCACGGTGGAAGTGTGCCTCTTGACGGCGCGGGAGCGGGAGTGAAGACTCCAGGGGGATTCAACAGAGTGTTGAATTCCGTAACGCGGAAGTGAACCCCCGTTTCCCGGGAGTACCACGCGGCAGAGAGGGGTCCGGGTGTCCGACGCTGAACTGGTGCTGCGCTCGACGCGCGTCATCACGCCCGAGGGAACGCGCGCCGCGACGGTCGCGGTCGCGCGGGGCACGATCACGGCCGTACTGCCGTACGACGCCCCCGTCCCCGAGGGCGCCCGCCTGGAGGACGTCGGCGACCACGTGCTGCTCCCCGGCCTGGTCGACACCCACGTCCACGTCAACGACCCCGGCCGCACCGAGTGGGAGGGCTTCTGGACCGCCACCCGCGCGGCCGCCGCCGGCGGCATCACCACCCTCGTCGACATGCCGCTCAACTCGCTCCCGCCGACCACCACCGTCGACCACCTGCGCGTCAAGCAGGACGTCGCCCGGTCCAAGGCGCACATCGACGTCGGCTTCTGGGGCGGCGCCCTGCCCGGCAACGTCAAGGACCTGCGCCCGCTGCACGAGGCCGGCGTGTTCGGCTTCAAGGCGTTCCTGTCACCGTCCGGCGTCGACGAGTTCCCGCACCTCGACCAGGAGCAGCTGGCCCGCTCCCTCGCGGAGATCGCCGGCTTCGGCGGCCTGCTGATCGTGCACGCCGAGGACCCGCACCACCTCGCCGCCGCCCCGCAGCACGGCGGCCCCAAGTACGCCGACTTCCTCGCCAGCCGCCCGCGCGACGCCGAGGACACCGCCATCGCCGCACTCATCGCCCAGGCCAGGCGGCTCGACGCGCGCGTGCACATCCTGCACCTGTCCTCCAGCGACGCGCTGCCGCTGATCCGCGCCGCCCGCGCGGAGGGCGTCCGCGTCACCGTCGAGACCTGCCCGCACTACCTCACCCTCACCGCCGAGGAAGTCCCCGACGGCGCCAGCGAGTTCAAGTGCTGCCCGCCCATCCGCGAGGCCGCCAACCAGGACCTGCTGTGGGAGGCGCTGGCCGACGGCACCATCGACTGCGTCGTCACCGACCACTCCCCGTCCACCGCCGACCTGAAGACCGACGACTTCGCCACCGCGTGGGGCGGCATCTCCGGCCTCCAGCTCAGCCTCTCCGCCGTCTGGACCGCGGCCCGCGAGCGCGGGTACGGCCTGGAGGACGTCGTCCGCTGGATGTCCGCGCGGACCTCCGAACTGGTCGGCCTGGACGACCGCAAGGGCGCCATCGCGCCCGGCCGCGACGCCGACATCGTGGTCCTCGCCCCCGACGAGACCTTCACCGTCGACCCGGCGGAGCTCCAGCACCGCAACCGCGTCACGGCCTACGCCGGCCGCACCCTCGGCGGTGTCGTCAAGTCGACCTGGCTGCGCGGCGAGCGGATCTACGCCGACGGCGAGTTCACCGACCCCCAGGGGCGCCTGCTGACCCGCACCCCCTGACCGCCCCGCCCGCACCCACAGCGGCGACTCCCGAAAGGAAGAACTGATCACCGTGACGGCGATACCCAGCTTCACCGGCGACGCGAACCCCTACGGAGGCGGTGACCCGTACGCGGACTACCGCACCACCGACTTCCCCTTCACCCAGTACGCCAACCTCGCCGACCGGCAGCTCGGCGCTGGTGTCATCGCCGCCAACGACGAGTTCTTCGCCCAGCGGGAGAACCTGCTGGTGCCCGAGCGGGCCGAGTTCGACCCCGAGCACTTCGGCCACAAGGGCAAGGTCATGGACGGCTGGGAGACCCGGCGGCGCCGCGGCGTCTCCGCCGACCACCCCTGGCCCGCCGCCGAGGACCACGACTGGGCGCTGATCCGGCTCGGCGCCCCCGGCGTGATCCGCGGCATCGTCGTCGACACCGCCCACTTCCGCGGCAACTACCCGCAGTCGGTCTCCGTCGAGGCCACCGCGATGGCGGGCTCGCCCTCCCCCGAGGAACTGCTCGCCGACGACGTCAAGTGGACCACCCTGGTACCGCGCACCGCGGTCGGCGGCCACGCGGCCAACGGCTTCGCCGTCTCCGCGGAGCAGCGCTTCACCCACCTGCGGGTCAACCAGCACCCCGACGGCGGCATCGCCCGCCTGCGCGTGTACGGCGAGGTCGTCCCCGACCCCGCGTGGCTGTCGGTGCTGGGCACCTTCGACGTCGTCGCCCTGGAGAACGGCGGCCGCGTCGAGGACGCCTCCGACCTCTTCTACTCGCCCGCCACCCACACCATCCAGCCGGGCCGCTCCCGCAAGATGGACGACGGCTGGGAGACCCGCCGCCGCCGCGACCTGGGCAACGACTGGATCCGCTACCGGCTGGTGGCCCGGTCCCAGATCCGCGCGATCGAGATCGACACGGCCTACCTGAAGGGCAACAGCGCCGGCTGGGCCTCGGTGTCCGTGCGGGACGGCGAGGACGGCGAGTGGACCGAGATCCTTCCGCGCACCCGCCTCCAGCCCGACACCAACCACCGGTTCGTCCTCGACCAGCCGGCCGTCGGCACCCACGCCCGCGTCGACATCTACCCGGACGGCGGCTTCTCCCGCCTGCGCCTCTTCGGCTCCCTCACGGAGGAGGGCGCGCAGGGCCTGGCCGCTCGCCACCAGGAGCTGGGTGGGTGACGGGCGAGGGGCACGCCCCGGGTTCCCCCGCGGCTGCCCCGTCGCCGCAGCAGACGCGCGGGGCGCACCGGCCGGACAGCACCGGTGCGCCCCGCGTTCCAGCCGGGCCTGACGTGCGCGGCCGGGGAGGGCACGGCCCCTCCAGGCCGTGTACTGGACGGACAGGCCCTGCGCGGGGCGCCGTGGTCGGGACAGACCGGGGCGCCTCGCGTGCTCCCGGGTGACCGCGCGCTCTCGGGCGCCTCGCGTGCTCTCGGGTGACCGTGTGCTCCCGGATGGACCGTGCGCTCCCGGGCGGACCGCCGTCCTCTCAGTCCCGTCCTCAGCCGTCCGGCCGACCGCCTGCCGCCTGCCGGCGGCCCGCGCCTACGCCGCGTGGCCGCCGTCCACCGAGAACTCCGCGCCGGTGACGTACGCCGCGCCCGCCAGGTGGGCGACCGTGGAGGCCACCTCCTCGGCGGTGCCGAAACGGCCCAGGGCGGTCAGGGCGGCCTGGCCGGCCGCGTAGGGACCGTCCGCCGGGTTCATGTCGGTGTCGATCGGGCCGGGGTGGACGATGTTCGCGGTGATGCCGCGCGGGCCCAGCTCACGGGCCAGGGCCTTGGTCAGACCGGTGAGCGCGGCCTTGCTCATCGCGTAGAGCGTGCCGCCGGGGCCCGGCACCCGCTGGGTCATGCAGGTGCCGATGGTGATGATCCGGCCGCCGTCGGCCATGCGCGCGGCGGCCGCCTGGGAGGCCAGGAACACCCCGCGCACGTTGACCGACAGCACCCGGTCGACATCGGCGAGCGCGATGCCGTCCAGCGGTCCGAGCAGACCGACGCCCACGTTGTTCACCAGCACGTCGAGGCGCCCGAGCGCCTCGGCCGCGCGATCGACTGCCCCGGCCGCCTCCCGCGGGTCCGCGGAGTCCGCCCGCAGCGCCACCGCGCGGCGCCCCAGCGCCTCCACACCCCGGACGACCTCCTCGGCCGCCTCCTTGCCCTGTACGTACGTCACCGCCACGTCCGCACCCTCCCGGGCGAGCCGCAGCGCGGTCGCCGCGCCGATGCCACGGCTGCCGCCCGTCACGAGCGCGACCTTGCCGGCGAGGCTTGCTTCGAGCTTCATCGAGTTCATGCGTCCATTGCAGCCGCCGGCGGCCCCCGGGACCGGCGGTGAACGGACGTCGACCCCGCCCCGTCAGGAACTCGGCGGCACCCCTCTCACGTTCACCCCGTGTGACTCTTCGGCAAGAGATCGTCGGCAACGCCATGCAGATGGCGGTCGTGAGCCTGCAGCCCGGCCAGACGGTGTACTGCGAGGCGGGAAAGTTCCTGTTCAAGACGGCGAACGTGACCATGGAGACCCGGCTGACCGGTCCCTCCGACAGCGGCGGCGGCCAGCAGGCGCAGGGCGGCGGCGCGGGCGGCGCGGGCGGCATGGGCGGTCTGCTGAGGCAGGCGATGGGCACCGCCATGCAGGTCGGCCAGCGCGTGCTGGCGGGCGAGTCGATCGCGTTCCAGTACTTCACCGCGCAGGGCGGCGAGGGCACCGTCGGCTTCGCGGGCGTCCTCCCGGGCGAGATGCGTGCCCTGGAGCTGGACGGCACGCGCGCGTGGTTCGCCGAGAAGGACGCCTTCGTGGCCGCCGAGTCCACCGTCGACTTCGGCATCGCCTTCCAGGGCGGACGCACCGGCATGAAGGGCGGCGAGGGCTTCATCCTGGAGAAGTTCACCGGCCGCGGCACGGTGATCATCGCGGGCGCGGGCAACTTCATCGACCTCGACCCGGCCGACTTCGGCGGGCGCATCGAGGTCGACACCGGCTGTGTGGTCGCCTTCGAGGAGGGCATCCAGTACGGCGTCCAGCGCGTCGGCGGCCTCAACCGCCAAGGCCTGATGAACGCCGTGTTCGGCGGCGAGGGGCTGTCCCTGGCCACCCTGGAGGGCCACGGCCGGGTGATCCTCCAGTCCCTGACCATCGAGAGCCTGGCCAACGCCCTGAAGAAGGCCCAGGGCGGCGACAAGCAGGGCCCGACCGGCGGCCTGTTCTCCACGCACTCGGGGTGAGGCCGGGACACGGGCGGGTGAACCGGGGAGCACGGGCGGAACCGATGACCACCGGTCGGACCGATGAGTTGCGGGGCCCCGCGGGGTCTGCCCTGATGACAGCAGACCCCGCGCTCCACGAAAGGCACCCGCCATGGGCAAGCTCGTCTCCACCATCTTCGTCACCCTCGACGGCGTCTACCAGGCACCGGGCGGCCCCCAGGAGGACACCCGCGACGGCTTCCCCCACGGCGGCTGGGTCTTCCCGTACGCCGACGAGGACTTCGGCCGGTTCATCGACGACGTCTTCGGGCGCGTCGGCGCCTTCCTGCTCGGCCGCCGCACCTACGACATCTTCGCCTCGTACTGGCCGAAGGTCACCGACCCGGACGACCCGGTCGCCGGCCCCCTGAACCGGCTGCCGAAGTACGTCCCCTCCAGCACCCTCGCCGAGCCCGGCTGGTCCGGCACCACCGTGCTCCGCGGCGACCTCGCCAAGGAGGTCACGGCCCTCAAGGAGCACACGGACGGCGAAGTCCAGACGCACGGCAGCGGCGCGCTGGTCCAGTCCCTGCTCGACCTGGGCCTCGTCGACACCGTCCACCTGCTCACCTTCCCGGTCGTCCTCGGCACCGGCCGCCGCTTCTTCGCCGACGGCGCCGCCCCGGCCGCCTTCCGCCACACCGGCGGCCGCGTCACCGCCCGCGGTGTCTCCATCCAGTCGTACGACGTGGCGGGGCGGCCGGAATACGGGTCGTTCGATCTGCCCGAGGAGGCCTGAGCGGGCGGCCAGGACCGACCGGACCGGCCGGTCCGTCGCTGCGCCGCTTCGTGGCGACGGCGAGTCCGTCACGGGCGCCGTCCGTCAGCTGCTGTCCGTCGACGCGGGGCCGGCGGCTCGCTGGAGGCGGAGCTGGCCGATCTCCGCAGCGTTCTTCATCAGCTCGGCGTTCACCCAGGCGACCATGTGCGCGACGGTGTGCCGGGGATCGTCCCGCCACGGGAACCGGGCGACCGAGTCCAGGTCGTCACCGGTGAGCCTGTCCAGTACCTCCAGCCAGTCCGCACGCAGACCGCGCAGCCACTCGACGGTCGGCCCGCCCGCACCCGGCCAGGTGATGTCGCCGCGCTCCCGAGGCGTTTCCTGCCGAGCGTGGTCGATGGCCACGCTCCACCACCAGCCGATGTGCCAGCTCAGCCAGCCGATGGTCGGTACGGGCACGATGCCGGGCTCGCTCTCCGCCCAGTCCGGCACCCACGTCCCCTCGTCCCCCCGGCGTACCGTCCAGCAGGTGACCGCGGGCTCCCACAGGAAGTCGTCCGGTTCCAGCCTCTCCAGGTGGTACTCGAACAGCGACCACGTCAGGTCGAACTGCCAGCGCAGCAGGCCGAGGGTGTTCCGCGGGGCGGGTTCGTTCTCTCCGGAGACAGACACCGGCCGAGCCTCGCACAACGTCGGCGCCGTGGGAACCGAGTTTCCGTGGCGTGCTCGCAGCGGGGTACGTCTGGCCGTACGCCGGCCGCCCCGGTACCGTGATCACCCCGTGCGAGCCACCGCCGTCTTTGCACCCCGATGCCGGAGACGAAGGTCAGGCCGCATGTCCTCCTCGATCGCCGTACCGGGCGCGTTCGCGCCCCGCCGTGCCTGGCTCACCGACCTGCCCGTGCTGCTGGTGGCGGTGGTCTGGGGCGGCAGTTATCTCGCCGCCAAGGACATCACCACCGCCCGGACCGTCCTGGCCGTGCTCGTGCTGCGGTTCGCGCTGGTGCTGCCCGTGCTGGTGGTCGCCGGCCGGCGGGCGCTGCGCGACCTCACCCCGGCCCAGTGGCGCGGGGCCGCGCTGCTCGGGCTGATCCTCGGCGGGATCTTCCTGCTGGAGACGTACGGCGTCGTGCACACCTCGGCGACCAACGCGGGCCTCATCATCAGCCTCACCATGATCTTCACCCCGCTCGCGGAGTCCGCCGTGACCCGCACCCGGCCCTCGCGCGGCTTCCTCGCCGCCGCCGCGGTCTCCGTGCTCGGGGTCGTCCTGCTCACCCAGGGCGGCGGCTTCACCCGGCCCTCCCTCGGCGACCTGCTCATGCTGCTCGCCGCGCTCGCCCGTACCGTGCACGTCCTCGCCATGTCCCGCGTGAAGGCGGTCCAGGGCGCACCCGCGCTGCCGCTGACCACCGTCCAACTGGGCACTTCCGTCGCGGTGTTCGCGCTGCTGTCGACCGGTGCCGACACCACGCCCTGGGAGACCGCCGCCGCGTTCGGCGCGCGCGAGTGGGCGGGGCTGGTGTTCCTGTCCGTGTGCTGCACGCTGTTCGCCTTCTTCGTGCAGATGTGGGCCGTGCGCCGTACTTCCCCGTCCCGGGTCAGCCTGCTGCTGGGCACCGAACCGCTGCGGGCCGCCGCGGCCGGAATCGCGCTCGGCGGGGAGCGGCTGGGCGCGGTCGGACTCGCGGGCGGCGCGCTGGTCCTGGCGGGGACGGCGTGGGGGCGCCGGGCGGCGAGTTGACGTCCCGCAACGAACGGGACTCGAAACGCCCTCATCGTCGACGGCACGGTCACCGCCGCCCAGTCGGCCGACAGCACCCAGGCGGTCGCCGGCATCCAAGTCGTCGGCACCATCTGCCACGGGACTTGCCTTCGCCGGACGACCCCCGGTGGGGGAGTGACGCGGCGGCCTGCTGACGAGCACACGCCGCCTGAGGTCCGGGTGCGGCACCACGCACTGCGGGCGCGTCGAGCAGGACTTGCCTGCCGTCCCCGGCTCGGCCGGTAACCGGACGGACCTCTTCACAGGAGACCGCCCAGTGCCGGCACCCCCGCCCGGCATACCCTGCTCCGGTGGACGGCACAGGGTTTCCCCTAGCCGGTCACCGCCCCGACCCTGTCCCTCGTCCACCCGGGAATCCGCGTGCGTCGCACCGCCCTTGCCGCCCTCGGTCTCACCGCCGTGGCCGCCGGTCTCACCGGCTGCCTGCCAGGCGGAAACAAGCCAGACGCCACGGGCCACGTCCTGGATCATTACCGGCGGTCCGGCGAGGACGGCGATCTCCTGGTGTGGGACGTTGTGCTGGACACTCCCGACGCATGAAGGGCATCTGCTGGCCCTGGGGCCTGTGCCGTCCGGTCGGGCAGACCTCGTCGACTGCGACCGCTGAGCCGAAGGCCGGTCGGATCAACGGGACTTGCGGCTCTCCGCCGCGGCGAACAGCGCGCACGCCAGCACCAGCAGCGTCACGCTCACGAAGATCCCGTAGTCGTCCAGGAAGGCAATGCGCGACACGAGCCCGCCCTCCCAGTCGGTGAACTCCTGCAGCAGACCCATCACGCCCTGCACCAGGGCGACGAACCCGAGAAACTCCAGCAAGGTCTTCATGGCCAGGACTCTCGCTCCGCGGACCCCCACACGTAGTCGGCCGCGGGGCGCGACCGACTCGACGGAAGTCGCCGCTCGCGGCGTCCCGCCCGACCCCATCGGCAGCGACCGGTACGACTTCCGTCGGAAACCGCGCGACTTACGTCGCCCGCCGCGCGAACCGGTCCCTCACCCCTGACGCGCCTGCGTACATTGGCCGACCGTGAAGGACGACAGCACGGCACCGCACGCGCCGGCGTTCACGGGACGCCGGTGGCTGTTCCCGTCCGCCGTGATCCACGAACTCGACGCCGACGGAACGACCCCCGGGCGGGCCGGCCGGCGGCCCCGCCGCACCGCGCGCGACTGGGTCGTCGACATCACCTGCTTCCTGATCTCCGCCCTCATCGGCCTCGCCAGTGCGGAGACCGTCTCTGGCGACCCCGGCGTCCCGCCCGGCCTCGCCGTCGCCGACCAGGTGCTCGGCGCCCTCGCCTGCGCCGCGGTCTGGCTGCGCCGCCGCCATCCGGTCGCGCTCGCCGCCACCCTGACCGCGCTCGGCCCGGTCTCCGTCACCGCCGGCGGAGCCGGTCTGGTCGCCCTGTTCACGCTCGCCGTGCACCGGCCCTTCCGGTACGTCGCCTGGATCGGCGGTGCCTCCCTCGCGCTGATCCCGTTCGTGCTGTGGCTGCGCCCGGAACCCGGCCTGCCGTACGCGGCGGCCGTCGTGCTCACCGCGCTGCTCACCCTGTCCGCCATCGGCTGGGGCATGTTCGTCCGGTCCAAGCGGCAGCTCATGCTGAGCCTGCGCGACCGCGCCCGGCGGGCCGAGACGGAGGCCCGGCTGCGCGCCGAACAGGCCCAGCGGCTGGCCCGCGAGGCCATCGCCCGCGAGATGCATGACGTCCTCGCCCACCGGCTGACCCTGCTGAGCGTGCACGCCGGCGCGCTGGAGTTCCGGCCCGACGCCTCCCGCGAGGAGATCGCCCGCGCGGCCGGCGTGATCCGGGAGAGCGCCCACGAAGCCCTCCAGGACCTGCGCGAGATCATCGGCGTGCTGCGGGCGGGCGAACCGGACGACGCGGGCCGCCCGCAGCCCACGCTCGGCGCCCTCGACACGCTGGTCGCCGAGTCCCGCCAGGCCGGCATGAAGGTCACCCTCGTCCACCAGGTCGCCGACCCGGCCGCCGTACCCGCTTCCGTCGGCCGTACCGCCTACCGCATCGTCCAGGAAGGCCTCACCAACGCCCGCAAGCACGCCCCCGGCGCCGAGGTCACCGTCCGCGTCCTCGGCGCCCGGGGCGACGGCCTCACCGTCCTCGTCGCCAACCCGGCCCCCGACGGCGACGTCCCGCCCGTCCCCGGCTCCGGACAGGGCCTGATCGGCCTCACCGAACGCGCCACGCTGGCCGGCGGACGCCTGGAGCACGGGCCGCGCGGCGACGGCGGGTTCGAGGTGCGGGCCTGGCTGCCCTGGGGCTGAGCCAACCGGCCGGCGTGTAGCCGGACTTCCCCGCCCGGACTTCGCCCGGACTTCGCCCGGGTGACGCCCGTCGAACAGCCCTCCTCGACCCCACCGCCGCCAGTAGCGTGGGCGGAGGCCGGACAGACGCCCCGCGCACGCGAACGACGGGACGACGCGACCACCTGGCCACCTGGCCACCTGATCACCTGACCACCCGAACCGGGCGACCAGGCGACGACCCGACCAGGCGACGACCCGACCACGCGACCACCTGATCACGCGACGACGAGAGAGGGCACAGCCTGCGGTGAACCCCTTCATGCTCCTCGGCGCCGTGGCGGCCGACTGGACCCGGCTGTCCCGCCTGCTCGACCCCGCCGCCCGGCGCGAACTGGGCGGCGCACTTGCCGAGTTACGCGCCGCGACCGCCGAGGGCGGAGCCGACGCCGGCCGGCGGTCGGCCGCCAACCGGGCGGCGCGGACCGTCCTGGACGGCCTCCCGCCCGAGGAGGCCGGCCGCCTCCGCCGGGACGGCGCGGCACAGCGGTTCACCGGACCGCCCGCGACGGCACTTCACCAGGGATACGGCGCCCTGGACCTGACCCTCCTCGTCCTCGACGGCAACCCGATGGTCGGCCCCCTCCTCGGCCCCGTCCGCCGGCGCCTGCTGGCGCAGCCGTCGCTGCCGTGGACGGATCGCGCCGACCCCCGCCTGATCGTCCTGACCGCCGACGACGGCGAACGACGACTGCCGCTCTTCCAGTTCGAGGCCGCCGACATGCCCTGGCGGATCGTCCTCGACGTCAACTCCCTGCTGCGCGCCGGCCCCGACCCCTGGGGCGTCGCCGACTGGTGGCTGTCGCCCACCACCTGGTGGGCCGGCACCCCGGCGGACCTGCTGGGCCGCGGCCGCGACGAGGAACTGCGCGGCGCGGCACGCGAACTGGCCGCGGTCGCGGGGGAGGGCTGAGCCGTGGGCAAGTACCCGCCGCCCGACACCCTGCCCGGCGAACCGTCCCGCGCGGTGCTGCGCGCCGGCACCCCCCTGTTCCGCGTCCACTCCACCCACCGGGACCCCACCGCGTACAACACCCGCCGGACCCACCCCTTCTACTACGGCGGCCGCTTCGACAGCACCCCCTTCGACCCGTACGGCTACCTGTACGTCGGCTTCGGTGTCGGCGCCGCCGTCAGCGAGGTGCTGCTGCGCTCCCTGCCCTTCGACGGCGGGCACGGCCCCCGGCTGCTGCCGCGCGTCGCCTTCGAACGGCGCAGCCTGTCCTTCTTGCGCCTCGCCGCCGACATCGAGGTCGTGTCCCTGATGGGCGGCGCCGACCTGGCCGCCGTGGCGCAGGACGCGTGGCTGGTGCACACCGAGGGCGCCGACTACCCGCAGACCCGCGACTGGGGCCACTGGATCCGCCGGCAGACCAAGTCCTGGGCCCAGGGCTTCGTCTGGCCGTCGAAACGCGAGCCCGCCGACCGGGTCGCCGTCCTCTTCGACGACCGGGGCGAGACCCCGCTGCTCGAACCCGCCGGCGCCGCCCCCGTCGACTTCGGCACCGAGGAGGGCGAACACTGGCTCAACGGCGTCCTGGCGCCGTACCGGACACAGACCGCGCCACGACCGCCACGGCGCAACGAGGAGTTCTGACAGTGCCGCGCACACCGTACGACCTGGACGCCCTGCAGCTCGAACTGCGCCAGAGCGGAGCACTGGAGATCGTCGACGCCGAGGACCTGGCGCGGCACGCCGCCCTGGTGCTGGAGCGGCTGGGATGCGCGACCGCGCGCGAGGCCTACGACATGCTGTACGAGGACTGGCGTGCCCTGCCGCGCGGCACCCCGGAGTCCGGGATGCGCGCGGGGCAGATCCTCGTCCTGCTGGCCACCCTGGTGCTGGACCAGCCGGTCGCCGACAGCCGCCGCGAGGAGGAACTCCTGCGCGAGGCCGAGCGGTACGGCCCCCAGGACGCACGCTGGCAGGCCGGCGTCCACCTCACGACCGGTGCGGCCACGGTCCAGCGGACCGGTGACCCGGCCGGGATGGAGGCGGCCCTCGCCCGGCTGGAGAAGGTGCGCGCCGCCTGGCCGCCCGGCAGCCGCGAGCGGGACGCGCTGGACGTGAGCCACGCCGGACTGCGCGTCCAGCTCGCCCAGCTCGCCGGGGGAGAGGAGGACTTCGACTCGGCCGTCGAGGACCTGGCCCGGCTGCGTGACTCGCCCGCGTTCGGCGAACAGGACCGGCTGGCCATGGACGCGCAACTGGCCGTCTTCCGCTCCCATCAGGCCGCCCGGCGGGAGGACGAGGACGCGCTCGCCGGTCACGTACGGGAACTGGAGACGGTTCTCGCGCGGTTGTCGCCCCGTCACATGGACCGGCCGAACCTGGAGGCCTATCTCGAATCGCTGCAGGGCCGGCTCGCCGAGCTCCGGGCCCGGCGTACGGGCGAGGCGTTCACCCTGCGGGACGTCACGCGCCCGGCGGCACTGGACGACGTACGCCGCCGGATCGCGGCGCTGCCCCGCAACCTGCGCGTCGACCGGCTCGGCGAGGTGGGCCTCGTCCGTGTCGTCCGCGCGATGACGGAGGGCGACCACCAGGGCGCCGTCGAGGCGTTCGGCCTCCTGGAAGAGGCCATGGACCTGCTGGAGCCCGACGACGAACGGTGGCTGCGCAACGCCGGAGTCCTCGGCCTCGGCCACTGCTCGCTCGGCTTCCTGTCCGTGACCCCCCGCGCGGACCGCACCGGCCACGTGGACCAGGGCATCGCCTGGCTGCGGCACGCGCACCGACTCGCCGGCGGACCGGAGCACCCGATGTACGGCAACCTCGGGATGGCCCTCGCCACCGCCTGCCGGTTCCGCGGCGACCTGCGGCACCCGCGGGACGCCCCGGCCAGGCGGCGCGACCACGAGGCGGCGAGAAGGATCGGCCGCGAGGCCCTGCGCGCCTCGGCGTGGCAGGTGATGCTCCAGTCCGGTACGGCGCACGCCGCCGAAACCGCCCGCTGGGCCGGCCGCAACGCGCTCGACGTGGCCCGCTGGTGCCTCGCCGACGGCGCCCACGCGGACGCCGTCCGGGCCCTGGACGCCGGACGCGGACTGGCGCTCCACACGGCGTCCGTGGCCTCCACCGTGCCCGACATGCTGACCGCGCTCGGGCAGCCGGAACTGGCGGACGAGTGGCGCGCCGCCGGCGGCATGACCATGGCCGGCCCGGGCGGGGACGCCCTGTTCACCGCCGGCGCCCCCGCCCCAGGCCCGTCCAGCCGGCTGCGCCGCCGGGTACTGCGGGCCCTGGCCGCGTCCCCGCTGCGGCACCGGCTGCTGGAGGCGCCCGCGCCGGAGGAGATCGGCGCGGCCCTGCGCACCATGGGCGCCTCCGCCCTGGTGTACCTGGTGCCCGGCAGCACGGACGAGCCCGGCGTGGCCGACCGGGTGCTCTTCGGCCGCCGCGCGGACCGGGGACAGGCGCTGATCGTCTCCGCCGACGGCACCACGCGCGCGCTGCCGTTGCCGCACCTCCTCGTCGAGGCTCCCGCCCTGGTGTCGTACCGGGCCACCGGAACCCCCGGCCGCGACGCCGGGGGACCACCCGTCGACCCCGGCCCCGAGCCACCACCCCGCCCCGACCACGCCCGCGCGGCGCTGGAACGGCTGTGCGAGTGGGCCGGTACGGCGGCGATGGGCCCGCTCCTGGACGCGCTGCCGCGCGGCTTCGGCCGCGTGCCGTCCCTCGCGCTCGTGCCCATGGCGGAACTCGGCGCCGTACCCTGGCACGCCGCCCGCCTCCCCGGACGGCGCCGCAGCACGCACGGCTACGCCTGCCAGGAGGCCGACATCTCCTACCTGCCGTCCGCGCGGCTGCTGTGCGAGGTGGCCGCCCGCCCCGCCGGGAGGTCCCGGCAGGCCCTCGTCGTCGGCAACCCGACCCACGACCTGCACCACGCGGGCGAGGAGGCCGAGGCCATCCAGCGCGCCTTCCACCCGGACGGCGACCTCCTCGGCCCCGGCACCGCGACCCCCGCCGCCGTCACCGACTGGCTGCGCCGGCAGCGCGGCGGGCTGCTCCACCTCGCCTGCCACGGAGTGGTCCGCCAGGGCGAGCGGCACAGTGCCTATCTCGCCCTGTCGGGCGGGCGGCTGGCGGCCGAGGAACTCACCGAGGGCGCCGACCGCTACCGCCACCTCGACCTGGTGGTGCTCGCGGCCTGCCGCACGAACGTCTCCGGGCACGGCTACGACGAGGCGTACAGCCTGGCCACCGCGTTCCTCGTGGCCGGCGCCCGCTCCGTGATCGGCTCCCTGTGGCCCGTGCCCGACGAGGCGACCTCCCTGCTGATGTACATGACCCACCACTTCATGAGCCGCGACGGCCTGCCGCCCGGACCGGCGCTGCGCAGCGCCCAGTCCTGGATGCTCGACGACCGCCGGCAGCCGCCGCCCGGCATGCCGGACCGGCTGCGCGCCCGCGTCCCGTCCATCCGCGGCGACGACCTCACCGCGTGGGCGGGCTTCACCCACCTCGGCTGGTAGGCCCGTGTCAGGGGACCTGTGTACGCACGTCGACGTGGGCCGTGCCCCAGCGGCCCACCCCGGCCGCCGGGCCGCCCGCGTCCCGGCCCCCCGACGGCCCGGTCAGCCGCAGCGGCCCGTCCCCGGCGGCCGACCCGCCGCGGGAGGCCTGCGGGGCATCCGACGACCAGGCGTCCAGCCGGAACGGGGCGAGGTTCAGTTCGTTCTCCGCGGCGATCACCCTCAGCCGGTCCCGGGTGAACGCACCCGGCACCACGGCGCTGCCGCGCGGCAGGTACAGCCACACCGGCTGCCCCCGCATCGCCCGCCCGGCCCGGCCCGGCCCCACGAAGTCGCCCGGGTACAGCTGCGGTGAGCAGGCGTAGCTGTCGGTCAGGTCGAGCAGGACGCACCACAGCGGCACGCCGGAATCGTTGTGGACGCGCACCCCCACCTGGGGCGGCCGGTGATCGGGAGTGTACGAGCAGACGATCTCCCCGTCGGCCGTGCGCCGCAGCCGCCCCACCGGCGTCTCCTCGACCGTGACCCGGATCAGCGACGACAGCCACGGATCGGGGCTGACGAGGTCACGCAGGCGATGCCAGTGCGTGAGGTGGGTCAGACAGGCGGCGACGCGCTCCGCGTCGCCCGGCGACCGCAGCGGCAGCGCGGGCAGCGGGCGCCCGGCGGCCCCGGACACCCGGGCCAGGCCGTCCCGGACCGCCACCCGCAGCGGCAGCCCGTCCCCGCCGAGCGACAGGGCCGGTGCCGCTTCGACGGCCCGCGCCACCAGCCGTACGGCGGCGGGGTCCCCGGTGACCGTGACCGCCGCGGGCGGGAACGCCAGGGCCGAGGGCGTCACGCCGTACACCGACTCCCGGTCGCCGGGCGACGGCAACCAGCCGGCCGGCCTCACCAGCGCCGACTCCGGCCGCACTTCGCACGCCACCACCCGTCTCGGGGAGGGGCCGTCGCCGAGCAGCGTGAACTCCGCCCCCGCCGCGCGCAGTCCGTGCGCCTGACCGCAGTTAACCTCCCAGCCCGCCGCCGTGTACCGCAGGTGGAACGGCGCGGAGGGCAGCGTGTCGCCGTACAGGAAGCGCGCGTTCTCCAGGCCGCGCAGCTCCGGGTGCTGCCCCGGCACCAGATCGCGTACGCGCGCCTCCACGCGCGCGTGCAGCGTGCCGTACGTGGGGTCGGGGCCCAGCAGGGCGAGGGCGTCGAGCAGGGCGTGGCTGAAGTGGCCGCGGACCTCGTCGCCGAGCCGGTCCTCGTGGGCGCCCTCCTGCGGCCGGCAGGCCGCCAGCAGGATGTGTTCGCGCGGCTGCGGCCCCGGACCGCCGGCCCCGCGCGCTCCGCCCGGTTCCGCGGTACGCCACCACGGCCGCCAGGACACACTCCGCGCGGTGCGGCCGGGAACGCCGTCACGGGTGGCCCCGCCCGCGTGGCAGCAGTCGAGGACGGCGACCACATGGGTGCCCCGCGCGGCGATCCGGTCCAGCAGCACGCCCAGTTCGGCGTCCTGGAGCAGCGGCTGCCCGCCGGCGGCGAGGCTGTCGTGGCACACCAGGGCCTGCGCCCTGCCGGTCGCCTCCCGGGGATCGTCCGTGTCCCGCTCGCTGCCGTGGCCGCTGAACCACAGCAAGGCCGTGTCGTCCGGACCGCCGCGCCCGAGATGGTCCTCGATGCCCGCGAGCACCGCCGCGCGGGTGGCCTCCCCGTCGAGGAGCGTCCGGATCCCGCACGCGAGCCCGCTGCGCTCCCGCAACCATCTCTGCGCGGCCCGCACGTCGTTGACGCAGCCTCGCAGGCGCGCGCCGGGATAGTCGTCGATGCCCACCAGCAAGGCGTACACGGTCCGCATGCGGCGATCCTGCCAGGGCGCAGCGGGCCGGGTGGGGCGTTTGCGGGGCGAACGCCGGGCGCGTACCGGGCGAGTCCGGCCGCACCCATGTCCTCTTCGGCGCTCGCCAGTTGACTGTGGTGCAGCACGACACACGACAGCACGACACACGACAGCCGGACAGCCGGCCGGCCGGACACGACGACAGCAGGACGCGACGACAGCACGACGTGGGTCAGGGCGACAGCGCGGAGTGCGATACGCACAGCACGCGAGCACGCAGGCGCGCGAGCACGCGAGCACGACGGAGAGGACAGCAGGGTGAACTCGGGGGGACGCGATCCGTACCAGCCGTCATGGCCACCACCTCCGCGGCGCGGACCGCACGTGCCGCCGCAGCCCGGCCCCTACGGGCCGTACGGCCCGTATCCGCCCCATGGGCACGGCCCCTACCGGCCGCCTCAGCCGCACGCGCCGCTCCTGCGCCGGCTGAGCGCGGACGAGTGGCCGCCGCTGCGGGAGCTGCTGCGGGGGACGCGGGGGCAGGGGCGGGGCTGCTTGTGGATGCTCATGCTCTTCACGTGCGCCGGGGGAGTGATCCTGCCCCTGATGGCCGGATACCCCCTGCTGCGCTCGGGCCACAACAAGGCCCGGCGCGTCTTCCCGCGCGAGCACCACCGGATCGTCGAGCCCGACGTGATCCGGGCGCAGCAGGCGCGTGCCTGGACGGCAGCAGCCATGTCCTTCGTCATCCTGACGGTGTACGGCAGACCGGAGGACATCGAGCAGGCGCAGCAGCAGTACTTCCTGCGCCTCGCGATCGCCCCGTGGCTGCTCCTGCTCAGCGCGCCGGCCGTGGTGGCCCTGCTGATGCGCTGGGCCGCTCCGGAGGCCCGGCAGGCCATGCGGCGGAACCTGCGCGCCGCCGGCCGTTCGGCCCTGTGGTACTTCGGGACCGCGACGTGCGTGCCGCTGTTGCTCCTGCTGGGGTTCGGCGTGTCGCGCTTCGCGCAGGACGCCGGACCGACGGCGCGCTCTGTCGCCTTCGGCCTGATGTGCGCCGAACTGGCGGCCCTGGTGTGGGCGGGCGGTTTCCTGGTGTTCGCCACCGGGCCCGCCGTCCGGGGCGCCTTCAACACCGCGCAGGTGCACGCGGCGCTGCCTGCCCTGCTCACCGGCGTCATGGTGTGGGAGTTCACCGCGATCAGCGTCGTGATCGGCGGTCCGCCGCCCGGTCCGCCGCTGGTGCAGATCGCCGCCCTGATCGGCGGCCCCGCGTCGGTGACGGCCGTGGCCTGGTGGGAGATCCACCGGCTGCGCACCCGGCACGGGGTGGTGCTGCGCGGGGTGACGTGATCCCGCGCGGGGCGACGTGATCCCGCGCGGGGCGACGTGAATCCGCGCGGGGCGGGCGTGATTTCGTAAGCCCATGACTGCGATCCGAGTGCTCCTCGTCGACGACGACCCCCTGGTGCGGGCCGGCCTGTCCTTCATGCTGGGCGGGGCCGGCGACATCGAGATCGTCGGCGAGGCCGCCGACGGCGACGAGGCCGTGGCGCAGGTCGCGCGGACCCGCCCGGACGTGGTGCTCATGGACATCCGGATGCCGGCGGTGGACGGTCTCACCGCCACCGAACGGCTGCGCTCCCGCGCGGACGCCCCGCAGGTCGTGGTGCTCACCACGTTCCACGCCGACGACCAGGTGCTGCGCGCCCTGCGCGCGGGCGCCGCCGGATTCGTCCTCAAGGACACCCCGCCCGCCGAGATCCTCGACGCCGTACGCAAGGTCGCGGCGGGCGACCCCGTGCTCTCGCCCGCCGTCACCCGGCAGTTGATGGCCCACGCGGCGGGCACCGCCGACGTCCGGCGCACCCGCGCGCGGGAGCGCATCGCCGTCCTCGGCGAGCGGGAACGCGAGGTCGCCGTCGCGGTGGGCCACGGCCTGTCCAACGCCGAGATCGCCCAGCGGCTGTTCCTGAGCGTGCCCACCGTCAAGACCCACGTCTCCCGCATCCTCGCCAAGCTGGACCTCAACAACCGCGTCCAGATAGCCCTGCTGGCGTACGACGCGGGACTCCTGGACACGGACGACCCCGCCGGGCACTGATCGGGGCGCCCGTCCGTTGACGGGGTGACAGGAGGGACAGACATGGGGGACCTGATCGATCTCGCCGCCCACGGCGACGCGTTCCGCACCGACCCGCACCCGGTGTACGCCGAGCTGCGCGCGCGGGGCCCGGTGCACCGGGTGCTGCTGCCGCCGCCCGAGGGGTACGAGACCTGGCTCGTGGTGGGGTACGAGGAGGCGCGCGCCGCGCTCGCCGACCCGCGGCTGTCCAAGGACGCGAGCCGGATCGGCATCACTCCGCTCGACCAGGAGCTGATCGGGCCGTATCTGCTGGTCGTCGACCCGCCGCGGCACACCCGGCTGCGCTCGCTCGTCACCCGCGCGTTCACCGCCCGCCGGGTGGAGGAGCTGCGGCCCCGGGTGCAGAGGATCACCGACGACCTGCTCGACGCGATGCTCCCGCTCGGCCGCGCCGACCTCGTCGAATCGCTCGCCTTCCCGCTGCCCATCACCGTGATCTGCGAGCTGCTCGGCGTGCCCGAGCTGGACCGGGCGGGCTTCCGCGCGCTGTCCACCGAGGTCGTCGCCCCGACGAGCACGCAGAGCGGCAACGACGCGGTCGCCCGCCTGGGCACCTACCTCACCGAACTGATCGAGGACAAGCGCCGCACCGGCCCCGGCGACGACCTGCTCGGCGCGCTCATCGGCACCACCACCGAGGACGGCGACCGGCTCTCCCCGGAGGAACTGCGCGGCATGGCCTACCTGCTGCTGATCGCGGGCCACGAGACGACGGTCAACCTCATCACCAACGGGGTGCACGCCCTGCTCACCCACCCCGCCCAACTGGCCGCGCTGCGCGCCGACATGACGCTGCTGGACGGCGCCGTGGAGGAGATGCTGCGCTGGGAGGGCCCGGTGGAGAACGCCACCTTCCGGTACGCCGCCGAGCCGCTGGAGATCGCGGGCACCCGCATCGAGGCGGGCGAGCCCGTCATGATCGGCCTCACCGCGGGCGACCGCGACGACGCCCGCTATCCCGACGCCCACCGCTTCGACATCCGCCGCGACCCCCGCGGCCACCTCGCCTTCGGCCACGGCATCCACTACTGCCTGGGCGCACCCCTGGCCCGGCTGGAGGCACGCACCGCCATCCGCTCCCTCCTCGACCGCGCCCCGGACCTCACCCTGGACGGGTCGCCCGGCGACTGGCTGCCGGGCATGCTGATGCGCGGCATGCGGAGCCTGCCGGTGCGCTGGTGACCACCCCAGCCACCGGCCTCATCGGCCGGCTTCTGCCTGCGGCGCCGCGTCCTTCGAACCGCGATGCAGACGCCGCGCCCTGGTACGCGTACGCCTGCCGTGCCCTCCTGCCGCGCGGCCGGCCGTGACCTCCTGCCGCGCCCGCCCGCCGTGATCTCCCGGTGTGCCGGCCGTACCTCCCGCCACGGCCGCCTACCGGAACACCGCCTCGGCCCCGCCCGGAATCTCCGCCAGCCGTACGGGTCTGCGCTCGCGGCGTGAGCGTTCGCAGGCCTCGGCGATGCGCAGGGCCTGCAGCGCCTCGCGGCCGTCGCACGGGTTGGGCCGCTCGCCCCGTACGACCTCGACGAAGGCGGTGAGTTCGGCCCGGTACGCGGGTCCGAAGCGCTCAAGGAACCCGGTCCACGGCCGGGACGCGGCGGGCGGCCCGGTCGGCTCGGTGGACGCGATCGGCGTTCGGTCGTCCAGGCCGACGACGATCTGGTCCAGCTCCCCGGCCAGCTCCATGCGGACGTCGTAGCCCGCCCCGTTGAGTCGGGTGGCGGTCGCCGTGACCAGGGTGCCGTCGTCCAGGGTGAGCAGCGCCGCGCCCGTGTCGACATCGCCCGCCGCGCGGAACATCGGCGGACCGGCGTCGGACCCGGCGGCGTACACCTCGACCACCTCGCGGCCGGTCACCCAGCGGGCGATGTCGAAGTCGTGGATGAGGGTGTCGCGGAACAGCCCGCCGGACAGCGGCAGGTACTCGGCCGGTGGCGGGGCCGCGTCGGAGGTCATGGCCCGTACGGTGTGCAGCCGCCCGAGCCGCCCCGCGCGGACCGCCTCGCGTGCCCCCGTGTACCCCACGTCGAAGCGCCGCTGAAAGCCCATTTGCAGGACGGTCCCGGCCGCCTCGACCTCGGCGAGCGCGTGCAGTGTGCCGGGCAGGTCCAGGGCGATCGGCTTCTCGCAGAACACCGGCAGCCCGGAGCGCGCCGCCCGCCCGATCAGCTCGGCGTGGGCCGCGGTCGCCGTGGTGATCACCACCGCGTCCACCCCCCACCGGAAGATCTCCTCCACACCGGGCGCGGCCGTCTCACCCAGCCGGTGGGCCAGTTCCTGGGCCCGCGCGGGGTCCGCGTCCGTCAGGATCAGGGAGCCGACATCGCGATGGCGGCTGAGCGTGTTCGCATGGATCGTGCCGATGCGGCCCGTACCGATGACCCCGATGCGCATGGAATCACGGTGGGGGCGGAGCCACCCCACTGTCAATCCGAATGTCCGGACAATCGGACTACACAACTTCCCGTCAACCAGTCGTGAAAGCTACGCTCGGCCCGTGCCGAAACCAGATGCCGACCCGACCGTCCAGCTCGACCTCAGCGTGGACCGCAGTTCGCCGGTCCCGCTGTACTTCCAGCTGTCCCAGCAGCTGGAGTCCGCGATCGAACAGGGGACGCTGACCCCGGGCAGCCTGCTGGGCAACGAGATCGAGCTGGCCGCCCGGCTCGGCCTGTCCCGGCCCACCGTCCGCCAGGCCATCCAGTCCCTCGTCGACAAGGGACTGCTGGTGCGCCGCCGCGGCGTCGGCACGCAGGTCGTGCACAGCCAGGTCAAGCGCCCCCTGGAGCTGAGCAGCCTCTACGACGACCTGGAGGCGGCCGGCCAGCGTCCCGCCACGAAGGTGCTGGTCAACACGGTCGTCCCGGCGTCCGCCGAGGTCGCCGCCGCGCTCGGGGTCGCCGAGGACAGCGACGTCCACCGCGTCGAACGGCTCCGGCTCGCGCACGGTGAGCCGATGGCGTACCTGTGCAACTTCCTGCCGCCCGGTCTGCTCGACCTGGACACCGCGCAGCTGGAGGCCACCGGCATGTACCGGCTGATGCGGGCCGCCGGGATCACCCTGCACAGCGCCCGGCAGTCCATCGGTGCCCGCGCCGCCACCGCCGCCGAGGCCGAGCGGCTCGGCGAGACGGAGGGCGCCCCGCTGCTCACCATGCAGCGCACCACCTTCGACGACACCGGCCGCGCCGTGGAGTACGGCACCCACACCTACCGCCCGAGCCGCTACTCGTTCGAGTTCCAGCTCCTCGTACGGCCCTGAACCGGCGCCCCGGCGCATGCTCCCGCCGGCGCCGCGGTTCGTCGCAATGTCCGGACAAGGTCACCGACTCGTGCTCCCCGGTCACGAGGGTCGTGGTCCCCGTGTTCGATACTGGGGCGTTTGGGGCCGGTGAGGTGACCGGCCCGAACGTACCGAAGAACGACGTATCGACGAACACGGCAAGAAGGGGCACGGCCTCGTGGCACGGTTTCGGACCTGGGTAGGCATCGCGGTGGCAGGGGCACTGACACTGTCCCTCGCAGGGTGCAGCAGCACCGGCGGCAAACGCGCCGAGGACGCCCGCAAGGCCGCGGCCGCCCGGGGAAAGGCGGCGGTGACCACCCCCCGCTGGACCTTCGCCATGATCACCCACTCGGGTGACGGCGACACCTTCTGGGACATCGTCCAGAGCGGCGCGAAGGAAGCCGCCGCCAAGGACAACATCAACTTCCTCTACTCGCACGACGACGAGGCCCAGCAGCAGGCCCAGCTCGTCGACGCGGCCATCGACAAGAAGGTCGACGGCATCATCGTCACCCTCGCCAAGCCCGACGCGATGAAGGCCGCCGTCGCCCGCGCCGTCAAGGCCGGCATCCCCGTGGTGACCGTGAACTCCGGCTCCGAGGAGTCCAAGAAGTTCGGCGCGCTCACCCACATCGGCCAGGACGAGACCATCGCCGGCCAGGCCGTCGGCGAGGAACTGAACAAGCGCGGCAGGAAGAAGGCACTCTGCGTCCTGCACGAGCAGGGCAACGTCGGCCACGAGCAGCGGTGCGCCGGCGTGAAGGACACCTTCGACGGCACGGTGCAGAACCTCTACGTCACCGGCACCAGCATGCCCGACGTGCAGTCCGCCATCGAGGCCAAGCTGCAGACCGACAAGAAGGTCGACGCCGTCGTCACCCTCGGCGCCCCCTACGCCGACACCGCCGTCAAGGCCAGGCAGGGCGCGGGCAGCGACGCCGAGATCGACACCTTCGACCTGAACGCCAAGGTCGCCGCCGGCCTCAAGGACGGCACCCTAGGCTTCGCCGTCGACCAGCAGCCCTACCTCCAGGGCTACCAGGCCGTCGACCTGCTGTGGCTGTACAAGTACAACGCCGACGTCCTCGGCGGCGGCAAGCCCGTGCTCACCGGCCCGCAGATCATCACCAAGGACCAGGCCGCCGCCCTGGAGGAGTACACGAAGCGGGGCACCCGATGAGCGCGACCACCACCACCGGCGACGAACGCCTGCTGCGCACCTCACCTCTGCGCAAGCTCCTCGGCCGCCCCGAACTCGGCTCGGTCGTCGGCGCCCTCGCCGTCTTCGTCTTCTTCGCCTTCGCCGCCGACAGCTTCCTGCGCGCCACCAGCCTCAGCACCGTCCTGTACGCGGCCTCCACGATCGGCATCATGGCCGTCCCGGTCGCGCTGCTGATGATCGGCGGCGAGTTCGACCTGTCCGCGGGAGTCCTGGTGACGTCGTCGGCGCTGATCTCGTCGATGTTCAGCTACCAGATGACCGCCAACGTCTGGGTCGGCGTCGGCGTCTCGCTGCTGGTCACCCTCGCGATCGGCGCCTTCAACGGCTTCATGCTGACCCGTACGAAGCTCCCCAGCTTCATCATCACGCTCGGCACCTTCCTCATGCTCACCGGCATGAACCTCGGCTTCACCAAGCTCATCTCCGGCACCGTCTCCACCAAGACGATCGCCGACATGGAGGGCTTCCCGAGCGCCCGTGACGTCTTCGCCTCGACCCTCACGATCGGCGGCGTCGACTTCAAGATCACCATCCTGTGGTGGTTCGGGCTCGTCGCCGTCGCCTCCTGGATCCTGCTGCGCACCCGCGCCGGCAACTGGATCTTCGCGGTCGGCGGCAACCAGGACGCCGCCCGCGCGGTGGGCGTCCCCGTCGCCGCCACCAAGACCGGCCTCTACATGGGCGTCGCCTTCGGCGCCTGGATCGCCGGCCAGCACCTGCTCTTCTCGTACGACGTCGTCCAGTCCGGCGAGGGCGTCGGCAACGAGCTGATCTACATCATCGCCGCCGTCATCGGCGGCTGCCTGATCACCGGCGGCTACGGCAGCGCCGTCGGCTCGGCGGTCGGCGCGTTCATCTTCGGCATGACCAGCAAGGGCATCGTCTTCGCCGAGTGGAACCCCGACTGGTTCAAGTTCTTCCTCGGAGCGATGCTGCTCCTCGCGACCCTGCTCAACGCCTGGGTCCGCAAGCGCGCGGAGGCCACCAAGTGACGACCGACACCGCGACCCGCACGGCGCTCGTGGAGCTGACCGGCGTCAGCAAGCACTACGGCAACGTCCGCGCTCTCGAAGGCGTCTCGCTCCAGGTGCGGGCGGGCGAGATCACCTGCGTGCTGGGCGACAACGGCGCGGGCAAGTCGACGCTCATCAAGATCGTCGCGGGGCTGCACCAGCACGACGGCGGCACCCTGCGCATCGACGGCGAGGAGACCCGCCTGTCCTCCCCGCGCGAGGCCCTGGACCGGGGCATCGCCACCGTCCACCAGGACCTGGCCGTCGTCCCGCTCATGCCGGTGTGGCGCAACTTCTTCCTCGGCTCCGAACCGCGGAAGGGAACCGGCCCGTTCAAGCGCATGGACGTCGACTTCATGCGCCGTACGACGCGCGCCGAACTCCTCCGCATGGGCATCGACCTCCGTGACGTCGACCAGCCCATCGGCACCCTCTCCGGCGGCGAGCGCCAGTGCGTGGCCATCGCGCGGGCGGTGTACTTCGGCGCGAAGGTCCTCATCCTCGACGAGCCGACGGCGGCACTGGGCGTCAAGCAGTCGGGCGTCGTCCTCAAGTACGTGGCGGCCGCCCGCGACGAGGGCCTGGGCGTGGTGTTCATCACCCACAACCCGCACCACGCGTACCTCGTCGGCGACCGCTTCGTCCTGCTTCGCCGGGGCACCATGGTGGGCAACCACACACGGGACGAGATCTCCCTGGACGAACTCACGGACCAGATGGCGGGCGGAACCGACCTCGCCGAGCTGCGCCGCGAACTGAAGCGACTCTGAGGGGCGCGGGGCGTGACGATGCGCGGCTCCGCCGCGTGGGCGCGACAGGCCACAACGGCGCCGCACCCGGCCCGCGACCGGAACCGCGCGATTCCGCACCCCGCACCCCCGTGAGGCAGAATCGGCCCCGATGAGCACCTACGGCACCTTCAGCGCCCCCATCGGCTCCCGGCGTGCCCCCGCCCTCAGAACGATCGGCACCCGGGAACGCCGCTCCCATCTGACCGCACCCCGCGTGCCCACGGTCGGCATCGACATCGGCGGCACGAAGGTGATGGCGGGCGTCGTCGACGCCGACGGCAACATCCTGGAGAAGCTGCGCACGGAGACCCCGGACAAGTCCAAGAGCCCGAAGGTCGTCGAGGACACCATCGTCGAGCTGGTGCTGGACCTGTCCGACCGGCACGACGTGCACGCCGTCGGCATCGGCGCGGCCGGCTGGGTCGACGCCGACCGCAACCGGGTGCTGTTCGCCCCCCACCTGTCGTGGCGCAACGAACCGCTGCGCGACCGCATCGCCGACCGGCTCGCCGTCCCCGTGCTCGTCGACAACGACGCCAACACCGCCGCCTGGGCGGAGTGGCGCTTCGGCGCCGGCCGCGGCGAGGACCACCTCGTCATGATCACCCTCGGGACCGGCATCGGCGGCGCCATCCTGGAGGACGGCCAGGTCAAGCGGGGCAAGTTCGGCGTGGCCGGCGAGTTCGGCCATATGCAGGTGGTGCCCGGCGGCCACCGCTGCCCGTGCGGCAACCGCGGCTGCTGGGAGCAGTACAGCTCCGGCAACGCGCTGGTGCGCGAGGCCAGGGAGCTGGCCGCCGCCGACTCCCCGGTGGCGTACGGGATCATCGAGCACGTCAAGGGCCAGATCGCCGACATCACCGGCCCGATGATCACCGAGCTGGCCCGCGAGGGCGACGCGATGTGCGTCGAACTGCTCCAGGACATCGGCCAGTGGCTCGGCGTCGGCATCGCCAACCTCGCCGCCGCGCTCGACCCCTCCTGCTTCGTCATCGGCGGCGGCGTCTCGGCCGCCGACGACCTCCTGATCGGCCCCGCGCGGGACGCCTTCCGACGGCATCTGACCGGCCGCGGCTACCGCCCCGAGGCCCGGATCGTGCGGGCCCAGCTCGGCCCCGAGGCCGGCATGGTCGGGGCCGCCGACCTCGCCCGGCTCGTCGCCCGCCGCTTCCGCCGCGCCAAGCGCCGCCGCGTGGAGCGCCACGAACGCTACGAGCGGTACGCGCAGACCCGCCGCGCCCAGGGGGCGCCGTGACCTCGGCTCCCCTGCCGCACCAGCCCGGCCCGCCCGACGAGCCGCCGCGCCCCGCCGAGGACCGCGGCCACATGATCCGCCGCCGCGCGCTGACCCTGCTCATCATCGTGCTGCTCATCGGCGTCCCGGCCGGCTACCTCGTCATCTCCGCGAACCAGAGCCGCGACAGCGGCAAGGACAAGGAGAAGAAGTACTCCGCGACCGGCCTCACCGAGGGCTGGCCGTCGAAGGTGCAGCGCCGCCTCTACCAGGTGCCGATACCGCACCCGTCGAACAAGGTCGCCTGGTACGAGACCAACAACTGGAAGACCAGCCGCCTCTACGTCCAGTTCCAGACCACGCACGACGGCCTGGACGCCTTCCTGAACGAGCTGGGCGCCGGCCGCGGCGACCTGGTCAAGGACGACATCGCCATCGGCGCCCGCGACCGCGACGTCACCGGCTGGAAGTTCACCGGCCCCGGCGCCCGGACCGGCCCGAACTACGGCCTGGTGCGCGAGCAGAAGAACCCCAAGCCGACCCAGCACGTCGTCGTGAACTTCGGCAATCCGACGTATCCGATGGTGTACGTCGTCTCGCGCACCACTCCCTGACGCAGCGGCCCCTGCCCTGGCCTGGCCCCGCTCCGACCCCGCTTCGGCCCCGTCCCGGCCCGGCTTCGGCTCCGCTCCGGCCCGGCCCCGGACGGCCGCCGGGGCCGACTGTCAGACCCGGCCCGTAGAGTCGAAGACGACTGATCGACGCGCACGGGCGGGAGGTGACCAGACGTATGCGCGACACGGCGACAGCCCCGGCGACCGCCGCGGCGGTGGGACCGGGACCCGGGGCCGGACAGGCCGGCGCGCGGGTGCCCGCCGGGCTCGCGGCCGTCTTCCTTCCCGCCCCGCTGCCGCGCGACGGCCGGATCGTCCTCTGGGACCCCGACGGCGGCACCCCGGCCGCCCTGCCCGCCGCCGAACCCACCGAGCTGACGGTCGTACGCCGCCACGGCTCCTCGGTGCGACGCCGCACGACGCCCGCGCTGAGCGTCCCCCTCGATGCCGCCCTGCCGCTGCTGGTCCACGCCCGGCACGACCCCGCCGCCCACCCCGCCACCGCCTGCTGGGGAGCGGCCGCCCTGCACGCCCTGCGGCTCACCGCGCGCGGCCGCCTCCTGCCCGGACTCACCCCCACCGGCCACGACGCCTGGCGGGCCGGCCCGCTCGACCCCGACGACCTGGCCCACCTGCGCGCCATCGCCGCCGCCCTGCCGTACGAGGGACACGCGGTGCCGCTGCCCGGCCCCGGCCCGCTCCGGCTGCCCGAGCCGGAAGCGCTGCTGCGCGCCTTCCTGGACGCCGTCGCCGACACCCTGCCCCGCACCCCCGCCGCACCGCACACCGCCGGACGCCCCTTCGCCGACCGCCGCCCGCAGCACCTGCCCGACGCCCACGACTGGGCCGCCGAGGTCGCCGCCGGCATGGACGCGGGCGTGCGGATCTCCCTCCGCCTCGACCTGTCGGCGTACGACCTGTTCGACACCGGACAGGACACCCCGGCGCAGGACGGCGCGAGCGGCACCGACGGCGCGCACGGGGCCCGGCTGCGCCGCGCGGGCGCCGCGATCGTCCAGGTGCACAGCCTCGCCGACCCCACCCTCGTCACCGACGCCGCGGCCCTGTGGGCGGGCGGGGCGGACACCGCGTTCGGGCCCCGCGCGCGGGTCGACGCCGCCCTCGCCGTCCGCCGCGCCGCCCGCGTCTGGCCCCCGCTCGACCGGCTCGCCGACCAGGACGTGCCCGACGTGCTCGCCCTCTCCGAGGAGGAGCTGGGCGACCTGCTCGGCGTCGCCGCCGCCCGCCTGGCCGCCGCCGGAGTCGCCGTCCACTGGCCGCGCGACCTCGCCCGCGACCTCACCGCCGCCGCCGTGGTGCGCCCCGCGCCGGGCTCCGCGACCGACGGCACCGGCTTCTTCGAGAGCGAGGAACTGCTCCAGTTCCGCTGGCAGCTCGCCCTCGGCGGGGAACCGCTCAGCGAGGCCGAGATGGACGCCCTCGCCGAGGCCCACCGCCCCGTCGTCCGGCTGCGCGACCAGTGGGTGCTCGTCGACCCCGCCCTCGTCCGCAAGGCCCGCAAACGCGAACTGGGCCTGCTCGACCCGGTCGACGCGCTGTCCGTCGCCCTCACCGGCACCGCGGAGGTCGACGGCGAGACCGTCGAGGCGGTCCCGGCCGGGGCGCTCGCCGCGCTGCGCGACCGCCTGACCGCCGGCATCCGCCCCGCCGAACCCCCCGCCGGCCTGCACGCCACGCTCCGCGACTACCAGCTGCGCGGCCTGGCCTGGCTCGACCTCATGACCTCCCTCGGCCTCGGCGGCTGCCTCGCCGACGACATGGGCCTCGGCAAGACCATCACCGTCATCGCCCTGCACCTCAAGCGGGCCCGACCCGAACCGACCCTCGTGGTCTGCCCCGCCTCCCTGCTCGGCAACTGGCAGCGGGAGATCGAACGGTTCGCCCCGGGCGTCCCCGTCCGCCGCTACCACGGCGCCGGCCGCACCCTCGACGACCTCGACGGCGGCTTCGTCCTCACCACCTACGGCACCATGCGCTCCGCGGCGCCCGTCCTCGCCGCCCACCCCTGGGGCATGGTCGTCGCCGACGAGGCCCAGCACGTGAAGAACCCGTACTCGGCCACCGCCAAGGCCCTGCGCACGATCCCCACGCCCGCGCGCGTGGCCCTCACCGGCACACCGGTCGAGAACAACCTCTCCGAGCTGTGGGCCCTGCTGGACTGGACGACTCCCGGCCTCCTCGGTCCCCTCAAGTCCTTCCGCGCCCGGCACGCCCGCGCCGTGGAGAACGGCGAGGACCAGGAGGCGGTGACCCGGCTGGCCCGCCTCGTCCGGCCCTTCCTGCTGCGCCGCAAGAAGTCGGACCCGGGCATCGTCCCCGAGCTGCCGCCCAAGACGGAGACCGACCACCCCGTCCCCCTCACCCGCGAGCAGGCCGCGCTGTACGAGGCGGTGGTGCGCGAGTCGCTGCTCGCCATCGAGACGGCGGAGGGCATGGCCCGCCGGGGCCTGGTCCTGAAGCTCCTCACCTCGTTGAAGCAGATCTGCGACCACCCCGCGCTGTACCTGAAGGAGGAACCCGCGCGGGCCGGCACCGACCGCCTCGCCGCCCGCTCCGGCAAGCTCGCCCTGCTCGACGAGCTGCTGGACACCCTCCTCGCCGAGGACGGCTCGGCGCTGGTCTTCACCCAGTACGTGGGCATGGCCCGCCTCATCACCGCCCACCTCGCCGGCCGCGCGGTCCCCGTCGACCTCCTGCACGGCGGCACACCGGTGCCCGAGCGGGAGCGGATGGTCGACCGCTTCCAGAGCGGGGCCACCCCCGTCCTCGTCCTCTCCCTCAAGGCCGCCGGCACGGGCCTCAACCTCACCCGCGCGGGCCATGTCGTCCACTTCGACCGCTGGTGGAACCCGGCCGTCGAGGAACAGGCCACCGACCGCGCGTACCGCATCGGCCAGACCCAGCCCGTCCAGGTCCACCGGCTCGTCACCGAGGGCACGGTCGAGGACCGCATCGCCGAGATGCTGGCCGCCAAGCGCGCCCTCGCCGACGCCATCCTCGGCTCCGGCGAGGCCGCCCTCACCGAACTGACCGACCGGGAGCTGTCCGACCTGGTGTCCCTGCGGAGGACGTCATGAGCGAGACACCACAGGACCGGTACACCGATCCGACGGGCGCCGAACGGGAACCCCAGAAGGACACCGGGGCCGGTCAGGTACGCGCCGAGCGCCCCGGAGACGCGGCCCGCCGCGCCCTGCGGGCCGCGCGGGCGGCACACGAGGCGGAAGAGGCGCGCCGCTCCTCGGAGTCCCCGCAGACCCGTGCCCCTCGTCCGGGTGACGCCGCACGCGCGGCACTGCGCCGGGCGGTCGGGACTCGGCGCAGTGCGGGGGAGCCGTTGGACGACGAGACGTCGGGGACCGACGCGCCGGCGCACACCACGGACACGGGCGCTCCCGACGTGCCCAACACTCCCGGCTCCACGGCCACGTCCGCCGCCGGAAACACCACGGACTCCGCGCGCGAGGAGAGTGCGGCGGACGCCGCGTCCCCCCGCCCGAGCGGGCCGGAGACACCCCGCCCCGCCGACGTGGCCCGTGACGCGCTGCGCGCCGCCCGCCGGGAGCAGGAGCGGGAACGCGCACGCGCGGCGGCCGCACGTGAGGCCGCCCGCGCGTCCCGCGCGGACGCGGGCACCCGGCCGAGCCGTCCGGCACCCTCTCCGGGAGCCGCGGCGACGAGGGAGATGGCGGCCTTCCTGGCGAACGCCTTCAGGTTGCCGGCGGGCACGGACGACCGGGCGGCGACGGACGACACCGCCCCGCCGCGGGAGGAGGAGCCCGCCCAGCCTGCTCAGTCCGCTGCGTCCGCTCAGTCCTCGTCGGGCGAGGACACACCGGAGGCCGGCGCCCGCCCCACGGCGTCCGCACTCCCTGCGGCCTCGCCGGGCCCCACGGCCTCCGTGCGCCCTCCTGCCTCCGGGAGCCCCATGGCCTCCGCGGGCCCCACGGCCCCCGTGCGCCCTCCGGCGTCCGCACACCCTCCGGCCTCGCCCCACCCCCTGGCCGCCGCACACCCCCCGGCCGCCTCCCCCCGCCCCACCGACTCCCGCCCCTTGGCCTCCCCACACCGCGACAGCGACCTGCGCCGCACCTTCCCCGCCTTCCCGGCACGCCCCTCCGGGGACGGCGCCCGGTTCGCGGAGACCTGGTGGGGCAACGCGTGGATCACCGCGCTGGAGGAGGGCGCGCTGGACGCCAACCGACTCGCGCGCGGCCGGGGTTACGCCCAGCAGGGGCACGTCGACGCCATCACGGTGACGCCCGGCCTGGTCCTCGCCTACGTCCACGGCAGCCGCCCCCGGCCGTACCGGGTGCAGATCCGGCTGCGCACCCTGGACGACGCCGACTGGGAGCGGTTCCTGGACGCCGCCGCGGACCGTCCCGGTCACATCGCCGCGCTGCTGGACAAGGAGATGCCGCACGCCCTCGCGGAGGGCGACGTCCCGCTGCTGCCCGGCCCCGGCGACCTGGAGCCCCGGTGCAGCTGCCCCGACCGCGGCCACCCCTGCAAGCACGCCGCCGCCCTGTGCTACCAGACCGCCCGGCTGCTCGACGCCGACCCCTTCGTCCTGCTCCTGCTGCGCGGCCGGGGCGAACGCGAACTGCTCGACGCGCTCTCCCGGCTGAACGCCACGCGCGCGGCCCGCGCCGCCCGGGAGCGCGACCCGGCGCCCCTGCCCGGCGTCCGCGCGACCGACGCCCTGGCCCCGCGCCCCCTGCCTCCGCTGCCCCCGCCGCTGCCGGTCCCCGCCCATCCCGAGCAGCCCCCGGCCTATCCGGCGGCGCCCGGCGGCCCCGACCCGCTCGCGCTGGACCAGCTCGCCACCGACGCCGCCGCCCGCGCCCACACCCTGCTCACCACGGGCCGGGACCCGGTCGCGGAGCTGACGCTGTGGCAGGACGCGGTACGGCTGGCCGCCGCCCGCCCCGGCGCCGGCCTGACCGCCGCCACCCGAGGCCTGTACGCGTCCCTCGCCGCCGCCGCGGGCCGCACCCCCGCCGAGCTGACGCGCGCGGTCGCGGCCTGGCGGCAGGGCGGCCCGGACGGTCTCGCCGCGCTGGAGGAACCCTGGGACCCGCCGGCCGGCCGCTTCGACCGCGCCCGCCCGCTGCTCCTCGCCGCCGACCTGCCCGCCTTCCGCCCCTGGCGCAACCGTCTCACCCACCCGCGCGGCCACATCCAGCTCCGCCTCGGCCGCGACGGCCTGTGGTACGCGTACGAGTCGGAACCGGGCGCGGACGACTGGTGGCCGAGAGGCACCCCGGACCCCGACCCGGTAGGCGCGCTCACCGGCCTGGGCGCCCCCGCCGACCCCTGACCGCACCGCCGGCCGGCGCGCGGCCCGGCGTCGACATCCCGTCGCGTCGCCCGGCCCGATCAAGAGAGGGACCCGATGCCGTCCGAGACCACCCCTGCGCCGGACCCGTCCGCGCGGCACTTCGGCGTGGCGGGCATGCGCCGCTTCACCGCCCCGGACACGTACGCCGCCGGGATCCCGGAGCCGACGCGGGAGCTCCTGGCCCGGACCGGTGTGCCGCTGCGCGTCGGCCCGTACTTCACCGCGGCCCGCGAGGACGACGCCCTGACGCTCGGCGGGTTCGCGGGCCGTCACGGCGTCACGGTCCCCGACGACATCGCCGGTGCGGTGCGCCTGGGCACCGACCGCCTGGGCCAGGTCTGCGTCGGTTCCGACGGAGCGGTACGGGCGCTGTTCCTCGGCCAGTTCGGCATGGACGACCTGTACGTCAGCTCCGGCGTGGACGCCTTCAACCGGTCGCTCGCCGCACTCGACCGCCGTATGCCGGTCATCGCGGCGGCCGGGAGCCTGCCGGTCGCCGCTGCCGCCTTCCGGGAGCTGAACGCCGAACTGCGGTCCGTGGACCCGGCCGCGTTCGCGCACCGGGAGAGCTGGTGGCCGCGCGTCCTGGACGACGTCCGCCACACCCTCAACTTCCCGTTCTCCGCCGCCTTCGAGTACGTCGACGACGGCGGGCGCAAGCAGATCGCCACCGACGCGACCGGCCCCGGCCGCCCCCACCCCGAGGAACTGGTCTGGGACCGGCTCGCCGCCCAGGGCGTCCGCCCCGAGCAGGTACGACGCGTGTACACGGAACTCCAGCCGTGCATGATGCCCGGCCACTACTGCGCCGTCTGGCTCCAGCGGTACTTCCCCCACGCCGAGTTCACCCACAGCTTCGACTACGGCGACACCGCCGACTCCCGTGAGGAGGCCATGAAGGACCTGATCGCCCACGCCGCGCGGCAGCCGCGGTGACCGCGCCCGCACCGGCGTGAGGTGACCGTGCGCCCGCCCGCGGCGGCGCGGGCGCCGAGTCGTCAGGCCGCCTGGACGGTGACGGTGCACAGGCGCTTGGTGGCCCGGGTCAGGGCCACGTACAAGTCCCTCTCACCGCCGGGTCGGGCCGCGACGATCTCGTCGGGGTCGATGACCACGACTCCGTCGAACTCCAGCCCGCGCGCTTCGGACGCCGGCACGATGCGCGCCCGCTCCGCGATGCCCTGCGCCGTCAGCTCGCTCACCCTGCCGTCCGCGCAGATCACGCCCAGCAGCTCGCCCGGGTGCGCGGCGCTCTGGGCGCGCAGTTCCCGGTCGACGGCGGCGACCAGCCCGTCCGCGGGTGCGGTCACGGTGCGGGGGCTCTCACCGCGGCGCAGGGACCGCGTGGGCACCTGTTCCGGGGCGATCCTCGCGAGCAGGTTCCGGACGCTCTTTAGGATCTCCTGCGTGGTGCGGTAGCTGACGGTCAGGTTGTGCAGTCTGAACCGCGGTCCGACATGAGGGCTCAGGGCTTCCTTCCAGTCGCGTGCGGTCGTGACCGGGCCTGCCTGGGCGAAGTCACCCACCAGCGTCATCGCCCTGGCCGGGCAGCGACGGACGATCATCCGCCACTGCACGGCGGTCAGTTCCTGCGCCTCGTCGACGACGACATGCCCGTACGTCCGCTCGGGAGTGCCGTCGACCAGACCCGCGGCCTCGTCCAGCAGCGGCACGTCGGCATCGGTCCACGGGTCGTCCGGTCCGCGCAGCAGAAGGGACCGCTCCTGCGCGGACAGGTGGGGCAGGTGCTCGGCGAGAGCGCCGGCGTCCGTCAGGAGCGCCGTCACCAGGTCACCGGGTACCAGCCGCGGCCAGAGCGCCTCGACCGCTCGGTCGAAACGTCCGCGCGCCAGTCGACGAGCAGCGGCAGGTCGTCCTCCTCCGTGTGCAGCCCGATCCGCCCGATGCGCAGGGCCATGCCGTCCGCCCAGTCGATCCGCCCGAAGACCAGCCCTTTCTCGGCGCCCTCCAGCCGGCTGATTTCCTTGGTCAGACGCTCGGTGGCGATTTCTCGCTCGTATGCCGCGTCGGGACTGTCCGCCGGGGCCTTCAGCACACCGGCCCGCTGTTCCCGTGCCTCGGAAAGCCGCTCCGTGAGCACCTTGTACAGGCAGGACACATAAGCCTGCTCCGCCGCAACCGCACGCTCGGCGGGATCATTGATTGCCGACACCAGGGCTCCTTCGATTTCGAGCCGTACGGTCGACGTTCCCTGCCAATAATCCTTGACTTCTGTGGTGCAATTTGCCCCTGGCGTCCGGCGCACCATCGGTGACACCGCCCGGCGCACCCTCGTGAGCACCGCCCGCCGTGCCATCCGGGGCATCGCCCGGTCCATCAGGCGGTGGAGCGGGGCTCGGGGCTGCGGGCCTCTGCGCGGTCCGGTTCCTGGGCCGGGGCCGGACTCGTCGTCTCCCCGGGCTGCCCCCCGGTCTTCTCCGCCGTCTCTTCCCCGGTCTTCCTTGCCGTGGACAAGGCGATCACCAGTACGGCCGTGGCGAAGAGGGCGATGACCATGATCCAGACCGCGCCGACGTGCATGGCGTGGACGAACGCGTGATCGGCAGCCTGCGCGAGTGCGGGCCGGTCGAGGGTGCCGGCGACGTGCCGGGCCTGTTCCGCGGAGATCCCGGCGGTGTCCCGGTAACCCTCCGGGACCTCGTTGAGCGAGGATTCGATCGCGCTCCGGCAGGCGATCGACATGATCGTGTCGCCCACCGCGATGCCGATGACACTGCCGACCTGCCGGGCCGTGTTGGTGACGGCCGACCCGGCACCGGACCGCTCCAGCGGCAGGCTGCTGATCAGCGCCCCGGTCACGGGGGCCTTCACCATGCCGACGGACAGGCCCTGCGCCAGCAGCAGGATCTCGATCCAGACGAGGGGGGTGTCCAGTTCGAGGAAGCCGACCGCGCCGAAGCTGAACGCGGCCACGGCGAGCGCCGGCACCGCGACGGGGCGCAGCGACCACCGGGCGACCAGACGTGCGCCCAGGGCGCCCCCACGACAGCGCCGAGCGCGCTCGGAACGTTGGCGAGGCCGGCCTTCATCGGCGAGTAGCCCAGGGCGCCCTGCAGGTAGAAGGCGTTGTAGAAGGTGACGGCGGCCACGCAGAAGAACAGCGGCGCCATGGACGCGTTGCCGGCGCCGAACATCCGCTGGGCGAGCATCCGGGGGTCGAAGCCGGGCTCCTTGGTCCTCGCTTCGACGAACACGAAACCGGCCAGCAGGACGAGTCCGGCCGCGATGGGTGCCCAGACGTCCGGACGGCTCCAGGCGCCCACCTGCCCCGCGCGGATCAGGCCGTGGGTGAGCGCGGCGAGTCCGCTGATGGACAGCAGCATCCCGGAGGGGTTCAGCGGCCGCACCGTGGCGCTGCGGAAGTTGGGGACCAGCAGGACGATCCCGGCCAGTGCCAGTACGACGATGGGGACGTTGACGAGGAAGACCGAGCCCCACCAGAAGTGGTCGAGCAGGACTCCCGCCAGCACCGGGCCCGCCGCCATGCCGACACCGGTGGACGTCGAGGAGATGGCGATGGCGGTCGCCCGCCCGGGGCCGGTGAAGGTCCACAGGAGGATGGCGAAGTTCGCGGGCATGATCAGTGCGGCGCCGACGCCCATCACGGCCCGGGCGGCGATCAGCTGGCCCGCGTCACCGGCGTACGCCGCCATCGAGCCGACCGTCACCAAGGTGCGCTCGGGCGAGGCGGAGCTGAGCCGGATCACCGGCGCCAAGACTCCCTCCGGGATCCCGCTCGACGGCGGGCCCGCCGTCCCCCGACCCGAACACCAACGTTCCCTTCCGCGGCCTCGGCACCAGCAAGGGCACCTCCCGCGGCGCCGGCGGCAAGTCCCGAAAGGCCGGCGAGGCCCGCAAGTTCGCCGACGCCCGCAAGGCCGCCCTCGTGCGTCGCAACGGCTGAGAGGCGTTGCCCTGGCAGCCTGGCCACGGGATCGACAACCCTCGGCCCCCGGCCCGAAGCCGTCCTGTGCGCCTCACCTACGAAGTCAATGCCTTGGCCACGACAGGGATACCCGCCGAAACGGAGCAGGATGACGTTGCTGGCGCCTCGCACTGCGCCCAGCATGACAAGCTGTGCTTGCCCACCCCCGAACCCAGGAGGTCACCATGACCGCAGAGCCCGTATCTATGGAAGGTTCGGAGCCGGCTGCCCCCGAGACGTCCCCTCTGGAGCCGGACAGCGACGGCAACTACGACCTGAAGCGCAAGTTCCGCGAAGCCCTGGCGCGCAAGCGCGGTGCGCAGGCGGACGCCGCTGATATTGCCGCCAAGTCCGATGCGTCGAAGGTGCGTTCGGCGCACGGCCCGGCTGCGAGCCAGCGGTCGTTCAGGCGCAAGAGCGGCGGCTGAGTCGATGAGTCCCGTGATCTGACCGCTTCAGCGGGATCGCGCTATCCACTCGCGCGTCCCGTCCAGTGGCCCGCGACGTGCGCATGTCCGTGCGCGCGTCGCGGGCGGGCGTAGCCGGCGGACTCGCCTGGGGGAATGGCCCAGATGCGGTTGGCTCGGGTCGGTGGCACCGCCGAACTGGGATTCCGGGATGAGAGCACAACCTTGTCCGAGGGTACGCGGCCAGTGTCGCGCGCCTTGCGTGCCCCTGTACCGCTGTGACATACGACTGCGGCTGCCGTCAGTTCCTCGCCGTCCCGGTCTGAGGCTCGTACGGCGGGCCACAGCACCGTCTCTTCCACGAAGGCCTGGCTGAAGAGCAGCTGCACCGCCTGCTTCAGAACGCGTTCCCGCTGGTGAAGGTCGTCGAGGGTCAGGTACTGATCCGTCAGCCGCCGCTTTCTCGTGCTCACGGCGTTGCCGCACCAGGATGCTGCTGTTTCCACCGAGCTGATCGACGGTCTGGTCCTTGATGACCTTCGACATGGCCGCTCCCCTGCGTGCGCTGGAGACGGGCCGTGACGCTTGCCGGAGCCACCCTGATCTCCACGCCCGCCCGCACCATACTCTGGGGGAGCAGCCCTCGGGCTGGGCGCGCCCCCAATGCTTTCCGAAACGTTGCGCTCCGGCTGGGGCAATATCTGTGCCCGCGAGCTGAGATTTCAACGGACCAAGCGGATAGATTCTCTGCCGCATTACGTGGAGTGGGAGCATTCATCGTGCACAGGCCGCTTCGGCGTGCTACTGTCGATCTCAGTTGCAGTTGTGGTTCCCAAAACTTCAAGTGCCCTCCGGGCGGCGTCTGTGCCACTGGAAGCACTTTTGTTATCCGGTCTTTTTCCGGCGGGGTGATCATGCGGCGACACGGGATCCGTGCAGTGCGGATCCCGATGCACTGCCCCAAAGGAGAAAAGACATGGCTAGTGGCACCGTGAAGTGGTTCAACGCGGAAAAGGGCTTCGGCTTCATCGAGCAGGACGGTGGCGGCGCTGATGTGTTCGCCCACTACTCGAACATTGCCGCCCAGGGCTTCCGCGAGCTGCTGGAAGGCCAGAAGGTGACCTTCGACATCGCGCAGGGCCAGAAGGGCCCGACGGCCGAGAACATCGTTCTCGCCTGACGCTGACTGTCGCGTACTTTTAGCTGGGGCCCGCGTCCTTCGGGGTGCGGGCCCCAGCTACTCGCATTTTCCGCGGTGGTTTCGCCTGCGGACGACAACCAGGAAACCCGTAGGCTCACCGTATACGGGGCATCCTTCAGGGGTGTACGCATCCCTTCATAGCTTCATCGCGGCGGACGCCCGAACATTGCGTCCGCTTCGCGCCATTCATTCCAGCTCCTGTGCCGCGCGAATTTTTCGTCGGTCAGATTCGCTGTCGCATTCCACCGGTCCATTCTTGCAATTCTCTGTGCTGCTCATCGCTGCGGGAATTCCTTGATATGTGCCGCATCGAGGAAGGTTCCGCATGAACCGCACACGCACGAACGACCGCTTCACCCGCACCCGTAACGGCAGTACCGACTCCGGCAGGGGCGGCAGCCGATTCGGTTCGTCGGCCAGGAGCCGCTCCGGCGGGCCGAGCCGTTCCGGGGGTTACGGCCGTCGGCCCGCCGCGGTCCAGGGAGAGTTCGCGCTGCCCAGGACGATCACTCCCGCGCTCCCCGCCGTGGAGGGATTCGCCGATCTCGACATGCCCGGGGCACTGCTGGGCGCGCTCGGCTCGCAAGGCGTGACCGTACCCTTCCCGATCCAGGCCGCGACCCTGCCGAACTCCCTCGCCGGCCGGGACGTACTGGGCCGCGGCCGCACCGGCTCCGGCAAGACCCTGGCTTTCGGGCTGGCGCTGCTGGCCCGTACGGCCGGGCAGCGCGCCGAGGCCAGGCAGCCGCTGGGGCTGATCCTCGTACCCACGCGTGAGCTGGCGCAGCAGGTCACCGACGCGCTCGCCCCGTACGCCCGCTCCGTGAGGTTGCGGCTGGCCACGGTGGTGGGCGGAATGCCGATCGGCAGGCAGGCGCGCGCGCTGCGCGGTGGCGCCGAGGTCGTCGTCGCCACGCCGGGACGCCTCAAAGATCTCATCGACCGCGGTGACTGCCGACTGAACCAGGTTTCCATCACGGTCCTCGACGAGGCCGACCAGATGGCCGACATGGGCTTCATGCCGCAGGTCACCGCCCTTCTCGATCAGGTCCGCCCCGAAGGCCAGCGCATGCTGTTCTCCGCCACTCTCGACCGCAACGTCGACCTGCTCGTGCGCCGCTACCTCAGCGACCCCGTCGTGCACTCCGTCGACCCCTCGGCCGGCGCGGTCACGACGATGGAGCACCACGTGCTCCATGTTCACGGCGCTGACAAGCACACGGCCACCACCCAGATCGCCGCACGCGACGGCCGCGTGATCCTTTTCCTCGACACCAAGCACGCCGTCGACGGCCTCACCGAACACCTCCTCAACAGCGGGGTGCGGGCCGCCGCCCTGCACGGCGGGAAGTCGCAGCCGCAGCGCACCCGCACGCTGGCACAGTTCAAGAGCGGGCACGTCAACGTACTGGTGGCGACCAATGTCGCGGCGCGCGGCATCCATGTCGACAGCCTCGACCTCGTCGTCAACGTCGACCCGCCGACCGACCACAAGGACTACCTCCACCGTGGCGGCCGTACCGCTCGCGCAGGAGAGTCCGGCAGTGTCGTCACCCTGGTCACCCCCAACCAGCGCCGCGGCATGACGCGCCTCATGGCAGCGGCTGGCATCGTCCCGCAGACCACCCAGGTCCGCATCGGCGAGGAGGCCCTGCACCGCATCACCGGCGCCCAGGTGCCCTCCGGCATCCCGGTCGTCATCACCGCACCGGTGGTCGAACGCCCCAAGAAGCGCGGCGCCACCTCACGCGGCCGACGCCGCCCCGTCTCGGCGGCCCGCCAAGCGCCCGTACGGCAGTCCACCGCCGGTGCGGCGGCATAGAACCTTCGTGTCAGGAAGCCCGCCCACCTTCGCAGGGCACCCTTGACGCTGGGCCAGACGCAGTTCCGCTCAACACGTACCAACGCCGTGCAGACGGCGGCCGATCCCGCGGACGCGGCTGGACCGCAGGTCTGGGAGGACATGACCGTGGAGGTGGCACTGTCCGTGATGGCCGCCGCCCGTACAGGTCACTCGGCTTCCGGACTCTGCGACCAGTGCCGCCATGGCATGGGCATTGTCTTCAGCTTCACGTCCCATGTGCGGACCTCGGTGATCAGGTCGGCGGCGAGGGCGTGGCGGGTGGTTTCGGCGGGGCCGACAGGGACGACCGTCTCCAGCCGGCCGCCGGCGTCATCGGATCGTCCCGGACACCCGTTGTGGTGCCCCCACCCTGTCGGGAGGAGGTAATGGATCACTCTGTCCGCTCTCCGGGTACCGTCGGGGTATGAGTCATCCGCACCCCGAGCTGAAAGCCGCACCGCCCCTTCCCGAAGGGGGGCTGCGGGTCATCGCCCTGGGCGGCCTTGGTGAGATCGGCCGCAACATGACCGTCTTCGAGCACGCCGGCAAGCTGCTCATCGTCGACTGCGGCGTGCTGTTCCCCGAGGAGACCCAGCCCGGCGTGGACGTGATCCTGCCGGACTTCACCTCGATCCGGGACCGGCTGGACGACATCGTGGCCGTGGTCCTCACCCACGGCCACGAGGACCACATCGGCGGCGTGCCGTACCTCCTGCGCGAACGGCGCGACATTCCCGTCGTCGGCTCCAAGCTGACGCTGGCCTTCCTGGAGGCCAAGCTCAAGGAGCACGGCATCCGGCCGCGCACGGTGCGGGTGCGGGAGGGCGACCGGCGTGGCTTCGGGCCCTTCGACTGCGAATTCGTGGCGGTCAACCACTCCATCCCCGACAGCCTCGCGGTCGCGATCCGCACCCGGGCCGGGATGGTGCTGCACACCGGCGACTTCAAGATGGACCAGTTCCCTCTCGACGACCGCATCACCGATCTGCGCGCCTTCGCCCGCCTCGGCGAGGAGGGCGTGGACCTGTTCCTCACCGACTCCACCAACGCCGAAGTACCCGGCTTCACCACCTCCGAGCGGGAGCTGAACCCGGCGATCGAGCAGGTGATGCGCACCGCTCCACGCCGGGTCATCGTCTCCAGCTTCGCCAGCCACGTACACCGCATCCAGCAGGTCCTGGACGCCGCCCACCAGCACGGCCGCAAGGTCGCCTTCGTCGGCCGGTCGATGGTCCGCAACATGGGCATCGCCCGGGACCTGGGCTATCTGAAGGTCCCCTCCGGTCTGGTCGTGTCCACCAAGGAGCTGGAGAAGCTCCCAGACCACAAGATCACTCTGGTGTGCACCGGCTCCCAGGGCGAACCGATGGCCGCGCTGTCACGAATGGCCAACCGCGACCACATGATCCGCATCGGCAAGGACGACACCGTCCTGCTCGCCAGCTCCCTGATCCCCGGCAACGAGAACGCCATCTACCGGGTGATCAACGGACTCACCCGGTGGGGTGCCCACGTGGTCCACAAGGGCAACGCCAAGGTGCACGTCTCCGGGCATGCCAGCGCCGGCGAACTCGTCTACTGCTACAACATCGTCAAACCCCGCAACGTCATGCCCGTCCACGGCGAATGGCGTCACCTGCGGGCCAACGCCGACCTCGCCATCCGTACCGGTGTCGACCCCGACCGGGTCGTCATCGCCGAGGACGGCGTCGTCGTCGACCTGGTCGACGGGCGCGCGTCCATCACCGGCAAGGTCCCCGCCGGCAATGTCTACGTGGACGGCATGGAAGTCGGCGGCGCGACCGAAGCGTCCCTCAAGGACCGCCTCACCCTCGCCTCCGAAGGCGTGCTCACGGTGGTGGCGATCGTCGACGCGGACACCGGCGCCCTCGCCGAGGCCCCCGACTTCCTGGCCCGCGGATTCGTCCACGACGACGCCACCTTCGAGCCGGTCGTCCCCGTCATCGAGAAGACCCTGGCCACCGCGGCCGAGGAAGGCGTCGGGGACGCGCGACAACTCGAACAGCTCCTCGCCCGCGCCGTGGCGAACTGGGCGTTCCGCACCTACCGCCGCAAGCCCCTCATCATCCCCGTCATCATCGACGCCTGAGCAACAGCCCGGCAGGCGTCCGGGGTCGGACGCCGATGCGCACGAGGTGGAACCCGGCCACGGGTTCCTGATGTCAGCTTCATCACCGGCCCACAGGGTCGGCCCGTACGAATCGCGCCCGGTTTCGCCCGGACGCGCCCGGGGGCCCGGTGGCGGGAGCGCTGCGCCGGGCATCCCGCAGCCGCTCCAGCAGCTGGCCTGCCGTCCGAGCAGCAACATGACAGCCAACGGGGTATTCAAAGCGCGCACAGCCTGGTGCACCGGCCAAGGGAGGAGAGGAAGTCCGTCAGACATGACGCTCATGTGACGCTCCGGCCGCCTCACAGCCCGCGCCCAAGGCAGGAAAACCCCATGTGCCCTGCGATTCTGCCGTCCACACACCTCGTGACGTGTTTCCGATGACGCATCACGTGGAGTGCGTGGCGATACTGGAGCCTGCGGACAAGGGCGCCTGACCTCGGGTTCGTGAGCCAGGCACCTGTGACAGTCAGGCGGCGACGAGCTCCTGCTCACGGTCCGGCGTCCTGACCTCGGGCTTCTTGTTCGGCAGCGAGAGCCGGAAGACCTTGCGCCACGCGGAGAACACCTGTTTGGGCAGCGGTCCGGTGACGTACTCCAGTTCGTACTTCTCGAACAGCGCGCGCACCTTCACCGCGACCTCGGCGTACCGGTTGCTCGGCAGGTCCGGGAACAGGTGGTGCTCGATCTGGTGCGACAGGTTGCCGGTCATGAAGTGCATGGCCCTGCTGCCGCTGATGTTCGCCGAGCCCATCATCTGGCGCAGGTACCACTGGCCGCGCGTCTCGTCCTTGATCGACCGGCGCTCGAAGACCTGCACGCCCTCGGGGAAGTGCCCGCACATGATCACCGAGTGGGACCAGATGTTGCGGACCAGGTTCGCGGTGAACGTGGCGGCGAGCGTGTGGAGGAACGACGGGCCCGACAGCAGCGGGTGGATCACGTAGTCCTTGAGCACCTGCTTGCGGATCTTGCGGCCCACGGCCCTGGCCCGCGCGCGGAACTCCGGGTTCTTGCGGCGGCGCTTGTGCAGGTTCTTGCCGAGCTCCAGGTCGTACGCTGCGATGCCGTACTCGAAGAAGCAGGCGTTGATGAAGTTCCACAGCGGCTGGCCGAGGTGGAACGGGTGCCACTTCTGGTCCTCGTCGACGCGCATGATGCCGTAGCCGAGGTCGTTGTCCTTGCCGATCACGTTGGTGTACGTGTGGTGCAGCTCGTTGTGCGAGTGCTTCCACTGGTCGGCCGGCGAGACGTGGTCCCATTCCCAGGTGGTGGAGTGGATCTTCGGGTCGCGCATCCAGTCCCACTGGCCGTGCAGGATGTTGTGGCCGATCTCCATGTTGTCCATGATCTTCGCCACGGACAGGCCGGCGGTGCCGATGATCCACGCGGGTGGGAAGATCGAGAACAGCAGCACGCCCCTGCTGACCAGCTCGAGCTTGCGCTGCGCCGAGATGACCTTGCGGATGTAGGCGGCGTCTTTCTCGCCGCGGCCGGCGATCACCTCGTCGCGGATCGCGTCCAGCTCGCGGCCGAGCTCCTCGATCTGGTCCGCCGTCAGGTGGGCGGTGGGGTCGATGGCGGTCAAGGTGCTCCTACCGTTCGATGTCGCAGGGGCCCGCCGCGGCGGACACGCAGGTCTGGATGAGGACGCCCGGCTCGGCCTCGGTGATCTCGCCGGTGCGCAGGTCGCGGACGGCGCCCGCCTTGAGCGGCGTGACGCAGGCGAAGCAGATGCCCATGCGGCACCCGGAGGGCATGAGCACGCCGGCCTCCTCGCCGACGTCCAGCAACGGCGTGGCGCCGTCCGCGTCGACGGTCTTGCCGGTGGCGCTGAACGTGACCTCGCCGCCGCCGTCGCCGGCGACGATGACGCTGGGGCGGAAGCGTTCGGTGTGCAGGCGCTCCGGTACGCCGTGCTCGCTCCAGTGCTCTTCGGCGGCGTCGAGCAGGCCGGCGGGCCCGCACGCCCAGGTCTCGCGCTCGGCCCAGTCGGGCACGAGTTCGCCGAGGCGGGCGATGTCGAGCTTGCCGTCCGTGTCGGTGTGCACCTCGGTGAGCCGCAGCTTCTTGTCCGCGACCAGGTCGTGCAGCTCGTTGCGGAAGATCACATCTTGCGGCCGTGGCGCACTGTGGACCATGACGACGTCGTCGAACTCGGTGTCGCGCAGCATGCCCATCACGGGTGTGATGCCGCTGCCGGCCGTCAGGTAGAGCACCTTGGCGGGCGTGGCCTGCGGCAGTACGAAGTCACCGGTCGGCTGATCGAGCTGGATCAGCGTGCCCGGTTTGGCCCTGCGGACCAGGTGGTTGCTGACCTTGCCGTCCGGGATCGCCTTCACGGTGATCGTGACGCGGCCGTCCTGGCGGTTCGTCGGCGAGGTGAGGGAGTAGGCACGCCACAGGCGCACCCCGTCGACGTCGACCCCGATCCGCACGTACTGGCCGGCCCTGTGGCCGCGCCAGCCCCGACCCGGTCTGATCACGATGGTCGCGGCGTCACGCGTCTCGGGGTGCACGGCCTCGATGCGCCCGCGCAGGTCGGCGCCCGCACGCAGCGGGCTGACCAGGTCGAGGTAGTCCGACGGCAGCAGCGGTGTCGTGACCATCTCCATCAGTTTCCACGCCCTGCCGCGGAGGGCCGCACTCATCATGACTCCAGCTTGCTGCGCCTCAGGGCGTAAAGTCCTGACCGCAGGACGTGAATCTGATCGGCTGAATTGTTCGCAGGGAACAAAGACGTGAGCCATGCAATCCGGAGGGCCAGCGAACTGGCCCTTGATGAGGCGACGGTCACCGCACTGCGGGCCGCGCTGAAGACCACCGCCGACGAGGTCGTCCAGGCGATCATCGACGAGGTCCCTTCCTACGCCAACGCCCTGTCGGGCAGCATGGGCGGCACCATCCGCCGAGCCGTTCGCACCGCCCTCGGGCACTACTTGGACCTCGCGAGCGGGAACGCCGCGGGCGGCGGCGGCGGTGACGCGGCCTACGAGCTGGGCCGCGGCGAGGTGCGCGACGGCCGGTCGATGGACGCCCTGCTCAGCGCCTACCGCGTCGGCGCCCGCGTGGCCTGGCGAAGCCTGGCAGCGGGCGCCGTGTCCGCAGGTCTGCCCGCCGCCGAGGTCGCCAAGTTCGCCGAGCTGACCTTCGCCTACATCGACGAGCTCTCCGCCGCGAGCGCCGCGGGCCACGCCGACGAACTGACCGCCCGGGGCAGGGCCCAGGAGCGCCACCTGGAACACCTCGCCCGCGACCTCCTCGCCGGCGCGAGCCCGGACGTGCTGCTGGCCTCTGCTCAACGGGCCGGATGGCAGCCTCCGGTTACGCTGACGGCGGTCCTGCTGCCCGCCGCCCAGGCCCGGCCTGCCTACCGCGCGCTCGACCCGAGCACTCTCGTCCTCGACGATTTGCCGGACACCACCGGTGTGCTGCTCGTCCCCGACGCCGACCGATCACATCTCTTGCGGCAGCTGACCGACCGCACCGCCGTGGTCGGCCCGGCCCGGCCATGGACTCATGCGTCCGCCTCGTACGCACGAGCCGTACGCGCGCGCTCCCTCTCCTCTGATATCCGCGACACCGAGGACCACCTGCCCGAGCTGGTGCTGAGCGCCGACGTGGACGCGTTCGCAGACCTGCGTGCCCGAGCCCTCGCACCGTTGCGCACCTTGCCTGTCGCGACCGCACGGCGGCTGGAGGAGACGTTGCGGGCGTGGCTGCTGCACCAGGGCAGGCGGGACGAGGTGGCGGCGGCGTTGTTCGTCCATCCCCAGACAGTCCGGTACCGGATGTCGCAGCTGCGGGAGCTGTTTCCCGATCTCGCATCGCCCCACCGGGTCCTTGAACTGACGCTGGCGGTCGGTCTTCGGACCAGTTGACGCGTACTTCGACCGTCCACGAACTCCCGGCGGATCCCGGCCTCGTGCTCGGTGTCTGCCTGGACGTGCTTGGCAGCCGGGACGGTTCGGGCGAGCGACGCGATCAAGGCGCAGCAGGTCGGCTGACAGGGAGCGTGCCACCACGAGACGCCCACCTGCCGATGCGTCAGGCCCGCGTCTCGCACGACCAGCCACACCCGGTCGCGACTGACCGGGAGGCGGCTGAGGAGGACGCCGGTCGCGTCGAGCACCGTGTGGGCGAAGGTGGGCCCGTTTGACTCCCTGGGCACCCACATGCATGGCGATGGGCCAGGAGAGGCCGTCCTCATCCGTGCCGATCCGCAGCTGAGAGAGGAACTGGCCGGGCCGGGGCAATGCAGAGCTCTTCCGCACGTGCGCAGGGCTCGTCGACGACAGCCTGAACCATGAGGCCGGCGAGGGGGCGGTGCTTCACGTCACCCACGTCACCCTGGGACTCCTGGCCCGGCGCATCGGGCAGCTGAGCGCAGAGGTCCAGGACCTGGAAGGCCGCCTGACCCGGCTGGTGGAGCGCCACGCTCCGCAGCTGCTCGCGGTGGCGGGCATCGGTCCGGACACAGCCGTCACTTTGCTGATCACGATCCGGACAACCCGGAACCCCTGGGCAGTGAGGCGTCGTTCGCGGCGCTGTGCGGTGTCAGCCCGGTCGAGCGTTCCTCGGGCAGTGGGCAGTACCGTCGCCTGAACCGGGGCGGTGACCGGCAAGCGAACGCGGCGCTGCACCGGATCGTGCAGACCCGCCTGCGCGTCGACCCGCGTACCCAGGACTACTACGAACGCCGCAGCAAGGAGGGTGAGACTCGACGTGAAATCGTCCGGAGTCTCAAGCGATACGCGGCCCGGGAGGTGTTCCACCTGGTCAGACCTGTGCGGCCGTAACCCTCGTATAGGGGCAGTCGTGAGACGTGAGAGGGTCTGGGGCGTGAGTGAGACACCACCGAACACCCTGCAATACCGCTTCGACGGGCCAGAAGACGCTCCGGTCCTGATCCTGGGTCCCTCACTGGGTACCACCTGGCACATGTGGGACCGCCAGGTCCCGGAGCTGGCGAAGCAGTGGCGCGTCTTCCGGTTCGACCTGCCGGGGCACGGCGGCGCCCCCGCCTACCCCGCGGCCTCCGTCGCGGAGCTGACCGCCCGGCTGCTCGCCACCCTCGACGGCCTCGGGGTGCAGCGCTTCGGATACGCGGGCTGCGCGCTCGGCGGCGCCGTCGGCGTGGAACTGGCCCTGCGCCACCCGGAGCGGCTGGCCTCCCTCGTGCTGATCGCCGCCTCCCCGCGGTTCGGCACGGCCGACGAGTTCCGCCAGCGCGGGGTGATCGTCCGGACGAACGGCCTGGACCCCATCGCCCGTACCGCCCCCGACCGCTGGTTCACCTCCGGCTTCGCCGCCGCCCAGCCCGCGATCACCGACTGGGCGGTGCAGATGGTGCGCACCACCGACCCCGGCTGCTACATCGCCGCCTGCGAGGCCCTCGCCACCTTCGACGTCCGCCCGGAGCTGGGTCGGGTGGGCGTGCCGACCCTGGTGCTGGTCGGCTCCGAGGACCAGGTCACCGGGCCCGCCGAGGCCCGCACCCTGGTCGCCGGGATCCCGGACGCCCGTCTCGCGGTCGTCCCCGGCGCCTCCCACCTGGTGCCCGTCGAGCAGCCCGCCGCGGTCACGGATCTGCTGGTCACCCACTTCTCCACCGCCTGGCAGCCGCTCGTCGACCCGGGCACCGGCCAGATCGCCATCACGACCGTCCCGGTCAAGCCGGTGCTCGCCACGGTGCCCCCGCAGGCCGCGCCGATCGCGCCCATCGCCGAGATCGCCCCGGCCGCCGAGCAGCCGCACGCCGTGGGCCGGACGGACCCGTACGACGCCGGGATCAAGGTGCGCCGGGAAGTGCTCGGCGACGCGCACGTGGACCGGGCGCTGGCGCAGGCGGACGAGTTCTCCGGGGACTTCCAGGAGTTCATCACCCGCTACGCCTGGGGCGAGGTGTGGAACCGGCCCGGCCTGGACCGCCGCACCCGCAGCTGCATCACCCTCACCGCCCTGGTCGCGGGCGGCCACCTCGACGAGCTGGCCTTCCACACCCGCGCCGCGCTGCGCAACGGCCTCACCCCCGCCGAGATCAAGGAGGTGCTGCTGCACGCCGCCGTCTACTGCGGCGTACCGGCGGCCAACAGCGCCTTCAAGGTGGCCCAGGAGGTCATCCGCGAGGAGACCACGCCCCAGGAGTGAGCACCCGTTGCGGGCGGGCGGCAGGATGGGCGCATGAAGCTGAAGCTCACGAAGAAGTCGCACGCCTGTGTCCGCCTGGAGAAGGAGGGGCGCACCCTCGTCCTCGACCCCGGCGGGTTCAGCGAGCCGGACGCCGCCGCCGGCGCGGACGCCGTCCTCGTCACGCACGAGCACCCCGACCACTTCGACGAGGGACGGCTGCGCGCGGCGCTGGAGGCGAACCCGGCCGCGGAGATCTGGACCCTGAAGGCGGTCGCGGACCAGCTCTCGGCGGCCTTCCCGGGACGGGTGCACACCGTCGGCCACGGCGACACCTTCACGGCCGCGGGCTTCGACGTGCAGGTCCACGGCGAACTGCACGCGGTGATCCACCCGGACATCCCGCGCATCACCAACGTCGGCTACCTGATCGACGGCGGCAGGGTCTTCCACCCCGGCGACGCCCTCACCGTCCCGGACCACCCCGTGGAGACCCTGATGCTCCCGGTGATGGCCCCCTGGAACAAGATCTCCGAGGTCATCGACTACGTCCGCGAGGTGCGCCCGCAACGCGCCTACGACATCCACGACGCGCTCCTGACCGACCTCGCCCGCCCGATCTACGACCGTCAGATCGGCGGGCTCGGCGGCACGCGGCACCTGCGGCTGACCCCCGGCGACTCGGCCGAGGTGTGAGCACCCCCGCCTGCGGGCGGCACCGCGTTGTCAGTGCCGCCCGGTAGGTTGTGAGACATGCGCATCGCGACCTGGAACGTGAACTCGATCACCGCCCGCCTGCCGAGGCTCCTGGCCTGGCTGGAGAGCAGCGGCACCGACGTGCTCTGCCTCCAGGAGGCCAAGGTCGCCGAGGAGCAGTTCCCCTTCGCCGAGCTGCGCGAGCTGGGCTACGAGGCGGCGGTGCACGCGACCGGCCGGTGGAACGGGGTGGCGGTGCTCTCCCGCGTCGGCATCGAGGACGTGGTCAAGGGCCTGCCCGGCGACCCCGGCTTCGACGGCGCGGTCGAGCCCCGCGCGATCTCCGCGACCTGCGGCCCGGTCCGCGTCTGGTCGGTGTACGTGCCGAACGGCCGCGAGGTCGAGCACCCGCACTACGCCTACAAGCTCCAGTGGTTCGAGGCCCTGAGGGCCGCCGTCGCGGGCGACGCGGGCGGCAGCCGCCCGTTCGCCGTCCTCGGCGACTACAACGTGGCGCCGACCGACGACGACGTCTTCGACCCGGCCGCCTTCGAGGGCTCCACCCACGTCACCCCGGCCGAGCGCGCCGCCCTGGCCGCCCTGCGCGGGACGGGCCTGGAGGACGTGGTCCCGCGCCCCCTGAAGTACGACCACCCGTTCACGTACTGGGACTACCGCCAGCTGTGCTTCCCCAAGAACCGCGGCATGCGCATCGACCTGGTCTACGGCAACCAGCCGTTCGCCAAGGCCGTCAAGGACGCCTACGTCGACCGTGAGGAGCGCAAGGGCAAGGGCGCCTCGGACCACGCGCCGGTCGTCGTCGACCTCGACGTCTGAGGCACACCCGGACGCCCCTGACACCCGTACCGGCCTCAGGACCCGTATGGGCCTCCAGACCCGTACCGGCCCTCACAGCGACCGCAGGTCCACCGACTCCGCCAGCGCCGCGAGCCCGGCGTCGCCCGGGTGCAGATGGTCCCCGCTGTCGTACGCGGGCAGCATCCGCGACGGCCGCGCCGGGTCCCGGACCACCGCGTCGAAGTCCAGCACCCCGTCGAACACACCGGCCCGGCGGATCCAGTCGTTGACGGCGGTCCGCTCGGTGTCGACGGCGGCGGTGCACCGCGCCTCGCCCTCGCACGGCAGGATCGTCGCCGCCAGCACCCGCAGCCCGCGGGCGCGCGCGCGGTCGGCGATCTCCCGCAGCCCGGCCGTCACCCGCGCCGCGCTCGTCCCCCAGCGCACGTCGTTGACGCCCTGGAAGACGACCACCGTGCGCGCCGAGGTCTGGGCGAGGACGTCCCGGTCGAGCCGGTGCAGGGCGCTCACCCCGCCCGAGGCGGCCGAAACCCCGTCGCCGGGGTAGACGTCGGTGACCACGCGGTTCGCCGAGATGCCCTGGTTGAGCACGCCGTAGCGCGGCACCCCGGTCTGCGCCAGCAGCCGCCGGGCCAGCACGTTCGGCCAGCGCCGGTTGGCGTCCACCGTCGACTTGTCGCCGTCCGTGATGGAGTCGCCGAGCAGCACCACCGAGCCCGGCCCGCCGCCCACGTCGACGCCGGTCAGCAGCGGCCAGCTGGTGATGACCGTGGTGTACGCGCCGCCCGTGGCGTCGGCCGCGTGGTCGCCGGCCTCGCTGACGTACGACCGCTGCTGGGCGAGCCGGTGCACGGGCGCCGCGGGCACCGTGCCCGGGAGGTGGAAGCTGACCAGCAGACTGGTGTCCGACGGCACCTCGAAGTCGAGGGGGTCGCTGTAGGCCTGGGCGCCGGCCGGGACGGCGGTGCCCGGCGCGCCGCGGAACCGCACCGGCACCGGGCTGCCGGCCGCGGCCGCGCCCGCGTCCTGGACGGCGACGGTGGCGCTGCCGATCCGCACCGGGGCGGCGGCGAAGGTGTTGTCGAAGCGCAGCCGCACCCGCGGCCCGCCCGCCGAGGTGTGCACCACCAGCCGCAGCGTCCGGTCGGTCCACGGCCCGACGGACGGATAACCGGAGGTCGCCGCCGACCAGCTGCCGGTCCAGCCGCGCGCCGCCGCCCGCACCGACACCGCGAACACATGCAGTCCGGCCGCGCGCGGCAGCCGTACCGAGACCACCTCGCGGCCCGGCGCGACCGGCACCGTCACGACGTACAGCCGGGCCTGCTCGGCGAGTTGTCCGGCGGGCGTGTTGATGTGCGGCAGGGCCACCGCCTTGGTGGCGAGGGGACCGCGGCGCCAGTCGGGGGCGGTCAGCAGGTAGGAGGAGCGGGAGCCGTCGGCGTACCCGACGGTGCCCGAGCCGGTGACGTCCTGTCCGGTGGTGCCGGTGACGAGGAAGGCGAGGGCGTCGCCGCGGCCGTGCACGCGCACCGCCTGGCCGTCGGCGACGACGTTGTCCGGCTCGCCCGGGGCCCGTTTCGGCCAGGTGAGCCGGGCGCCCTGCACGGTGAGCGCGCGGCCGGGCGTCCAGCCGGCCGCGGCCAGGTCCCGGGCGGACAGCGAGGCGCCGGCGCCGTCGAAGTCCGCGCCGGCCGGGCGGGCGTCGTCGCTGACGGCCCGGTTGTCGAACAGCTGGGTGATCGGCCGTGGGCCGGCGCGGCGCTCGCCGGTGGCCTGCGCGGTGGCCGCCGGGATCACGGACGCGCACACCAGGAGGACGACCGCGAGCCCTCGGACCCCTCGACGCACCAACCGGACCTCCCGGATCAGGGGACACGGACACCGCTTCCGTGAAGCTAGGCAGGGGCCGGGGAGCCGTCAACGAACCACGGGCGAAGACGGCGTGAAACCGCCCGCAGGCGTGGCCGGGATCGTCCGCGTGCCCTGTGGTGCGCCGCCGGTACGAATGTCAGTCTGGAGCTATGAACATCCCTTTCCTGGGCCATCGGCGCACGGAGCACGGGGCGCCCGATCCCGCGGGCATCGCCGGACTCCTGGCCGAGTGCGAGCTGCTGCGGTCCCAGGCGGGGCAGGCGGGGGTCCGCCTCGACGACACGCCGGCCTCCCTGGAGGCGCTGGACCAGCTGCCGCCGCGCTGGCGGGACGACGCGGAGATGCTGCTCCGGCTGGGCAACGACGCAGGCCTGTACCTGGGCACCGTCGTCGTGCGGACCGTGCCGGGCGCGGCCTGGGAGATCCGCTCCGACGGACAGCCGGTCGTCCTGCTCCCCTCCGGCCGCGAGGTGGACGTGGTGGCCGCCGGACAGGAGTGGGCGGCCAGTGGGGTGCCCGAGCTGTCCCAGCTGTACGCCGAGGTCGCGGAGACCTGACCAGGGCCTGAACCACCCGGAACCGGCGCGGACCCGGCCCGGAACAGGCCCGCGACCGGCCCAGCCACCATCCATGCGCCGTAAATACGGCTAATGCCCGAGAAGTGCGTGTCGCTGCTCAACTCCCCGCCGCGCTGGATAGCTTGCGGCAGCCACGACACGGCGTGTCCCGTGCCCCGGTGGACGCCCCGTGGTCCGGGCGTCCACCGACCGGCCGCCCCCAGCGCGCCGGAACTCGACTACGATGAGCCGTTCATCCCCGTGGCGGGGGAACCCTCGCCGATTCGCGTCGGGATGCGCGGACCCAGGGGGCAGCGGTACCAGAGCCGGGCCGTCCGGCCGCGGCCGCCGATCACTGCTCGCGCAGCGGAATCGACACGTATGACGGGTCGTTCGCCGGCGAGGAGAAGGTCAGCCGTGCGCCGGACGGGTTGTGCTCGATGTAGAGCGGGTCGACCGTGTCGACGACCAGGGCGAGCCGGTGCCCTGCCGGAACGTCGTAGGCCGTGGAGAACAACTCCAGGTCGACGCCGAACGGCTGACCCGGCGTCCGTCCGTGGAAGGTGTACGGCGCGTTGCTGACCAGCTTGCCGAGGCCGAGCGGGCCCACGTCGTAGAGGTACGCGACGAGGGTTCCGCTCTCCTTGGTCGAGGTCACCGTGGTGTGCAGCGTGGCGGTGCCGCGCACCCGCTGGGTGGTGGCGTACGGCTGCGACTGCCAGACGGCGGCCCAGCGCCGGGGGAGCAGGGGGACCGAGGTGACCGGCGGCACCTGGGCGATCTGGTCGAGCAGGTTCGACAGGAAGATGACACCGCCGTCCGCGCCGGAGTTGACGTTCGTGTCGATGGTCGTGGTGCCCCCGAGGGCGATCTTCCGCTGGGTCGCGGCGACGGACTTCCAGTCGGGATACGTCTCGTAACCGCCTCCGGTGCGGGACTTCAGGCGCACCGGCTGCTCCCGGTCCACGCCGTTGGCCTCGCCCTTGAGGTGGTGGTCGAACCAGCGCCGGGTGTCCGTCCAGACGTCGTTGGGCAGCCCCAGCAGGCCCGTCGCCTCGGCGGTCGCGTGGTCGCCGGGGCGCAGCTGGAGTCTTTTCGGGCCGGTCAGCTTCTCGAAGAAGTCAGCGTACTGGTTGGGCGGGAAGATGGTGTCGCCCCAGGCGTTGGCGAGCATGACGGCCGTGCCGTGGGCGTTGATCCGGTCCAGGTGGGTGGCGGGGGAGCGCTTCGCCCCCCAGGCGATCATCTCGTCCTCCTTGTCCAGGTCGGACGCGAAGAAGTCCTGGAAGACCTGCTGCAGTTCCGCGCTCGGGCGGCCGGTGAGGGAACCCGCGCCCTGGAGCAGCGCGGCGGCCTGGGCGTGCTGGGTGCGGCCGGAGTAGATGGAGTCGATCAGGTCGGCCCAGCCGCTGAGCGCGGCGACCGCCCTGACCCGCTCGTCGTGGGCGGCGGTGAGCAGGCTGATCCCGGCGCCGTAGGAGACGCCCGCCATGCCGACCTTGCCCGGGTCGGACGGGGTGTGGGCCAGCGCCCAGTCGATGACCTTCGACGCGTCGGCTATGTCCGGTGGACCCGCGACCTCGATATGGCCGCCGGACTGCCAGAACCCGCGCACGTTGTAGGTGACCACCACATAACCGGAGTCGGCGAGCCGCTGCGCCTGGGCCAAATACTCGACCTGGGGCGTGGCCCAGCTCGTGGGCAGCACGATCAGCGGGTAGCGGTGCGAGCCGTCGGTGCCCGCGGGGGTGACGACGTTCGCCTTGAGCGTCGTACCGCCGTCGCCGGTGATGTCGACGAACCGCACTCCGCCGGTCGTGGCGTGGGCGGCGGGAGCGGCGGTGAGGGCGCCACCGGCGATCAGGGTCGCGGAGACGGCGCCCACGGCGGTGGTGCGCAGGGCCTTGCGATGGACTCCCACGGGTCACTCCTCACTCGTGTCAACGAAAGTGACCCGACGGTAACCGTGGGGCCTTACCGGGGGTAACCCATCGGTAAGTTACGTGAAAGTAACAATCATTGAAGGGCGGACCGCTCCGCCTCCTCGGGGAGCGGCGACCGCGCCGCCCGCGTCACGTCCGCCACCAGCTCCACCACGTCCGGCCCGTACGCCTGGGAGTTGACCACCTTCAGCAGCAGCACGAACGACCCCGCGCCGTACTTGCGGGCCAGACGCTCGTGGTGGCGGGCGAGATACCGGGTGGCGGCCTGGTTGTCGATCGCCCGCTGCCCGCAGAACAGGAACACCGGCCGCGCCCGGGGCGCCTGCTCGGCGGTGAGCCGGGCCAGCAGCACGTACTCGGTGCGGCCCGGCTCCATGCGATAGCGCTCGCCGCCGATCCGGAACGCGCCCCGCTCCGGCCCCGGTTCACCGTCCACGTTGACCCGCACCCCCGGCAGCAGGCTCTCCAGATGGGCGGCCATCCGGTGGTTGGAGGCCGGCCCGCCCACGCAGAACTCGGTGCGCTCGCCGAAACCCCGCTGGGCCGCGTCGTGCGCCACGACCTGCGCGTGCGCGTTGCAGTCCTTGATGAGCGCCGACAGCTCCAGCAGCGCGAAGACGTCGTGCCGGGTCACCGTCAGATCCGTGCCGCCCGCGTCCCGGTTGACCACCAGCAGCGACTCGGAGTTGTCCGGCAGCCCGAAGAACGCCTGCTTGCGGCGGAGTCGGCGCCGCCAGAGGTGGGTACGGGTGAACCAGCCCAGCGCGGCGCTTATGCCGGTCGCCAGTACACCGAGGACGATGTTGCGCACGTCGTCGTTCATGGCGGGGCATCGTATCGGGTGCTCCTGACGTGCCCATGGTCATGGACTAGGCTGCCCGAACGGCCTTTCACTGGAGGTGCGGATGCGTCGTCCCGTCGTACGCAAGCTGTCCGTCCTGGCGGTCTCGGCCGCCGTGGTGTCGGTGGGAGCGGCCGCCCCGCCCACCGCTTCCCGGACCGCTCCCGAGAAGGTACCGGTCGCCGTCGGCCACGGCGGCGCCGTCGCCAGCGTCGACCCGGACGCCTCCGCCGCCGGCATCGAGGTGCTGAGGAAGGGCGGCAACGCCGTCGACGCGGCCGTCGCCACCGCCGCCGCGCTCGGCGTCACCGAGCCGTACTCCGCGGGCATCGGCGGAGGCGGCTACTTCGTCTACTACGACGCCGGGTCCCGCACCGTGCACACCCTCGACGGCCGCGAAACGGCCCCGCTCACCGCGGGCTCCGGCCTCTTCCTGGAGAACGGCAAGCCGGTCCCGTTCGCCGAGGCCGTCAGCAGCGGCCTCGCCGTCGGCACCCCCGGCACCCCCGCCACCTGGCGCGCCGCCCTCGACAAGTGGGGCAGCAAACGGCTCGGCACGCTCCTGAAGCCCGCCGTGCGGCTCGCCCGCGACGGCTTCACCGTCGACACCACCTTCCGCGCGCAGACCGCCGCCAACGAGACCCGCTTCCGGTACTTCCCCGACACCGCCGAGCTGTTCCTGCCGGGCGGGCAACTGCCCGTCGTCGGCTCGACGTTCAAGAACCCCGACCTGGCCCGCACCTACGAGGAGCTGGCCCGCAAGGGCACCGGCGCCCTCTACCGCGGCGACCTCGCCGAGGACATCGTCGCCACCGTCAACAAGCCGCCCGTGGACCCGGCCTCCGGCTGGAACGCCCGCCCCGGCGACCTGTCCGAGAAGGACCTGGCCGCCTACCGCGTCAGGTCCCAGGCCCCCACCCGCACCACCTACCGCGGCCTCGGCGTCTACTCCATGGCCCCGTCCTCCTCCGGTGGCACCACCGTCGGCGAGGCGCTCAACATCCTCGAGCGCACCGACCTGTCGAAGGCGAGCCAAGCCCGCTACCTGCACCGCTTCATCGAGGCCGGCCGCGTCGCCTTCGCCGACCGGGGGCGCTGGGTCGGCGACCCGGCCTTCGAGGACGTACCGACCAGGGAACTGCTGTCGCAGCGGTACGCCGACACGCGCGGCTGCCTCATCAAGGACGACGCGGTGCTCACCAGCCCGCTCGCGCCCGGCGACCCGCGCCACCCCGCCGACTGCGGCACCACGGGCCCCGCGGCGCCCACCACGTACGAGGGCGACAGCACCACCCATCTGACGGTCGCCGACAAGTGGGGCAACGTCGTCTCCTACACCCTCACCATCGAGCAGACCGGCGGCAGCGGCATCACCGTGCCCGGCCGCGGCTTCCTGCTCAACAACGAGCTGACGGACTTCTCCTTCGCCCCCGCCAACCCGGCCGTCCACGACCCGAACCTGCCCGGACCGGGCAAGCGGCCCCGCTCGTCGATGTCCCCGACGATCGTCCTGGACCGCCACGACCGGCCCGTCGTCGCCCTCGGCTCGCCCGGCGGCGCCACGATCATCACCACCGTGCTGCAGACCCTGACCGGCTTCCTCGACCGCGGCCTGCCGCTCGTCGACGCCATCGCCGCCCCGCGCGCCAGCCAGCGCAACGCGGCCACCACCGAACTCGAACCCGGCCTGTACGACAGCGCGGTGCGCGCCGAACTGGAGCGCATCGGCCACGCCTTCCGCCTCAACCCCGAGATCGGCGCCGCCACCGGCGTCCAGCGCCTGCCCGGCGGCAAGTGGCTCGCGGCGGCCGAGACGGTACGCCGGGGCGGCGGCTCGGCGATGGTGGTGCGACCCGCGCCCTGAGGAGCGTCCCGGTGGTCGCGGCGTCGGCGCGGCGACCCTATGACCAGGTGCCCGCCGACGCTTCGGGGGCGCGGCAGGCGCGGGCTGGGCCGCCGATCGCCTGTGTTCTCCTTCGAGGACGCGACGACGGACAACTCCTGACCTGCCCATCCGCACGGCAGGGCATGGCCGGCGCCACCGCGCACGTCAACGGACGAGGAAAGACAGGATGATGGCCGCGGCCCTGGCGACTACTACGTCGTCGTCGGCGACCAGTACGTCCGTATCACGCCCGTCATTTCCTTCGTCGCTCACGGGCCGGCCGGCGGGGCGGAGGCGTCGCCGCAGACCAGGTCCGGTGAGCCGCGGCAGCAAGTGGTCTTCGTCCAGCCTCCCTCCTCCCACTGGACGCACCACCGGACGCCCTCACGACGGGGAGCGCGCTGAACGTGACCACCGCCCGCCTTGATCGTTCGTGGGGACATGAACAGCATCTCGCGGGCCCTGACCGTCGGCGCGTTCGCCCTGGTCCTGCCCATGACCCTCGTCACTCCCTCCCAGGCGGCTCCGGGTGAGGTGTGCTTCTACACCGAGCCCGGCTACCGGGGCGCATCCTGGTGCTACCGACCGTGGGGCTACTCGGACGTGCCGGACTTCCTGCATGACAAGGCGCGGTCCTTCGAGTCCAACTCGGACGTCGTCGTCTACGCGATCGATCACGCGGGACAGGCGTGCTACCAGCGCAGGATCTGGGTGGGGGACCGGGACCCGAACTGGGCCTGGGGCGCCAGGATCGACGGCGTCGGCACCGACCCCCAGGGATGCGAGCCGAGCTGATCCGCGGCCAAGCGGGCAACGGCCCCAATCACCGCCCTCGGCTCGTCAGCCGACCGGGGCCCGCTCCGGACGGAAGGCGAGGTGGTCGTCCGTCACGTCGACCGTGACCCGGTCGCCTCGCTGGACCCGGCCGTCGAGGAGCAGCCGGGACAGGCGGTTGTCGACCTCGCGCTGGATGGTGCGGCGCAGCGGGCGGGCACCGTACTCCGGCTGGTAGCCCTGCCGGGACAGCCAGTCCACGGCCGGATCGGTGAACTCGACGGTGACGCCCTGGGCGCGCAGCAGCCGCCGGGTCTCCTCCAGCAGCAGATCGGTGATCCGGTGCAGCTGGTCGGGGGTGAGCTGGCGGAAGACGACGATCTCGTCGATCCGGTTGAGGAACTCGGGCCGGAAGTGTTCGCGCAGCGGGCGCAGGATCTGCTCCCGGCGGGCCTCCTCGGCGTCCCCGCCCGGCCCGAACCCGATCCCGGCGCCGCGCCGGATGATCGCCTCCGAACCGAGGTTGCTGGTCATCACGATGACCGTGTTGGTGAAGTCCACCGTGCGGCCCTGGGAGTCGGTGAGCCGCCCGTCGTCCAGCACCTGGAGCAGGATGTTGAACACGTCCGGGTGCGCCTTCTCCACCTCGTCGAGCAGCAGCAGCGAGTACGGGTGGCGGCGGACCACCTCGGTGAGCTGCCCGGCCCCCTCGTGGCCGACGTACCCGGGCGGGGCGCCCACCAGCCGGCTGACGGTGTGCCGCTCCTGGTACTCGCTCATGTCGAGGCGGACCATGCGGTCCTCGCTGCCGAACAGAGCCTCCGCGAGCGCCCGCGCCAGCTCGGTCTTGCCGACGCCGGTCGGACCGAGGAACAGGAAGCTGCCGATCGGACGGTGCGGTGAGGACAGCCCGGCCCGGGAGCGCAGCACCGCGTCGGAGACGACCCGCACGGCCTCCTCCTGGCCGACCACCCGCTCGCGCAGATGCTCCTCCAGGCCCAGCAGCCGGTCCTTCTCCTCCTCGGTGAGCCGGCTGACGGGGATGCCGGTCAGCCGGGACACCACCTCGGCGATCGCCTCCGCGGTCACCTCCAGGTTCTGGCCCTCGTCGGCCTCGCCGTCCCCCGCGGCCTCGGCGATCCGCTGCTTCAGCTCCGTGATCCGGTCCCGCAGCCGCATCGCCTCCTCGTACTGCTCGTCGGCGACCGCTTGGTCCTTGTCCAGGGCCAGCTGCTCGGCCTCCCGCTCCATGGCCCGTACGTCCGTGCCCTTGGTGCGGGCCCGCAGCCGTACCCGCGCGCCCGCCTGGTCGATCAGGTCGATCGCCTTGTCGGGCAGGCGCCGGTCGGTGAGATAGCGGTCCGACAGCTCGACGGCCGCCTCCAGCGCCTCGTCGCTGTAGCGGACCTGGTGGTGGGCCTCGTAGCGGTCGCGCAGGCCGCGCAGGATCTCGAGCGCGTCCTCGGTGGTCGGCTCCGGCACCAGGATCGGCTGGAAACGGCGGGCCAGCGCCGCGTCCTTCTCGATCCGGCGGAACTCCTCCAGCGTGGTCGCGCCCACGATGTGCAGCTCGCCGCGCGCGAGCGCCGGCTTGAGGATGTTCCCGGCGTCCATCGAGCCGCCCTCGCCGCCCCCGCCCGCGCCGACCACGGTGTGCAGCTCGTCGATGAAGATGATCAGCTCGGTGGAGTGGGTGCGGATCTCCTCGACGATGGTGTTCATCCGCTCCTCGAAGTCGCCCCGGTAGCGGGTGCCCGCGACGACGCCGGTGAGGTCGAGGGCGACGACCCGGCGGCCGATCAGCACGTCCGGCACGTCCCCGTCGGCGATCCGCTGCGCCAGCCCCTCCACGATCGCGGTCTTCCCGACGCCCGCGTCGCCCATCAGCACCGGGTTGTTCTTGCCCCGGCGGGACAGCACCTCGATGGTCTGCTCGATCTCGTCGTCCCGGCCGATCACCGGGTCGATACGGCCCCGGCGGGCCTGGTCGGTGAGGTCGCGGCCGTACTTGTCGAGGGTGGGCGTGGCCGCCTGGCGGGGCCGTTCCGCGCGGGGCGCCGCCGCTCCCGCCTCCGGGGCCTCCTTCGGCCCGCCGGGGGCGAAGCGCGCCGCGCTCAGGATGTGCCCGGCGGCCGAGTCGGGGTTGTTGGCCAGCGCGCTCAGCACGTGCTCCGGCCCGATGTAGCCGGTGCCGCTCGCCCGGGCCAGGTCGTGGGCGTCCAGCAGGGCCCGCTTGACCGCCGGGGTGAGCGACAGCGAGGTCGGCGGCGGCACCTCGCCCTCCCGGTACTGCACCGGCCCGGAGCGCTCGTCGATCTCCGAGGCGAGCGAGTCCGGGTCCGCGCCGGCGCGGCTGAGCAGGCTCCGGGTCGGTTCGGCGGACAGGGCCGCGCGGAGCAGGTGCTGGGTGTCGAGGTCCCGGCTGCCGTGTTCGGCGGCGTACCGCGCGGCCCCCTGGACCAGGTCGCGGGCCGGCTGGCTGAGCAGCCGGCCGATGTCGATCTGCCGGGGGCCGGGACGGGGGCCGCCGAAGAAGCGGGCGAGGAATTCTCCGAAGGGGTCGCCCTCCGAGCCGATGAAGCCGCTGGTCATCGTTTGGGTTCCTTCGCTGTCGACGTGCCGGGGCCGGGTTTCCCGGGGTGGGCTCGTTTAAGCCACCTTGGCACGAAGTGGGGCGACAGGCATGTGCAGTGGACCGGCCCTGGACCGCCGCCCCGGAAGGGGGTTCACCTCGCCGTGAGGACGCGCGGGCCGTCCTCCGTGATCGCGACCGTGTGTTCGACGTGCGCCGCGCGGGAACCGTCGTTCGTGCGGAGGGTCCAGCCGTCGGGGGCCGCGTGGTAGCCGTCGGTGCCGCCCGCGACGAGCATCGGCTCGATGGCCAGGACCATGCCCGCGCGCAGCCGCAGGCCACGGCCGGGGCGGCCCTCGTTGGGGACCGGCGGGTCCTCGTGCATACGGCGGCCCACGCCGTGCCCGCCGAAGCCCTCCGGGATGCCGTAGCCGGCGTCGCGGCACACCCGGCCGATGGCGTGCGCGATGTCGCCCATGCGGTTGCCGGCGACGGCGGCGTCGATGCCGGCCGCGAGGGCGCGTTCGGCCGTCTCTATGAGGCGTACGTCGGCGGGGCGGGGGCGGCCCACCGTGAAGCTGATCGCCGAGTCGCCGACCCAGCCGTTCAGCTCGGCACCGAAGTCCAGGGAGACCAGGTCGCCGTCGCGCAGCCGGTACCGCGTGGGGATGCCGTGCACGATCGCGTCGTTCACCGAGGCGCACAGGACGGCGGGGAAGGGGGTCGGGGCGAAGGAGGGGCGGTAGCCCAGGAAGGGCGAGGTCGCGCCTGCCTCCCGCAGGGCGTCGCGGGCCAGGGCGTCCAGGTCGAGCAGGGAGACGCCCACGTCCGCGGCGTTCCGCAGGGCCGTGAGGGTGCGCCCGACGACCTGGCCCGCCTCGTGCATGGCGTCGATCGATGTGTCCGTCTTCAGTTCCACCATGCCAATTACTATACCGGTATTTGAATTGGGATCGGCGACCGGCGGTATGTGAATGGGGTTGTTACTAGGATGGGCGCCATGGTGCGCACTCCCCTCACCCCCGAAGAGCGCGAACGCGGCGAGCGGCTCGGCCGGCTGCTGCGCGAGGCCCGCGGCGACCGCAGCATGGCGGAGGTCGCGGCGAGCGCCGGCGTCTCGGCGGAGACCCTGCGCAAGATCGAGACGGGCCGCGCGCCGACACCGGCGTTCTTCACGGTGGCCGCGCTCGGCCGCACCCTCGGGCTGTCCCTGGACGAGCTGGCCACCGCGGCGTACGGCGCGACGCCCGCGTACGACCCCGCGGCCGGGTACGACCCCACGGCGCCCTTCGACGCCACGGCCCCGGCCGTCACGTCCGGGGCGGCCGCCGCCTGAGGGCGTCGCGCCCTGGCCGCAAACTCCCTGTAGCGGGCCCGTAACACGGCTGGTGTTGGCTACGGACCCGAGTGCTCCGGTCATGCGGGGAGTGGGCGATGACAGTGGATCAGCTCCCGTACGCGGTACGGGAGTTCGCGGACCGCCTGGCCGGCCTGCTGGCCAGGCTGGACCGGGACGGCGGCTGGTGCGCCGTGTTCCGGCGGCGCGACCCCGACGGGATGCGCGCCTGCCTCGACGGGCGGGAGGTCCCGCCCTGGGACGTGGTCGAGTCCCTGCTCCAGGACCTTGCCGCCGCGCACGGCCCCGGGGCCGCCGACGCCGAGAGGGACCGGACGCGCGCCCTGCACAGCGCGGCGCTCGCCGCGTACGACGCCCGGCCCGGCGGCCGGGACGCCCTCACGGCCCGGCTCGACGTGACGCTCCGCGAGCGGGAGCACGCCGCCGAACGCCTCGCCGGACTGGGCCGCGCGCTCGCCTCGGCCACCACCCAGGCCGCCGCCGACACCCTCCGCCTCGACCTGGCCTGGGCCCGCGACGACCTCGCCCGCGCCACCGCCCGCTGCGTGGAACTGAACACCCGCCTCACCGCACTGGACCACCACACCCCCACGCCCCGCACCGTCCCCCCGCCGCGCCCCGCTGCCGACCCGTCACCCGAGCTGGCCGAGGCCCCCGCGAACGCCCGGTCGGCCACAACACCTACGACGCACCCGACGGACCGTGAGGAGGCCGCGAACGACGGACCCTGGCCGGGCGGCGGGCAGAACGGTGGCAGCCGGACGGGTGGCAGGTCGAGCGGTGACCGCTGGCCGGGTGACGGGCAGGGCGGTGGCCCCCGGATGGGTGGCGGGCCGAGCGGTGACCGCTGGCCGGGTGACGGGCAGGCCGGTCGTCTCGGGCCGAGCGACGGGCAGGGTGGTCGCTACGGGCACGAAGGGGGGCCGGGTGGTCCACTGCGGCCGGCCGACGGGCCGGGCGGGCGTCTCCGGGGCGACCTCGACTCGGGGGGAGTCCCGGCGCCCGGTGGTGGCGCAGTCGCCGTGCCCGCCCCCGTGACGCCCCCTCCGGCGGGGCCTGCTCCAGCGGCCCCCGCATCCACTCCCGCCCCCACCCCCAAGCAGCGCAAACGCCGTCGAGGTGGTGCCCGGTTCGCCGGAGTGCAGGACGAGGGCGAAGGCCCCGTCGTCGTGCCGCCCGTCGCGCAGCCGGTGCCCGCCGCGCCGGTCGCGCCGGGTGGGCGGACCCCGCGGGGAGCGCGGTTCGCGGGAGCCGCGGCGCAGGCGCAGGGGCCCCAGGCGCCGCGGAGTGCGCCCGTGGACGCGCAGGCGCGGCGGGAGACGGGCACCGTGATCGCAACGCTGGCGCGGCTGCGCGCCGAGGGCCGCAGCGGAGAGGCGCACGCGCTGCTGGCCGAGGCCGCGCGGTGGCCCGCCGCCCGGTTCCCGCTGCTCGCCGAGGAACTGCAGCGCGCGGGCCTGGCCGCGGACTGGGCGACCCTGCTGTGGGAGACCGCGTCCCTGCCCGCGGACCGGCTGGTGGCCGCCGCCGACGCGCTGACCGCGGCCGGGCGCGGCGCGGACGGGCGGCAGATCCTGCGGCAGGGCGTCGTCCGCCCCGCCGCGGAGATCGGGCAGGCCGTGCTCGCGCTGACCGCCGACGGCCGCGGCCGCGAGGCGGACGCCCTGCTCGACGCCTACGTCCGGGCCCGCCCTCCGGAGGAGGTGGTGCGCAGCGCCGCACCCGACCCGCGGATCCTCGTCCCGCTGCTGCTCCAGGCCGCCGCGCGGGTCTCCGCGGCACGCCACCGGGATCTCGCGCACGCCCTCCGGGTGGCCGGACCGGCCGGCTGACCGGCCCCGTCGCTCGCCCACCGGAGTGGCAGTCGCGACCGGCCGAGCGGGTTGCCGACGATGGTCTTGGCAAGGCCTTCCCCGAGGCATACGTTCATCCCTCTACGACCTGCGTCTACGGGCGTAGAGGCTCTGCGTCCCGTCGAAGGAGCAGCTCATGGCCAACGTCGTACGCGCCGCTCTGGTCCAGGCGACCTGGACCGGCGACACCGAGTCCATGGTCGCGAAACACGAGGAGCACGCCCGCGAGGCGGCCCGCCGGGGAGCCAAGGTCATCGGGTTCCAGGAAGTCTTCAACACCCCGTACTTCTGCCAGGTCCAGGAACCGGAGCACTACCGCTGGGCCGAGCCGGTGCCCGACGGGCCGACCGTGCGGCGGATGCGGGCGCTGGCCCGCGAGACCGGCATGGTGATCGTCGTCCCCGTCTTCGAGGTCGAGCAGGCCGGCTTCTACTACAACACCGCCGCCGTGATCGACGCGGACGGCACCTACCTCGGCAAGTACCGCAAGCACCACATCCCCCAGCTCAAGGGCTTCTACGAGAAGTACTACTTCCGGCCCGGCAACCTCGGCTGGCCCGTCTTCGACACCGCCGTCGGCAAGGTCGGCGTCTACATCTGCTACGACCGCCACTTCCCCGAGGGCTGGCGCCAGCTCGGCCTGAACGGCGCCCAGCTGGTCTACAACCCGTCGGCCACCCACCGCGGCCTCTCCGCCCACCTGTGGCGCCTGGAGCAGCCCGCCGCGGCCGTCGCCAACGCGTACTTCGTCGCCGCCATCAACCGCGTCGGCCAGGAGGGGGAGTACGGCGAGAACGACTTCTACGGCACGAGCTACTTCGTCGACCCGCGCGGGCAGTTCGTGGGGGAGGCCGCCGGCGACTCCGAGGAGGAACTGCTCGTGCGCGACCTCGACTTCGACCTCATCGACGAGGTGCGGCGGACGTGGGCGTTCTACCGCGACCGCCGCCCCGACGCGTACGAAGGGCTGGTACGGCCGTGACCGGGAACCACACGACCAGGGACCTGCTGGGACGGCACCGGGCGGTGCTGCCCGACTGGCTCGCCCTCTACTACGACGACCCGATCGAGATCACCCACGGCGAGGGCCGGCACGTCTGGGACGCCGAGGGCAACCGCTACCTGGACTTCTTCGGCGGCATCCTCACCACCATGACCGCCCACGCCCTGCCCGAGGTCACCAAGGCGGTCGCCGAACAGGCCGGGCGGATCATCCACTCGTCCACGCTCTACCTCAACCGGCCGATGGTCGAACTGGCCGAGCGCGTCGCCCAGGTGAGCGGCATCCCCGACGCCCGTGTCTTCTTCACCACCTCCGGCACCGAGGCCAACGACACCGCGCTGCTGCTGGCCACCACCTACCGCCGCAGCAACACCGTCCTCGCGATGCGCAACAGCTACCACGGCCGCTCCTTCTCCACCGTCGGCGTCACCGGCAACCGCGGCTGGTCCCCGACCTCCCTGTCCCCGCTCCAGACGCTCTACGTGCACGGCGGCGTCCGCACCCGCGGCCCGTACGCCGCGCTCGACGACCGCGCGTTCATCGCGGCCTGCGTCGAGGACCTGAGAGACCTGCTCGGCCACACCCGCTCGCCCGCCGCCCTGATCGCCGAACCCATCCAGGGCGTCGGCGGGTTCACCTCCCCGCCGGACGGCCTGTACGCCGCCTTCCGCGAGGTGCTGCACGAGCGCGGCGCGCTGTGGATCGCCGACGAGGTGCAGACCGGCTGGGGCCGCACCGGCGAGCACTTCTGGGGCTGGCAGGCGCACGGGCAGTCCGGCCCGCCGGACATCGTCACCTTCGCCAAGGGCATCGGCAACGGCATGTCCATCGGCGGGGTCATCGCCCGCTCGGAGATCATGAACTGCCTGGACGCCAACAGCATCTCCACCTTCGGCGGCACCCAGATCACCATGGCCGCCGGTCTCGCCAACCTCACCTACCTGCTGGAACACGACCTCCAGGGCAACGCCCGGCGGGTCGGCGGACTGCTCATCGAGCGGCTGCGGGCCGTCGCCGCGCAGATCCCGGCCGTACGGGAGGTCCGCGGGCGCGGCCTGATGATCGGCGTCGACGTGGTGAGACCCGGCACCGACGAGGCCGCCCCCGAGCTGGCGGCGGCCGTGCTGGAGGCGGCCCGCGAGGGCGGACTGCTGATCGGCAAGGGCGGCGGCCACAACACCAGCGCCCTCAGGATCGCCCCGCCGCTGTCCCTCACCGTCGCGGAGGCCGAGGAGGGCGCCGCGATCCTCGAACAGGCCCTGCGGAGCATCGCCTAGCCGCCGAAGAGACAGCCGAAGAGACAGGGGGACCCGCCATGACCGCCGGCTCCGAACTGCCACCCGCCCTGTCGGTCCGCCAGGTGCTGACCCTGGAACGCGTCCTCGCCGGCCGGCCCGAGGTGGTGGCCGGCGCCGACCGGCTCGACCGCCCCGTGCGCTGGGTGCACGTCGCGGAGGCCGCCGACGTCGGCGTGATGCTCAGCGGCGGCGAGATGGTCCTCACCACCGGGGTGCTGCTCGTCGGCGACGAACGCAAGCAGGCCGAGTACATCCACTCCCTGCACCGCGCGGAGGCCGCGGCCGTCGTCCTCGGACTCGGCCGCGCCTTCCCCGCCCCGCCCCGGGTGATGTGCCGGGCCGCCGAGCGGTGCGGGCTGCCGCTGGTCGTCCTGCACCGGCCGTTCCCGTTCGCCCAGCTCACCGAGGAGGTCCAGTCCCGGCTGGTGCGGCGCAACTTCGCCGCGGTCAGCCTCTCGGAGGCCGTACGCACCGCGCTCACCGCGCTCATCACCGCCGGGGCCCCGCTCCAGGACCTCCTCGACGAGATCGCCCGGCACAGCGGCTGCCCCGTCGTCGTCACCAACCTCGCCCACCGGGTGCTCGCCACCGCCGGGGAACGCCCCGCCGTGGACGACGTGCTGCGCGACTGGGAGCGCATCGCCCGGCAGGCAGGCGGCCGCGAGGGCCACGGCTGGATCCGCGCCGAACTGGGCGGGCGCGGCGAGCGCTGGGGGCGGATCGTGCTGTGCGGCCACCGCGGCGACACCGCCGCCGGGCGGCTGCTCGCCGACCGCGCCGCCGAGGCGCTGATACTGCACCGCCTGCTGGGCGGCCCGGAGCACCGCTGGGAGGAGCAGTGCGCGCAGAGCCTGCTCACCGACCTGGTCTCCGGCGCCGTACCGGCCCGCCGGCTGCTGCCCCGGGCCCGTGCCGCCGGGCTGCCCGTGGGCCGGCGCGCCTACGTGCCCCTGGCGGTCCGCGACGCCCGGCCCGCCGCGCTCGACCGCACCCTGCGGCTGCTGGGCCTGCCGGGCCTGGCCGCCGCACTCGCCGACGGCACCACCGCCGTCCTGCTCAGCCTCGCCCGCGACCAGGACGCCCCGGCGCTCACCGAGCACTTCGCCGCCCGGCTGCGCCAGGAGGACGGCCCCGCCGTCGTGGCCGCCGCCGACACCCGCACCGACTGGGACGACGTGCCCGCCGGGCTGCGCGAGGCCCGGCACGTCGCGGACGCCGTCGCCGGATCCTCGGCCGCCCTGGACCTCCCGGCCGTGGTCCGCCTGAGGGACGTCCACCTCAGAGGCCTCATCCGGCTGCTGCGGGACGACCCGCAGGTGCAGTCGTTCGCCGAACGGGAGCTGGCCGGGCTGCTCGGCCGCGAACAGCACGACCTGCTGCCGGTGCTGCGCACCTACCTCGCCACCGGCCGCAACAAGTCCCGCACCGCCCAGCTCCACCACGTCTCACGGCCCGCGCTCTACCGCCGCCTGGAGGCGATACAGGCCCGGCTCGGCGTGGACCTCGACGACTTCGAGCAGGCCGCCTCGGTCCACATCGCCCTCCTCGCGCACGACGCGCAACACCGGTGAAACCTGCGACGACCTGCGAAAACGGCGGTGAAACATGCGCCAGGCACAACGTGACACGGTGACACGCCGCCCGCCCGCGGACGTGACACGGTGCATCTCACAGCCGGCCGTCCGGCTTCCTACGCTCACGGCACACCGAGCCACCGCAGCGACCGGAGGTCCCGATGAGCCGAGTGATCCGCGCCGCCGTCTTCCAGACCGCCTGGACCGGCGACAAGGAGTCCATGATCCGGGTGCACGAACAGGCGGCCCGCGACGCCGCCGCGCAGGGCGCCCAGGTCCTCTGCTTCCAGGAGCTGTTCTACGGACCGTACTTCTGCCAGGTCCAGGACCCCGCCTTCTACGCGTACGCCGAGCGGATCCCCGAAGGACCGGTCGTGCGCCGCTTCCAGGCGCTCGCGAAGGAACTGGGCCTCGTCCTCGTCCTGCCGATGTACGAGGAGGAGCAGCCCGGCGTCCTCTACAACACGGCCGCCGTGCTCGACGCCGACGGCTCCTACCTCGGCAAGTACCGCAAGACCCACATCCCGCAGGTGCGCGGCTTCTGGGAGAAGTTCTACTTCCGCCCCGGCAACAGCGGCTGGCCCGTCTTCGACACGGCCGCCGGCAGGATCGGCGTCTACATCTGCTACGACCGCCACTTCCCCGAGGGCTGGCGGGCGCTGGGGCTGGCGGGCGCCGAGATCGTCTTCAACCCCTCGGCCACCTCCCGCGGCCTGTCCGGCTACCTCTGGCAACTGGAACAGCCCGCGGCGGCCGTCGCCAACGAGTACTTCGTCGGCGCGATCAACCGGGTGGGCGTCGAGGAGTACGGCGACGACGACTTCTACGGCACGAGCTACTTCGTCGACCCGGAGGCCCGGTTCGTCGGCGAGGTGGCGAGCGACAAGGAGCCCGAACTGGTGGTCCGCGACCTCGACATGACCAAGCTGCGCGAGGTCCGCGACCGCTGGCAGTTCTACCGCGACCGGGCGCCGGGGGCGTACTCGCCGCTGACGGCGCCGTAGAGAGCCGGCAAGGGCCACCACCTCAGGGGCGCGGGGCCGCATCGACATGCGGCTCCGCCGCGCGGGCGCGATCAACCCCCGACCACCCGTACTCACTCACCGCGAGGAGCGACCACGACATGAGCAGCCGGACAGTCATCCGCGGCGGCCTCGTCATCACCGCCTCCGACGAGATCCACGCGGACGTCCTCATCGAGGACTCCCGCATCGCCGCCCTCGCCGCCTCCGGCACCCCCGCCGCCGAGGCCTGGACGGCGGACCGGACCATCGACGCCGGCGGCAAGTACGTCATCCCGGGCGGCGTCGACGTCCACACCCACATGGAGCTGCCCTTCGGCGGCACCTTCGCCTCCGACACCTTCGAGACCGGCACCCGCGCGGCGGCCTGGGGCGGCACCACGACGATCGTGGACTTCGCCGTCCAGAGCGTCGGCCACGCGCTGCGCGAGGGCCTCGACGCCTGGCACGCCAAGGCGGAGGGCAACTGCGCGATCGACTACGGCTTCCACATGATCGTCTCCGATGTGAACGAGGAGACGCTGAAGGAGATGGACCTGCTCATCGAGGAGGGAGTGACCTCCTTCAAGCAGTTCATGGCCTACCCCGGCGTCTTCTACTCCGACGACGGCCAGATCCTGCGCGCCATGCAGCGCTCCGCCGGGAACGGCGGCCTGATCATGATGCACGCCGAGAACGGCATCGCGATCGACGTCCTCGTCGAACAGGCCCTCGCCCGCGGTGAGACCGACCCCCGCTACCACGGCGAGGTCCGCAAGGCCCTGCTGGAGGCCGAGGCCACGCACCGGGCGATCCGGCTCGCCCAGGTCGCCGGCGCGCCCCTGTACGTCGTGCACGTCTCCGCGATGGAGGCGGTGGCGGAGCTGGCCAGGGCCCGCGACGAGGGCCTGAACGTCTTCGGCGAGACCTGCCCGCAGTATCTGTTCCTGTCGACCGACAACCTCGCCGAACCGGACTTCGAGGGCGCCAAGTACGTGTGCAGCACCCCGCTGCGGCCGCGTGAGCACCAGGCGAAACTCTGGCGGGGCCTGCGCACCGACGACCTCCAGGTCGTCTCCACCGACCACTGCCCCTTCTGCTTCACCGGCCAGAAGGAGCTGGGCCGCGGCGACTTCTCCAAGATCCCCAACGGTCTGCCGGGCGTGGAGAACCGGATGGACCTGCTCCACCAGGCCGTCCTCGACGGGCACATCTCGCGCCGCCGCTGGATCGAGATCGCCTGCGCCACCCCGGCCCGGATGTTCGGCATGTATCCGAAGAAGGGCACCATCGCCCCCGGCGCCGACGCCGACGTCGTCATCTACGACCCGCACGCCGAGCAGGTCATGTCCGCCGAGACCCACCACATGAACGTCGACTACTCGGCGTACGAGGGCAGACGCGTCACCGGCCGGGTCGAGACCGTGCTCTCCCGCGGCGTGCCCGTCATCACCGAGCGGGAGTACACCGGGCGCGCCGGACACGGCGTCTACACCCCCCGCTCCACCTGCCAGTACCTCGACTAGGAGGAGCCCTCATGGACTTCGGACTCGTCCTCCAGACCGACCCGCCCGCCTCCCGCGTCATCAGCCTGATGAAACGCGCCGAACGCAACGGCTTCCGCTACGGCTGGACCTTCGACTCCGCCGTGCTCTGGCAGGAACCGTTCGTCATCTACAGCCAGATCCTCGCCCACACGCAGAAATTGAAGGTCGGCCCGATGGTGACCAACCCGGGCACCCGCACCTGGGAGGTCACCGCCTCCACCTTCGCCACCCTCAACGACATGTACGGCAACCGCACCGTCTGCGGCATCGGCCGCGGCGACTCCGCGATGCGCGTCGCGGGCCGCAAGCCCAACACCCTGGCCCGGCTCGGCGAGGCGATCGACGTCATCCGCGACCTCGCCGAGGGCCGCGAGGCGGTCGTCGACGGCCAGCCCGTCCGCATCCCCTGGATCCGCGACGGCAGGCTGCCGGTGTGGATGGCCGCGTACGGCCCCAAGGCCCTCGCCCTCGCCGGGCAGAAGGCGGACGGGTTCATCCTCCAGCTCGCCGACCCGTTCCTGACCGAGTGGATGGTCAAGGCGGTGCGCGACGCCGCGGCGGCCGCCGGCCGCGACCCCGCCTCCCTCACCATCTGCGTCGCCGCGCCCGCCTACGTCGGCGACGACCTCGCCCACGCCCGCGACCAGTGCCGCTGGTTCGGCGGCATGGTCGGCAACCACGTCGCGGACCTGGTGAGCCGGTACGGGGAACACTCCGGGCTGGTGCCGGAGGCGCTCACCGCGTACATCAAGGAACGCCACGGCTACGACTACAGCCACCACGGCCGCGCCGGGAACCCGTCCACCGACTTCGTCCCCGACGAGATCGTCGACCGCTTCTGCCTCCTCGGCCCGCCGTCGGCCCACGTCGAGAAGCTGCGCGTCCTCCGCGACCTGGGCGTGGACCAGTTCGCGCTGTACGACATGCACGACGCGCAGGAGGCGACGATCGAGGCGTACGGGGCCGAGGTCATCCCGGAGCTGGCCGGGTGACCCCGGCGGAGAGGGACGGTTGCTGGGGTGGGTGCGGGACTGTCCCTCAGGGCGCTAGGCGCACTTGAACTTGAAGTCACCGTTGGCGGAGGCCGTCGAGGGCGTGGTCACCTTCAGGTCCGCGAAGCTCGACTGCTCCGAGCCGGCGGCGGCATCAGGCCTCGCGGGGATGGTGAATTCCTTGGTCACCGTCTTGGACTCCTCGGGACCCGTGAACTCGACCTTCTGCTGCGCATGGGTCTTGCCTGGGGTGGCCCACTGGTAGCTGACGGTGCCCTTGCCCTTGGCCTTGATGACACCGGTGGCAGTGAACTTCATCGCGTTCTTGCAGTCCGCCGTGGCAGGGGTCGCGCTGACGAAGTCCAGGTCGATGAGATCGACGGCGCCGGCCTTGTCCTTCGGTGGCGGTGGGGTGTCACACGAGACCTTCTGGTTCTTGCCCTTCGACTTGTAGAACACGGTGTACTCGCCGTACTCCACGTTCTTGAACGTCCGGTCGCCGTTGCGGTTCACCTTGCCCGAGACCGTCTCCTCGTCGGACTCGGCGCGCACGTGAGTGTTCTTCGGGAAGCTGTCGAGCACGAGGTTGTACGTGGGGCTGGCCTTCTTCCCCACCTGCTCGAGCTCACAGGACGGCCCGCCCTTCTGCGCGGGAACGGACCCCGGCGAGGCCGCTTGCGCGGCGACCGCGGGCGCGAAGGCCACCGCCGTGATCACCAGAGGGCTGAGGAGTGCGAGGCGACGTTGCCGATTCATGCTGCTACTTCCCTTCCTGGGACGGGGGCGGCCGAAGCGGCCCATAGGAAGCAACATCAGCTTGACCGGCAGGGCGTGACGCGCGCGTGACGGCAACGTGACCGCGGCGGCCTTCCCGGCCCCTCATCCGATTGGTCTGCCATGACAGAAACCGTTCCCCACGGATCGCCCGCCGACCGGATAGACCTGGCGCCGGACGCCTTCCCCGCCGACAGTCCCTTCGCCAACGAGGACCTGCGGCCCGTCCCGGTCTCCGAGCGCCGCTGGACGACGTACAACTTCGCCGCGCTGTGGATCTCCATGGCGCACTGCATCCCGAGCTGGACGCTCGCCTCCGGGCTGGTCGCGCTGGGCATGGACTGGAAGCAGGCGGTGTTCACCATCGCCCTCGCCAACGTCATCGTGCTGCTGCCGATGCTCGCCACCGGGCACGCCGGACCCAAGTACGGCATCCCCTTCCCCGTCCTCGCCCGCGCCTCCTTCGGCCTGCGCGGCGCCAACGTGCCCGCGCTGATCCGCGCGGCCGTGGCCTGCGGCTGGTTCGGCATCCAGACCTGGATCGGCGGCAGCGGCGTCTTCCTGCTCGGCTCCAAGCTCACCGGCGGCGAGTGGGAGAACGCCGGCCGGATCGCGGGCAACCCGTGGCCGCTGTGGCTGTGCTTCCTGCTCTTCTGGGCCGTGCAGATCGCGATCATCCTGCGCGGCATGGACTTCCTGCGGCACTTCGAGAACTGGGCCGCGCCCTTCGTCCTCGTCGGCGCGTTCGCGCTGCTCGTCTGGATCGCCGTCCAGGCCGACGGCTTCGGCGAGCTGCTGTCGCAGCCGTCGAGGCTCGGCTGGGGCGCCGACTTCTGGCCGGTGTTCTTCCCGTCCCTCATGGGCATGATCGGCTTCTGGGCGACGCTGTCGCTGAACATCCCCGACTTCACGCGCTTCGGCGCCAGCCAGAAGGCGCAGACCTGGGGCCAGTCCCTCGGCCTGCCGACCACGATGACGCTGTTCGCGGTCCTCGCCGTGCTGGTCACCTCCGGCAGCGAGGTGGTCTACGGCGAGCCGATCTGGGACCCGGTGACCCTCGCGGCCAAGGCCGACAACGTCTTCGGGCTGCTCTTCGCGCTCGTCACCGTGCTGGTCGCCACCGTCTCCGTGAACATCGCGGCCAACGTGGTCTCCCCGGCGTACGACCTCGCGAACCTTGCGCCGAGGCTCATCACCTTCCGCACCGGCGCGCTGATCACCGGTGTCGTCGGCGTCCTGATCTTCCCGTGGAAGCTGATCTCCACGCCCGAGTTCTACATCTTCACCTGGCTCGGTGTGGTCGGCGGGCTGCTCGGCACGGTCGCGGGCATCCTCATCGCCGACTACTGGATCGTCCGCCGTACGGTGCTGCACCTCGCGGACCTGTACACGCCCGGCGGGCGCTACTGGTACGCCGCCGGGTGGAACTGGCGGGCGCTGGCGGCCTTCGTGGCCGGGGGAGTGCTGGCGGTCGGCGGCTCGTACTCGACCGTGAACGCCGACGGCGTCGCCTCGGGCCCCTTCCCGGCGAACGGACTGATCCCGCCGCTCAAACCGCTCGCCGACTACGGCTGGGCGGTGGGCCTCGCGGCGTCGCTGCTGCTGTACGTCGCGCTGATGCCGGCGGGACGGCAGCGGGCCGCCGGCTGAGGCCGTGCCGCGGCGTCAGCCCGTGCCGCCGGCCTCCGCCAGCGCGGCCACCGCCGCCTTCGCCGCCTTGATGGCGCCCTTGTTGATCTCGTCGGTGGAGGGCGCCGTCTTGTTCTCGAAGTCCGACCCGTTGTACGTCACGGTCACCAGCGCGTTCGCCGCGCGGACCAGCACCACGCCCTCACGGGTCTGCTGCTTGTCCTCGGTGGTGAGGTTCACGACCGAGTACGCCGCGTCGCCGAGGCCCGGCACCGCCCCGCCGCCGCTCTTCTCCGCCTTGCGCGCGTCGTACTGCGCCGCCGCCTTCTCGTCCGAGTCGGTGATCTCGAAGGAGACGTCGAGCCAGCGGTAGTCGTAGCCCTTCAGTGCGTTCCACGAGCAGGTGCGGCGCACCGAGGCGTCCGTGGACGGCAGCTCCTTCCCGGCCGGCCCGGCGCCCGGCACGAGGGAGGTGACCGTCTTCTCGGGCAGGCTGTCGCAGGGCGCCGGAGCCTCGGTGTACGTCTTGGGCGCCGCCGTCGTCGAGGGCGCGGACGTGGACCGGGTCCCGGTCCTGTCGGGCGCCTTGTCCTGGGCGGCGGTGGTCGCCTCGGGACCGGACGACAGGGCCCAGCCCGCACAGGCGAGCACCGCGACCGGGGTCAGGCGCGCGGCGAGGGCGAGCGGCAGGGGAAGAGAACGCACGGCGCACTTCTCGTGGGGGTCGGTGCGGAAGGAGTCCGCACTGCGGACGGGACGACAGTGTCACATGAGTCCCGGTGGGGCGGAAGTGCCAACTCGCTGCGTGCCCGCGCGGTAACCCTGGCTCACCGACGGCGCGTTGTATGCCCGGTTATGTCACCCGTGTGTCCGCCCTCGGTGATCGATAGCCTGCGGGCGACCAGGTGATCCGCACACCTGGGACCGACTCCGCGGAAGCGAGGTGCGACGCCGTATGTTCACCACCCGGCCCACGCTCCAGGGCACCTTCGGCATGGTGTCCTCCACCCACTGGCTGGCCTCCCAGTCGGCGATGGCGGTGCTGGAGGACGGCGGCAACGCCTACGACGCGGCGGTGGCGGGCGCGTTCGTGCTGCACGTCGTCGAGCCGCACCTCAACGGACCGGCCGGGGAGGTGCCGATCCTGCTCGCCCCGGCCGGCGGCGAGGTGCGGGTGCTGTGCGGGCAGGGGGTCGCGCCCGCCGGGGCGACGGTCGCGCACTACCGCGGCCTCGGACTGGACCTCGTCCCCGGCACCGGGCCGCTCGCCGCCGCCGTGCCCGGCGCGTTCGACGCCTGGATGCTGCTCCTGCGCGACCACGGCACCAAGTTGCTCGCCGACGTCCTGAAGTACGCCATCGGCTACGCCGAACACGGTCACCCGCCCGTCGAGAACGTCGGCGCGACCGTCGCGACCGTACGGGAGCTGTTCGAGACGGAGTGGACCTCGTCGGCGGAGGTCTACCTGCCCCAGGGCGAGCCGCCCCGACCGGGCCGGCTGCTGCGCAACCCCGCCCTCGCCGCCACCTGGAAGCGGCTGCTGGCCGAAGTGTCCCGCGCGGGGGGCCGGGAGGCGCAGATCGAGGCCGCGCGGGAGGTGTGGCGCACCGGCTTCATCGCCGAGGCCCTGATACGGCAGGCGCGGCGCCCCACCCTGGACACCAGCGGCGAGCACCACACCGGCACCCTCACGGCCGACGACCTCGCCAGCTGGTCGGCGTCCTACGAGACGCCCGTGACGTACGACTGGAAGGGCTGGACCGTGTGCAAGGCCGGCCCCTGGAGCCAGGGCCCGGTCCTGCTCCAGCAGCTCGCCCTGCTCCCGCCCGACCTGCCCCCGTACGGCTCCGCCGGTTATCTGCACCTGCTGATCGAGAACTCCAAGCTCGCCATGGCCGACCGGGAGGCCTGGTACGGCGACGCCGCCGAGGTGCCGCTCGACGCGCTGCTGTCGGACGCGTACAACGCCGGGCGGCGCGCCCTGGTGGGGGAGCGGGCCTCGTACGAGCTGCGGCCCGGCAGCCCGCAAGGGCGCGCGCCCCGGCTGTCCCGGTACGCGCGCGTGGAGGCCGCCGCGGCACGGGCCGGCGGCGCGGCGGGCGCCGGGGAGCCGACGGTCGCCCTGAGCACCTCGCCGGTGCCGGGTGAGCCGGTGGTCGGCGCCGACGGTGCCACCCGCGGGGACACCTGCCACCTGGACGTCGTCGACCGCTGGGGCAACATGGTCGCGGCCACGCCCAGCGGCGGCTGGCTCCAGTCCAACCCCGTGGTCCCCGAGCTGGGCTTCCCGCTCGGGACCCGGCTCCAGATGACCTGGCTGGAGGAGGGCCTGCCGAACACCCTCACCCCCGGGCGGCGGCCCCGCACCACCCTCACCCCGTCGATCGCCCTGCGCGACGGCGTCCCGGTGCTGGCGTTCGGCACTCCCGGCGGCGACCAGCAGGACCAGTGGCAGCTGCACTTCTTCCTGGCCGTCGCCCTGCGCTCCCCGGTGCGCGGCGGGCTCGACCTCCAGGGCGCCGTGGACGCGCCGAACTGGCACCAGGACAGCTTCCCCGGCTCCTTCTTCCCGCGCGGTATGCGGCCGGGCAGCGTGACGGTGGAGTCCCGCACGGACCCGGCGGTCGTCGCCGAGCTGCGGCGGCGTGGTCACCTTGTCACCGTGGGTGACGCCTGGTCGGAGGGGCGGCTGTGCGCGGTCGCCCGCGACCCGGTAAGCGGTGTGCTGTCGGCGGCGGCGAACCCGCGCGGGATGCAGGGGTACGCGGTGGGCCGCTGACCGGCGGCCTCCGGCCGCTGACCGGCCGCTGTCCTCGGGGCCCGCTGACCGCTGACCGGCCGCTGTCCTCCGACCGCCGGTGACGGCTCCCACGCCGGCGGGTTCATCCCGATTACATCGGGAGTGCACCGGCCGGGTGGGGATTGTCAGTGGCGCGTGCTCTCATGGAGGCATGATCGAAGAGAGCGGAACCATCGACGAATTCCTCGCCCGGCACGCGTCCGACGTCGAGGAGGCGGTCCGCAAGGCGGCCGCCGCGGAGATCATGCCGCGCTTCCGGCAACTCGCCGCGCACGAGGTCGATCAGAAGAGCGGCCCGCACGACCTGGTGACGGACGCCGACCGCAAGGCGGAGCTGCATCTGACCGAGGCGCTGCGCACCCTGCTGCCCGGATCGGTCGTCGTCGGCGAGGAGGCGGTGCACGCCAACCCGGCGACCTACGACGCGATACGGGGCGACGCGCCGGTGTGGATCGTCGACCCCGTCGACGGCACACGGCAGTTCGTGCACGGCGAGGACGGCTTCTGCACCCTCGTCGCCCTCGTCCGGCACGGCGTGCTGCACGCCTCGTGGACGTTCGCGCCCGCCCGCGACCAACTCGCCACCGCCATGAGGGGCCAGGGCGCCTTCCTCGACGGTGAGCGGCTGTACGCGGGCCCGCCCACGCCCGGCCGGGACCTGAGCGTCGCCACCTCCCACCCGGACTACACCACGGACGAACAGAAGCGGGCCCTGCTCGCCCTGCGCACCGAGGGCGTCGCCCCGCGCCCGTGCGGCTCGGCCGGACTGGAGTATCTGGCCGTCGCCCGCGGCGAGTCCGACGCCGTCGCCTTCTCCTGGGAGGCGGCCTGGGATCACGCGGCGGGCCTGCTGCTCGTCGAGGAGGCGGGCGGCGCCCATCTGACCCGCACCGGCGAGCCGTTCCGCATCACCGGGGGCAACGACCTGCCGTTCACCGCCGCCCGCGACGCGGCGACGGCCCGCCGGATCGCCGCCCTGCTGGCCTCGCCGTGACGAGCGGTCGGCCGCCGGGCCCCGCCGCGGGGGAGCGGCAGTCCCGCGGCATATCCTGAAAGTCCAGTGCCCGTCGGCTGACGAAGGAGTCCGAAGGTGCCGTCGATGTTCGATGCGGTCGTGGTGGGGGCGGGGCCGAACGGCCTGACGGCTGCGGTCGAACTGGCCCGCCGGGGCTTCTCCGTGGCCCTGTTCGAGGCCCGGGGCACCGTCGGCGGGGGCGCCCGCACCGAGGAGCTGACCCTCCCCGGCTTCCGGCACGACCCGTGCGCCGCCGCCCACCCGCTCGGCATCAACTCCCCGGCCTTCCGCGCCCTCCCGCTGGAGCGGTACGGCCTGCGCTGGCTCCAGCCGGAGCTGCCCATGGCCCACCCCTTCCCGGACGGCACCGCGGCCGTGCTGGCCCGCTCGGTCGCCGAGACCGCCGCCTCCTTCGGCCCGCGCGACGCGGGCGCGTACCGCAGACTGGTCGAGCCGTTCCTGCCCCGGTGGGACACGCTGGTCCGGGACTTCATGTCCCTGCCGCTCACCGCGCTCCCGCGCGACCCGGTGGCCCTCGCCCGCTTCGGCCTCGCCGGTCTGCCCCCGTCCACCTGGCTGACGCGCCGCTTCCGCGACGAGCGCGCCAAGACCCTCTTCGCCGGACTCGTCGCCCACGTCATGGCCCCCCTCACCGGGGTGGCCACCGGCGCCATCGGCCTGGTCTTCGCCCTCGCCGCGCACGCCCGCGGCTGGCCGGTCGCCCAGGGCGGCTCCCAGTCCCTCTCGGACGCCCTCGCCGCGTACCTGAAGGACCTCGGCGGCGCGATCCACACCGACTACGAGGTCAAGCGCCTCGACGACCTGCCGCCCGCCCGCGCCTACGTCTTCAACACCTCGCCCACCGCCCTGGCCCGGATCGCGGGCTTCGGCCGCTTCTACGACCACTACCGGTACGGCCCCGGAGCTTTCAAGATCGACTACGCGCTGGACGGCCCGGTCCCGTGGACCGCGCCGGAGGCCCGCCGGGCCGGCACCGTCCAGATCGGCGCCGACAGCGCGGAGATCGGCGCCGCCCTGCGCGCCGCCTCCCGTGAGGGCCGCGCCCCCGAGCGCCCCTTCCTGATCACCGTGCAGCCGAGCGTCGTCGACCCCACCCGCGCCCCCGCCGGCAAGCACGTCTTCTGGGCCTACGGCCACGTCCCGCACGGCTGGACCGGCGACCTCACCGACGCCCTCGAACGCCAGCTGGAGCGGTTCGCCCCCGGGTTCCGCGACCGCGTCCTCGCCCACGCCACCGCCGGCCCGCCCGAACTCGCCGCCCGCAACGCCAACTACGTCGGCGGCGACATCGCCACCGGCGCGGTCTCCGGACTTCAGGTCCTGCTGCGCCCCCGGCTGTCCCTGGCGCCGTACCGCACCCCGCACCCGGCGGTCTTCATCTGCTCGTCGGCCACCCCGCCCGGCCCCGGCGTGCACGGCATGTCCGGCCACAACGCGGCCAAGGCCGTCTGGAGAAGGCTGAGGCAGACGCCATGACCACCCTCACCCTCGTCCAGGGCGACATCACCCGCGAGAGCGCCGACGCCCTCGTCAACGCGGCCAACTCCTCCCTCCTCGGCGGCGGAGGCGTCGACGGCGCCATCCACCGCCGGGGCGGCCCCGCGATCCTGGAGGAGTGCCGCGCGCTCCGCGCCTCGGGCTACGGCAAGGGTCTGCCCACCGGACAGGCGGTCGCCACCACCGCGGGCGCGCTGCCCGCCCGCTGGGTCATCCACACCGTCGGCCCCGTCTGGTCCGCCACCGAGGACCGCTCCGCCCTCCTCGCCTCCTGCTACCGCGAGTCCCTGCGCGTGGCCGGTGAACTGGGTGCCCGCACGGTCGCCTTCCCGGCGATCTCCACCGGCGTCTACCGCTGGCCGATGGACGACGCCGCCCGCATCGCCGTCGAGACGGTCCGCGCCGCCCCGACCCCGGTCGAGGAGGTCCGCTTCGTCCTCTTCGACGAGCGGGCGTACGCGGCGTTCGCCCGGCAGCTCGGCTGAGGGCCGCGCGGGTTACCCGCACCACCACCGCCGCCGCCGCTGATCACGGGCCTTCCCGGCGACTGTGCGCCGGCGGTTCAGCTGGTCTGGGCGCGCTCCAGGCGGCGGGCCTTGAGACGGCGAGCGGGCGCCGCCGGGTCGGCGACCGTCCCGGCGGTCTGGGCGCGGGGCGCGGTCGTGGGCCTGCCGGTGTCGAGCCGGGCGGCGACACGGGCCAGGGTCCGGTCGCCGGGCCGGGCGGCGAGGTGGAAGTGCGAGACCTTCACCGGGGTGAGGTCACCGCCCCAGACGACGGTGCCCTCGCAGTCCGCGAGGATGTCCCGCACGATCGCCTCCTGGTGGGGCCACAGCCCCTCGCTCCCGGCCAGTGGGTAGGCGGTGGGGTGGAGGGCCACGGCGGTCCCGGACAGGTGGTTCGACTCGAAGTCCGCCCCCAGGTCGCGGCGGGTGGTGTGGGCGGTGACGCCGCCGCCCTCGCCGGAGTCGAGCGGGGCGATCTCGTAGTGCCAGCGGCGCGCGACGTGCAGCAGCACCGCGGCGGCGTCCCCCTCGCGCAGGCGGACCGGCACCCCGGAGCCCTCGACGCGGAAGGCGGCGATGGCGCCGGGGTCGATCGGCCAGCCGTTGGCGGACTTCTTCCCCGTCCACCGGATGGTGTCCGGTTCCGTGCCGCCGGCGGCGTCGGGGGCGGCGACGGCCGGCGCGGGGGTCAGGGTGTGCTGCACGAGCGTGAGCGCGCCGGCGCCCGCGACGGCGCCCAGGAGACTGCGTCTGCTGATCATCGTGGAGTCCTCACTCGTCGGGTCAGGGCGTGACGGCGGAGACGCCGGGGTCGCCCCCCTGGCGCCAGATGTTGTGGTCCAGGCCCCAGCCGGGCTGGAAGTCGTACTCCCTGATCTGGTTGAACGACCAGTTCCGCGGCAGGGGGAAGCCGAGGTTCCCGGAGAAGCCCCAGGACATCCCCGAGACGAACGACCAGCGGGCCCCGGCCTCGTCCGAGACGCGGATGCAGACGTTGCGGGATCCGTAGACGCCGAAGGCGTACCGGCCGCCCAGCTCGGCGAGTCCGGCCTTGACGCCGTTGAAGTACGGCACCACATGGGTGCCGATCTCCTCGTCCGTCGCGTCGTAGTCGACCCCGAAGTAGATGCACGTGCCGGCGCCGATGCCGTGCTCGACGGCCTTCTGGTGGGCCTTCTTCCCCTGGTCGTAGCCCTTGTCGTAGGTGAAGTTCGCCAGCTGGGTGCCGTTGTACTGGAAGATCGGGAAGAACCTCAGCCCGGCGTTCAGGATGGTCTGCGGCTCGCCCGGCTTGAGGGCCTTGCCGAGGTAGTACGGGTCGCCCGGCGCGAGATGCTCGTCCAGGTACCGGCCGACGATCTGGTAGCCGTTCGCCTTGAGCAGCCGCCCGCGTTCGGCGGTGATCTCGGTGATGCAGTCGCAGCCGGCCGCGTCCCGGGCGACGTCACCGGAGGAGACGAGGAGCTGAGCCCACGTGGTGTAGTCGTTGTGGCCCGTGACGGGGATCTGGGAGAAGCGCTGGAAGTCCATCAGCCACCCCACATGGGTGCCGGTCTGGGCGTCGATGGCGATGTCCTCCGGAAGATACTTCCGTTCTCCCTGCGCGGTGTACGTGGGCGAGTTGAAGTAACAGGCGGCGCGGAAGAGGTAGCGCAGGTCTCCCGTGAGGGTGGCCGAGCCCTTTCCCCTGAGCGCGGCCTGCGTGCCGGGACCGAAGTACCCGTTGATGGAGCCCATGGCGATGCCCAGCTCGTACTGGATGCCCATCATGAGCCCCTGCTGGACGTCACGGGAGTAGACGCCGTCGCAGGGCACGAGATACATCGCGGGAATGCCGATGCCCGCGACGTACCGGGAGTTCAGCCGCTGCTGGATGCCCCGGACGTGGTCGTCACCGCCGGGCACCTTGCGGAACTGGTCCATGCGCATCAGGGCCCGCACGACGTGCGGCCACATGGCGTGACGCTTGTCCTCGTCCGCGTAGTCCAGCCCCATGTCCCGGTACAGGCGCTCCGTCGACTCCTGGGAGTCGGCGTCCCACCCGGTGAGGTCGAGCGAGGCCCAGTAACCCTTGCACCACAAGGCGCCGTTGTAGATCCGCTGGATGTTCTCACTGGGGTCCCGGTCCGGCATCACCCAGCGGTTCTTCACCGCGTTGAAGGTCCCGGGACCGAAGTTCTGCACCGTCGGGGATATGCCGAGTTCGTGCTGGAGCCCTTGGGTCAGCGACAGCACCGTGGACCAGCCGGTACGGCCGTTCTCCGGGCACTTGAGGTATCCGGGGGCGTCGCGGTAGGTCCGGTTCACCCACTTCTGCGTCCGGTAGACGTGGATGTCGCCGCCCACCCCCGTCCACGGCGCCGAGGGATCGATCGTCGATCCCGGGATCGCGTACATACCGAGGTCGCCGGGGCACGCGGTGTCGAAGTCGTGGCCGTGCGGAAAGATCATCCCGCCGGTCCTCTTCGGAGCCTCGGTGCGCAGATGGTGGATCAGGTCCCGCATCGCGCGCAGCATGTCCTCGCCCACGGTGTCGTTGGAGCGGATCATGCCCACGATGGAGTAGAAGCCGGTGTTGCGCCCCACTCCGTCGACGTAGGCGTCGCCGTTCCCCTCACCGCGTTCGTATCCGCGGCCCTCGTAGACGTTGCCGTGGCGGCAGACGAGGAAGTTGTAGGCGATGTCTCCCTCGAATTCCGGCAGATGGTCCGCGTACACGCTCGCGATCTCTCTGCGGCAGTCCTCCTCCGTCTCGAGGTCGCTGGTGCTTCCCGCTCCGAGGTAGTGGATGAACACCCCCATGTGTCCCGTCCAGGCACGGGTGGAGGGTCTGGGGGGCGACGAGGCGTGCTCCTGCGTCGATTCGCTCGCGTACTTGCCCCAGGTGGCGCGCTTGTTGATCGTGATGGACATGGCTCCTCGTTTCACCGTCGGTGCGGAGTGGGGTGCGGGGCGATGGACGGCCCCGGCGGCGCGGCGACCCGCGCCGCCGGGGCGCGCGGGACCTCAGCAGCCGTAGTGCGGGTCGTGGATGTAGTCCGCGTCGTCGGTGAACCAGTAGTGCCCGCTGATCGCGTTGTCGGCGTGGATGCCGTCGAGGAACTTCTCGTAGCCCAGGGACAGGTCGGCGTAGTAGTTGCCGGCCTCGATGCACAGCCGCGCCAGGTTCGTGCCGAGGTTGATGTCCCGCTTGAGCGCGACCTCGCTGTAGTAGCCGGGGAACCCGTTGTTCCAGACGGATGTGGCCCGGTCGTTGAAGCCGCCGCAGTCGTCGCCCCACCACTCGTCGTCGCGGTCCCACTTGCAGTAGTCGCCCTCGAAGTAGGGCAGGTCGAAGGCGTAGAGGTAGCCGTCCGCGTCCGCCGCGGCCACCGTGCTCAGGTCCGCCCCGGACCGTACGGGGGTCGGCGCTCCCGGCTTCGGCGCGGGTGATCCCGCGGCCGCCGCGGGGACCGCCGGGCCGGCGAGCCCGACGAGGGCCGCCGCCGTCAGGGCCAGGGCGGTGCGTGCGTACTGCCTGATGCCGTTCATGTCGTACCTCGTCCCCTCAAGGTGTTCTGCCGCGACGGGTCTTCGCCGCGGACGATCCGTTCCGCCTCCGGCAGGGCGGCCAGCCGCATGCCGCGGGCGTTGGCCACATCGGCCCGGTACCGTGCGCGCAGTGCGCAGAGGTGCCGCCGCTCGGCGTCCGCCGCGGCCTCCGCCAGGCCGGAGGAGACCGCGCAGCCGGCCTCGGCGACGGCGTACCGGATCTCCTCGGCCTCGGGCGCCGACGTGCCCAGCGCGGCCCGCAGGCGGTGCGGCGAGGCGTGGGGCAGCCCGCGCCCGGCCACACACGCCGACCAGCCCCGCAACGCCTCGGTGACCGCCGGATCGGCCTCCGCGCGGCTCAGGGCCAGCGACACGACGTCACGGTCCACCGCGTCGGCGCCGAACCACGTGCGGAAGTCGCCGTACAGCTCACCGCGGGCCTCGCTGGTGCAGCCGCGGGTGCTGCGCCCGGTGGTCATGCCGCTGGGGAGCGTCACCTCGACGGTGTCCCGGCCGCCGCCCTGCCACGCGCGCAGCGCCGCCGCCCGCCGCTGTGGTGTCAGGCCGCGGACGTACCGCTCCACCGGGTCCTCCGCGCGGGCAGCGGCGCTTTGTCCGGGAGTGCCGACCAGGGACCCGTAGCCGTGTTCGCGCGCCCACGCGGTGTCGGCGAGGACGAGGCGCATCGGCGGCGGCGGTGGCCCGGTGCGCGCCGGCTCGGGCACGGGCGGGAGGTCGAACCCGGCCCGCGCCATGCACCGCCGCTCCAGCACCAGCTCGGCCCGGCGCAGCGTCGCCGACTCCTCGGCCGTGACCTCGCGCGGCAGCGCCCGCTCCGGCCCGGCGTCCGGCGCGGCCGGCTCCCCGGCCGGCCCGCAGCCGACGAGTACGCCGAGCAACAGCACCGACAGCACACCCAATCCCCGCACGGTTCCCCCTCACCCGCTGTGTGAACACTGCGCGGGCGCGGGGGCGCGTGCGGCGGCCCCGGCCCGACGGCCGACGGCGGGGCGCCGTGCTCCGGTCCCGGTCGAGGACCGTGGCGCCTGCCGTGGGTGTCTCCTCCGGCCCGTGCCCGCGCGGTCGTCTCCCGCGCACGGACCGTCGTTCTGCGGTCACTTGGTCACCGTCAGCCTGGCAACGACGCCGTCACCCCGCACCCACTTTCGGGCTCACCCGAAACACCCCCGTGGGCGCGGCCCGCGTCGTCGGCCGCGTACGACTGTCAGACCCGCGTGAGACTCTTGGCAGACAGTCGACAGCTGGTCGCCCACGGGGGGTACTGCCTGTGCTGCACGTCCATTTCTCCACGGAGGATCTGGGCCGGGTGCGACTCGCTCCGCAGCCGGACCCGGTCTGGGAGATGCTGCTGAGCCTGCACGCGCTCGGCGGTTCCCCGGACCACATCGTGTTCGGCCCCTGGCGGGCCGAGACGCTGACCGGACCCGATCCGTCGATCTCCCTGCTCCTCCAACTGGCGCCGCCGCGCGGCTACTCGCCCGACTTCCTCACCCCGGCCGCGGGCGCCGACCTGGAGTCGGCCCTGGAGGCCGTGATGAGCGTCGACCGCGCGCGGCTGCGCGCCGAACTGGCCCTGCTGGCCGCCCAGCGCGGGCAGACGCCGTGGCTGCGGCGGATGGCCGAGGGCGACGCGGCGGCGATGCGCGAGCTGGGCACGGCCATGTTCCGGTACCACCAGCGGGTGCTCTCGCGCTCGTGGCACCGCATACGCGCCGTCGTCGAGGCCGAACGCACCATGCGCCTGCGGGACTTCCTCGACGGTGGCGTCGAACGGCTGCTCGGCACCATCCATCCGCTGGTCCGCTGGGACCCGCCGGTGCTGAAGGTGGACTACCCGGTGCGCCAGGACCTGGTCCTGGACGGGCGGGGGCTGCTGCTGATCCCCTCCTACTTCTGCTGGGGCAGGCCGGTCACGCTGCTCGACGACGGGCTGGACCCCGTGCTGGTCTACCCCGCGAACCGCGGCCTGCAGCTGCTCACGGAGGACTCCGCGGTGCCGGGGCCCGTGGCTCTGGCCCGCCTCCTGGGGCGTACCCGCGCCGCGGTCCTGGAGGAGGTCGCGGCGTCCGGCGGCACGACGGGAGGAGGGATCGCCCGGCGGCTGGGGGTGTCGGCCGCCTCCGCCAGCGAGCACGCCGCCGTGCTGCGCGAGGCCGGTCTCATCCTCAGCCGCCGGGTGGCCAACACCGTGTGGCACACCGCGACCCCGCTCGGCCGGGCCCTCGCCGAGGGAGGCCGGCCGGCGGAGGGACTCCACATCTCGGGCGGCGTCCTCCCGCAGCCCCAGCCGGCCGCGCGGCCGACCGCCCCGCGCGTGGACGCGAGCGCGGTGTGAGGGACCGCGCTGTCAGTGGTGCTCGGGGGCTCGCGGCCGCTTCACCTCCACTTCCCCGACCGCACCGACGAAGCCGCCGGAGCCCCCCTTGACCTCGGTCCACGACTCCGCGACGCACCTGGAGCCGGCGCCGCGCGAGTGGCGGGTCCTGCGCGACGCGCGGGCCGTCCCGCGCGGGCTGCTCGCCGCCGGCATCGAGGGGCGCGCGGGCCGTGCCGCGGGGGCTGCTCGCCGCCGGCATCGAGGGCGCGGCGACCAGGACCCGCTGCCGGTCGTGGACTCCGCCAACGAGATCCTGGCCCTGTGGGACCAGACCGCCCCGATAGCGCGCACGGTCGTCGAGCGGAGTCCCCGCCCCGCGCGATGTGCGCGGCCGGCCCCGGTCACCAGGTGCGGCCCGCCTCCAGGAGGAGATCGCGGACCCGGACCACGTCCGGGTTGTCGGGGCGGCCGGGGCGCTGCACCAGGTAGGCGGTGTTGATGGGCGGATCCTCCGGTTCGAGCAACGGCACCAGCGCCCCCGAGGCCAGCTCCTCCTGGCAGAGGTAGCGCGGCAGCACGGTGAACCCGGCCCCCGCGACGACCGCGGCGAGCACCCCGCGCAGATCCGGGACGGTGAGGGCGGCGGGCCGGGACAGCCGGGTGCCGAAGACATGGCGCCAGTAGCGGCGGACGATGGGCACGTCCTCCGCGTACGAGACGAGCGGGACGTCCCGCAGCGCGTCGGGGCCGCCGGCGGCGTCGCGGTCCGCCGCCCGGCCGGCCCACCGGGGCGCGGCGACGAGGACGAACTCCTCGTCCATCAGGGGCACCGCGGTCAGGGTGCGCCCGCGCGGCCGGTAGGTGGCGATGACCAGGTCGTGGTGTCCGGCGCGCAGCTCCTCCAGCAGCGGGTCGGTCAGACCGGGGGTCAGCCGCAGCCGCAGCCCCTCGGCGGTCAGCGGGGCGAGGGCCGGCAGCACCCGCAGGCACATCAGCTCGGCGGGCCCCGCCAGGTGCACCGGCGCGGTCCGCTCGGCGGCGCCCGGCTCCAGCCCGGTGGCCGCGGCGAGCGCGTCGAGCGGGGCGGCCACCCGGGCGGCGAGATCGTGCGCGACGGCGGTCGGGGCGACGCCCCGCGGCAGCCGCTGGAACAGCTCCCGCCCCGACTGCCGCTCCAGCGCCCGGATCTGCGTGGTCACGGTGGGCTGTGACACGCCGAGCAGTCCCGCGGCGGCGGTGAACGAACCCGAGCGGTACACCGCCAGGAAGGTGCGCAGCAGGTTCAGGTCCGCCACCGGCTGGGGCGCGGGCACCTCGAGAGCGCCGCCCGCCGGGCCATCGGGATTCCTATGCCTCACAGGACCGACCCTAGTCGTTCCCTATCGCACCGCCACGGGACCCGGCGCGCGCCTCCAGCACCCGCAGCGCCCGCTCGCCCCAGCGGATGTTCTCCTCCTCGAAGGACACCCCGCGCAGCAGCGTCAGATACGGCCCGACACGCTCGGCGCGGGCCAGGTACTCCTCCTCGTCCCGCCCCTGCAGCAGCCGTTCCCGCAGCCGCTCGTAGCGGGCGAGCTTGGCCCGCGCCCAGGCGACGCGCTCCGCGACGTCCGCGCGTACGGCGTCGAGGTCGCCGAGGTCGGCGCACTGCACCTTGACCAGCAGGCCGTCCCGGATCGCGGTGGGCTTGCCGATCGGGTCGGCGACGTAGGAGCGCAGGGCCGCGTATCCGGCCTCGGTGAGGGAGAACATCCGCTTGTCCGGGCGCCGCTCCTGGCGCACCACGCGCGTGCTGACCAGGCCCTCCCGTTCCATGCGGTCCAGTTCCCGGTAGAGCTGCTGGGGTGTGGCGGTCCAGAAGTTGGCCACCGAGGCGTCGAAGCTCTTGGCCAGGTCGTATCCGGAGGCCTCTCCCTCCAGAAGGGCCGCCATCACGGCATTGCGCAGTGCCATGACCTCACCCTACTCTCCAGTGCACCTATTCAATTCGTTGACTATGGAGAGGGGCGGCCCGCCCATGCACCCGTTCCGCAAGGCCGTCGAGGACCGCGACACCCGGGCGCTGGAGGCGCTGCTGGCCGACGACGTGGTCTTCACCAGCCCCGTCGCCTTCAAGCCGTACGAGGGCAAGGCCATCACCGCGGCGATCCTGCGCGCAGTGATGCGCGTCTTCGAGGACTTCGCCTACGTGCGCGAGATCGTCGACGTCGCCGGCCGCGACCACGCCTTCGTGTTCACCGCCACCGTGAACGGCAAGCGGATCCACGGCTGCGACTTCCTGCACTTCGACGACGAGGGGCGCATCGACGACTTCACCGTCATGGTCCGCCCCCTCTCCGCCGCGCGGGCCCTGTCCGAGGCGATGGGCGCGCAGTTCGACCGCATCGCGGCGGAGGCGGCGGGCGCGGCCTGACGCCGCGTCCCGCCGCCTCCGGGCGCGCTCAGCCCAGCTGCTTCAGCAGTTCCGCGGCCAGCGGCGCGGAGGACGCCGGGTTCTGGCCGGTGACGAGGTTGCGGTCCACGATCACGTTCGGGGCCCACGGCTCACCGGCGCGGACGTCGAGACCGGCCTCGGTGAGACGGGTCTGCAGGAGCCACTTCGCCTTGCCGGCGAGGCCGCCCTGCACCTCCTCGGCGTCCGTGAAGGCGGCCACGCGGTAGCCGGCGAATGCGTTGGAGCCGTCCTCGCGGGTGGCGGCGAGCAGCGCGGCCGGGCCGTGGCAGACGACGCCGAGCGGCTTGCCGGAGTCGAGCGCCTCGACCAGCAGCCGGCCGGAGGTCTCGTCGACGGCCAGGTCCTCCATCGGGCCGTGACCGCCGGGGTAGAAGACGGCCGCGTACTCGTCGAGGACGACGTCCTCCAGCCGGACGGGCCGTTCCAGCTCGGTCATCGCGGCCAGCGCCGCCGCGATCCGGTCGGCGCCCTCCTGGCCGCCGTTGACCTCGGCGGCCAGGCTGGCCTTGTCGACCGTCGGCACGACCCCGCCCGGCGTCGCGACGACGATCTCGTGCCCGGCGGCCTTGAACGCCTCGTACGGCGCGACGGCCTCCTCGGCCCAGAAGCCGGTGGGGTGCAGGGTGCCGTCGGCGAGCGTCCAGTGGTCGGCGCCGGTCATCACGAAAAGGATCTTCGACATGCTGTTTCTCCCGGAAGGGGGGTGCTCAGGATGCCGTCGACGTTAGGCCTGCCCGGTGGGGCTTTTCCAATGACGAATCCGATGTCCGGCATAGGCAGGCCGATGGATGCGCGGGAATAACCCGGACGGCTCCTCAGCGCGAGGTCGGCGCGGGGGTCGGCGAGGGTGACGGCGCCGCCGTGTTGATGTTCAGGTCCGGCCGCGGCTCCAGCGCGAGCACCGGCGCGCCCGGCTGCGGCGGGGGCGGGGTCAGCTGCTCCTGGGGGAGCTTCGGCGGGGAGGTCTGCTGGAAGTTCACCTGCTCGTGATTGACCAGCCCGGTCTTCTCCAGCACGGTGATGTGGTCCAGGACCGTGTCGTTGGCCTGGTCGGCGAGTTGCCGCACCAGGCTGTTGCGGGTGTTCGCGCGGACCTTGGCGACGACCGGGAAGATCTGCCCGTGCGTCACCCGCATGATGGTGACCGCCGTCGAGTCGAACTGCCGCCCGTTCTCCGCCGCCGCCGTCGCCACGAACTGCTGCTGCTGGGGACTGGCCTGGTTGGGCAGGGTGATGCCCAGCTCCGGCGCGATCCGGCGGCAGGTCTCGTCCAGCCGGGCGTGACCGACGATCAGGTGCGCGCCGGCCTCCTTCATCTCCGGCGTGGTGCCCCGCTCCATCGCCAGCTCGCCCAGCGGGTACTCCCACAGCCCCGCCGCCCGCACCTTCACCACGAAGTCACGGTCGGCCTCGGTCAACGGACCGTAGCGGGTGTTGGCGATGATGCGGTCCGCCGTCGTGGACGTGTTCTCCACTCCGAGCATGGCGGGATACGCGAGCGCCGCCAGGGTCAGACCCAGCGCGCCGAACACGAAGATGCTTCCTGCCGTGTTGCGGGACATCCGCATGCTGCCTCCAGACGCGAGCGGGTGGTACGCCAGGAGGTACGCAAAAGCGGGGCCGTTCGATCAGCGTGGCGCGGCGAATTTTTCCGCCGGAGGGTGTGGGCTGCGCCACAGCGCGGCCGTCAAGGGTCGCAGTGGACGCCAGGGGGCCGTAAGGGTCGGATATCGGCCGACTGGCCCAACAGAATCGCACACACAACGACGGCGTCATTGCTTCGAATCTGTTGGAGTTTTAGTGTGACTGCGGCTCAGAAGTCCCCTGGGGCCCGCGAGTTGAGTGGTTCACCCCCGAGGAAGGTCACGGTCATGCCGCACCCGCACGCGCCGCACGCCCACCGCCCCGAACCGCCCGCCGACCACCACCACCACCGCCCGGTCGTCAGCCGCCGCCGACTGCTCGAAGGCGGCGCCGCCGTCCTCGGCGCACTCGCCCTGTCCGCGCCGCCCGGCACGGCGCACGCCCACGGCCGGCCCGCCGCCACACCGGCCACCGGCCCCTTCGCCGCGCCCGACGGCACCGAGTGGAACGGCCGCATCGACGTCTTCCGGCTCGGCACCGAACCGCCGCACACCACACTGATGCCCTACGCCGGTCCCGGCCAGGCCCTGGACGCCGACCGCACCCGCTCGCCGTACCGCCTCAGCCTCGACGGCACCTGGAAGTTCGCCTACGCCGAGCGCCCCGACGACCGCGACCCCGACTTCCACCGCACCGACCTCGACGACAGCGACTGGGACACCCTGCCCGTCCCCTCCGTCTGGCAGCTGCACGGCTACGACCGCCCGGTCTACCTCAACATCACCTACCCCTACTGGGGCCCCAACGGCCTCGGCGAGGAGCCGCGCCCGCCCGCCGCGCCGACCCGCTACAACCCGGTCGGCCAGTACCGCCGCACCTTCACCGTCCCGCGCTCGTGGACCGGCCGCCGCACCTTCCTGCACTTCGAGGGCGTCAAATCGGCGCACTACGTGTGGATCAACGGCAAGCTCGCCGGCTACCACGAGGACTCGTACACGCCCGCCGAGTACGACATCACCCCGCACCTGAAGCCCGGCACCAACCAGATCGCGGTGGAGGTCTACCGCTACTCGGACGGCGACTGGCTGGAGGACCAGGACATGATCCGGCTGAGCGGCATCTTCCGCTCGGTCTACCTCTACTCCACGCCGCCCGTGCACCTGCGCGACTTCAAGCTGGACACCCCGCTCAGCGACGACTGCACCGCCGCCGAACTGAAGGTCACCGCCCACATCCGCGACTACGGCGAACCGACCGGCGCACCGGAGCGGCGGTCCGACGGCTCCGCCGGGCGGTACACCGTCGACATCACGCTCTACGACGCCGACCGCCGGCCCGTCTGGCGCCGCCCCCTCCGGCAGTCCGCCGACGTCCCGGCCGGCGGCGAGACCACCGTCGAGGCCGCCCGGGCCGTCCCCGAACCGCGCCTGTGGTCCGCCGAGGACCCCTACCTCTACACCGCCGTCCTCCAGCTGCGCGACCCCGCCGGAAAGGTGACCGAGACCCTCTCGCACCGCGTCGGTCTGCGCGAGTTCGCGCTCAGGGACGGGCTGATGCGGATCAACGGCAAGCCGGTCTCCTTCCGCGGCACCAACCGCCACGAGATGCACCCCGACCGCGGTACGGCGCTCACCCGCGCGGACATGGTGCGCGACATCCGCCTCATCAAGCGGCTCAACATGAACAGCGTGCGCACCTCGCACTACCCCAACAACCCGCTGTGGTACGAACTCGCCGACGAGTACGGCCTCTACCTCGTCGACGAGACCAACCTGGAGACCCACGGCATCCGCGACGAGTACCCCGGCGACCACCCCGAGTGGACCGAGGCCTGCCTCGCCCGCGCGCAGAACATGGTGCACCGCGACAAGAACCACGCCTCGGTGGTCATCTGGTCCCTCGGCAACGAGGCAGGCGGCGGCTCCACCTTCACCGCCATGCACGACTGGATCCGCTCCTACGACCCCACCCGCGTCATCCAGTACGAGGGCGACGACCGCCCGGGCATCAGCGACATCCGCTCCGAGATGTACGACACCCCGCAGCGCGTCGAAGCCCGCGCCAAGGACACCGCCGACATCCGGCCGTACGTGATGATCGAGTACTCCCACGCGATGGGGAACTCCAACGGCAACTTCAAGAAGTACTGGGACCTGGTCCGCCGCTACGACGTCCTCCAGGGCGGCTGGATCTGGGACTTCGCCGACCAGTCGCTGACCTGGCCCGTCCCCCCGCGCATCCTCCTCACCGAGACCGGCCCCGCCCGCCTCCAGGGTGAGATCATGGCCCCCGGCGGCACCTTCGACCGGACGAAGGGCGTCTTCGGCGGCACCGTCTTCCCCCGCGACGAGCGCCTGGACCTCACCGGCTCGCTCACGCTGGAGGCCTGGATCACCCCGCACGTCCTCGGCTACCACCAGCCCATCCTCGCCAAGGGCGACACCCAGTACGCCCTGAAGCAGACCAACCGGAACCTGGAGTTCTTCATCCACGGCGACGGCCAGTGGATCACCGCGAGCTGGGCGCTGCCCGACGACTGGACCGGCCGCGAGCACCATGTCGCGGGTGTCTACGACGCCGACGCCGGCACCCTCACCCTCCACGTCGACGGCCGGGTCCGGGCCACCCGCACCACCACCCGGCGGCCCTCCAGCACCACCGCGCCCCTCGCCCTCGCCACCGACGCCGACCACCAGACCCGCGAGTTCAGCGGCACCATCCGCCGCGCCCGCGTCTACGCCCGCGCCCTCACCGCCGCCGAACTCGCCTCCGCCGAGCGCGGCCCCGGCGACGACGGCGTACGGTTCTGGTTCGACGCGGCCACCGCCGTCCGCACCGAGAAGAAGCCCCGCGCGAAGACCTTCTTCGCCTACGGCGGCGACTGGCGCGACAACCCCAACGACGGCAACTTCGTCGCCGACGGCATCGTCACCGCCGACCGCGGCCACACCGGCAAGGCCGCCGAGATCAGACGCGTCCACCAGGCCGTGGGCGCCGCCCCCGCGGACGGCGGCCCCGGCGCGGTCACCCTCACCAACGAGTACCTGTTCACCAACCTCCGCGCCTACGACGGCCACTGGGCCCTCGTCGCCGACGGCGAGACCGTCCAGCGCGGCAGACTCACCCGCGACCAGCTCGACGTACCGCCCCTGTCCACGAAACACATCACCCTGCCCGTGCGGCTGCCGCAGGACCCGCCGCCCGGCACCGAGTTCTTCCTCGAGCTGTCCTTCACCACCCGGGAGCCCACCCCGTGGGCCGCGCGCGGCTTCGAGATCGCCCGGCAGCAGATCCCCCTCGACGCCGGCGCCCCCGAGGTGACCCCCGTGCCGCTGGACAGCGTGCCCGCGCTGCGCCACACCGACGGCGACCGCGAGATCACCGTCACCGGGGCCGCCTTCTCCGTCACCGTCGACAAGCGCGCCGGCGTCCTCACCTCCTACGAGGCCGGCGGCAAGCCGCTGATCCTCTCCGGGCCCGCCCCCAACTTCTGGCGGGCCCCCACCGACAACGACAAGGGCAACGGACAGCACATCCGCAACCAGACCTGGCGCGACGCCGGAGCCCACCGCACCGTCTCGGACGTCCGGCTGCGCACCCTCGGCGACAAGGCCGTCGAGGTCACCGTCACCGGCACCCTCCCGACCACCGTCGCCTCCACCTTCACCACCACCTACACCGTCTTCGGCAACGGCGAGATCAAGGTCGACCACACGCTGCACCCGGGCGCGCCCAGCCTGCCGTACATCCCCGAGGTCGGCGCCCTGCTCCTGCTGCCCGGTCGCCTGGAGCTGCTGCGCTACTACGGGCGCGGCCCCGAGGAGAACCACTGGGACCGCAACAACGGCACCGACGTCGGCGTGTACTCCGGCACCGTCGCCGGACAGTGGACGCCGTACATCCGCCCCCAGGAGAACGGCAACAAGACCGACGTCCGCTGGATCGCCCTCACCGACGACAGCGGCGCCGGACTGCTGGTCAGCGGCGACGGACTGCTGGAGGTCAACGCCTCCCACTTCACCCCCGAGGACCTGTCCGACGGGGTGCGCCACGACTACCAGCTCACCCCGCGCGAGGAGGTCGTCCTGCGCGTCAGCCACCGGCAGATGGGCGTCGGCGGCGACAACAGCTGGGGCGCCCACACCCACGACGAGTACAAGCTGTTCGCCGACCGCGACTACTCCTACACCTACCGGCTGCGGCCCCTTCCGGACGTCGAGGACGCGATGCGGCTTGCCCGCAGGCCCACGGCCACCGAGGGGTGAGGCGTCACCAGCGGCTTCGAGGGTGCCGCCCGGCCCGGGCACGACCGCGGCGCCGACGGCGATCCCGTCGAGCGTCGCGTGCAGCCAGGCGCGGTCGTCGGCGGTGGGGTGCTCCAGCCGCAGGCGCCGCGCCCGGAACGGGACCATGCGCAGCCCGGCCAGCCGTCCCGTCCCCGCGTCGAGGGAGACCAGGAAGGCCAGCCGCAGGTCGTCGCGGTACTCCTCGTGGCCGGTGATTCCCTCGTAGTCGTCGATGAAGTCGCCGCAGCCGTACAGCACCGGCCGCTCCCCGTACACCTCGATCCGGCGGGGGTGGTGCGAGGAGTGGCCGTGCACCACGTCCACCCCGCCGTCGACGAGCGCGTGCGCGAAACGGACCTGCTCCTGCGGCACGCGGTAACCCCAGTTGGACCCCCAGTGCACGGAGACCACCATCAGGTCGCCGGGGCGCCGGACCTGCCGCACCCGGCGTACGACCGCCTCGGCGGCCGCGGGAGAGGGCGTCGGCACATAGGCCACGCCGGACTGCTCCGCGGTCGCCGCCCAGCCCGGCGGGATCCCGCTGGACGTCATGCCCAGCGCGAAGACCAGCACCCGGGCGCCGGAGCCGGTGCCGATCACGGCGGGCGCGTACGCCTCGTCCGCGTCCCGGCCCGCGCCCGCCGTCCGCAGTCCCGCGCCGGCCAGCGTCTCCAGGGTCTCCGCCAGGCCCCGCCGGCCGAAGTCCAGAACGTGGTTGTTGGCGAGCACGCACACATCGGGGCGGGCCACCGTCAGGGCGGGCAGGTTCGCCGGGTGCATCCGGTAGTGCACCGCCTTGCCGGGCGCGAACGCGCCGTCCGCCGTCACGGCCGTCTCCAGGTTCATGATCCGCGCCGCGGGCGCCGCCCCGGCCAGCACCGCCAGCGCCTCGCCCCACGGCCACGCGGGGTCCACCGGCGCGGGCACCGGCCCGTTCACCGCCTCCGCCAGCGCCAGATAGCCGCGGGCGTCACGGACGTACTCCTCCCGCAGCCCCGGATCACCGGGGTGCGCGAGGATCTGGTCGACGCCGCGCCCGAGCATCACGTCCCCGCACAGGAACAGCGTCACGACATCGCCGCCCATCTCTCCACCGTAGGACGACACCGCGCGGGACGGCGCGTGTGGTTCGTGCCGCGGGGGAAACCCGGGGCTCCTGAGGGACCTCACAGAAGGGAGGCGTGCCATGAACACGCCTGCGCGGCGTGGCGGCGGCCCCCTGGAGCCGCGGCGGGGGCCGGGCCGGGGCGGCGGACCGTGGGACTGGGACCCGCTCGCGGAGCTGCGGCGGCTGCGGCGTGACACGGATGCGGACCGCGCCGGCGACCAGGGCACCGCGCCGGCCTGGGGCGGCGTCGCCTGGGGGCCCGCGGTCGAGGAGGAGGAGACCGACGACGCCTACGAGATCCACGCCCGGCTGCCCGGCGTCCCGCGCGAGCGGATCGCCGTCGACATCGACGCACACGAACTGCGGATTTCCGGCGAACTCGGCGAGGAGGAGCGGGCACGCACCCTCTCCCGGCCCGACGGCCGCTTCCTCTACCGCACCACCCTGCCCGCGGGAGCCGACCCTGAGCGGGCCGAGGCGGAGCTGACCGACGGCGTCCTGCGGGTCCGGATGCCCAAGTCCGCGACGCCGAAACGGCGCCGCCTGCGGATCGGCGGGACGGACGACGGGACGGGTGTCGGGACGGGCGTCGGGACGGACCCGGCGACCGGACGAACGGCACAGGCAACGGAACCATCGGGATCAGCGGGACCAGCGGGAACAGCGGGACCAGCAGAGGCAACGGAAGCGGCGGCACCGGCGAGCGGTCGGCCGGCCCGCGCGGCCGAGCACGAGACGCACCGGAACACGGACCGGACGGGGGCGGACACATGACGGCACGGTTCCACGACCGCGCGCACGCCGGCCGAGAGCTGGCCGAGCATCTGCGCATCCTCCAGGAGAAGGGCCTCCTGCCGCACCCCGTCGTCCTCGCCCTGCCACGCGGCGGTGTCACCGTCGCCGAGCAGGCCGCCCGCGCCCTCGGCGCACCCCTCGACGTGCTCGTGGTCCGCAAGATCGGCGTGCCGTCCCACGAGGAGTACGGCGTCGGCGCCCTCGCCGGCGACGAGCCGCCGCTGTTCGACCGGCGGTCCATGGAGCAGACCGGCCTCACCGAGGACGACCTCGCCCCCGTGGTGGAGCGGGAGCGGGCCGAGCTGCGCCGCCGTGAGGAGCGCTACCGCCAGGGCCGCCCCGCGCCGGAGCTGGAGGGCAGGACCGTCATCCTCGTCGACGACGGCCTCGCCACCGGCGCCACCGCCCGCGCCGCCGTGCACGCGGTGCGCCGCCGGCAGCCGGAGCGGATCGTCGTGGCCGTGCCCGTGGCCTCCCACGATGCGGTCGAGCTGCTGCGCCACGAGGCCGACGACGTCGTCTGCCTGCTGCGCCCGAGCCCCTTCCACGCGGTGGGCCTCTGGTACGACGACTTCGGCCAGCTCACCGACGACGACGTCCTCAAGGCCCTGCACACAGGCTTAGGAGGTACCGCGATGACCGCCACGACCAGGCACGTGCGGGACGTGATGTCGCCGGGCGCGACCGCCGTCGAACCCATGACGACCCTCACCGAGGCCGCCCGGGTCATGCGCGAGCAGAACATCGGCGACGTCCTCGTGGCCTACGACTGTGATCTGTTCGGGGTCCTCACCGACCGGGACATCACGGTCCGGGCCGTCGCCGAGGGCCGCGACCCGCGGGTCACCACCGTCGGCTCGCTGTGCACCCGGCCGCCCGTGATCACCCTCGACCCGGACGACACCACCGACCACGCCGTGGAGCTGATGCGGCGGCACGCCCTGCGCCGGCTGCCCGTCGTGGAGCACGGCGGCTGCCCCGTCGGCATGGTCACCCTCGGGGACCTCGCCACCACCGAGGACCCGCACTCCGCCCTCGCCGACATCAGCCGCGCGGCCCCCAACCGCTGAACGCGGCCGTCACGGCCGTGAGGAGACCCGCCGTGCACCACGACCACGCCCCGCCGGTAGACCGCACCGGCACCGAGCCCGCCACCGCGCGCAGCGCGCTGCGCCTGCGGCTGCTGCTGAGCGCCGCGTTCCTGCCGCTGTTCGCCGCGGCCGCCGTCCTGCTCGGCCTCTGGGCGGCGGACTCGGCACCCGGGGACAGCCCCGGCCGCGGCCCGCTGACCGTCCTCGCGGTCGTCTGCGCCGCGCTCGCCGTGGTCGCCGCCGTGGACCTGGCCGTCGTACGGCGCCGGATGCGCCGCGCGGGGGGCGGCGGCGCGCACCGCCGGAGGTAGCGGCACGGTTACCGGCCCGGTGGGGCACGGGTACGGGACGGGCGGCGGCACGAGGGGGGTGCCGCGTCCCGGCCGGTGGCGGGCAGGCGGGCGGGGCGGAACAATCCGGACTGGCACCCACCGCTCGCACCGCACCGAAGGGACCTCGCGCATGGTTGAGCAGGACGAGCGCTTCGACGTCGTCGTACTCGGCGCCGGCCCCGGCGGGTACGTCGCCGCCATCCGCGCCGCCCAGCTGGGCAGACGCGTCGCCGTCATCGAGGAGAAGTACTGGGGCGGCGTCTGCCTGAACGTCGGCTGCATCCCCACCAAGGCCCTGCTGCGCAACGCGGAACTCGCGCACATCGTCACCCGCGAGGCGAAGACCTTCGGCATCAGGTCGGACTCGCCGATCACCTTCGACTACGGGGAGGCGTTCCGGCGCAGCCGCAAGGTCGCCGACGGCCGGGTCAAGGGCGTCCACTACCTGATGAAGAAGAACAAGATCACGGAGTTCGACGGCCGCGGCGTCTTCCTCGACCCGCACACCCTCCAGGTCACCGACTACGAGGGCACCACCCGCACCATCGGCTTCGACGACTGCGTCATCGCCACCGGCGCCACCCCGAGGCTGCTGCCCGGCACCAAGCGCAGCGCGCGCGTGGTGACGTACGAGGAGCAGATCCTCGCCGACGACCTGCCCCGCTCGATCGTCATCGCGGGCGCCGGCGCCATCGGCATCGAGTTCGGGTACGTCCTGCACCACTACGGCGTGAAGGTCACGATCGTCGAGTTCCTGGACCGGGTCGCCCCAACCGAGGACGCCGACGTCTCCGCGGAACTCGCCAAGCAGTACCGCCGGCTCGGCATCGACCTGCTCACCTCGACCCGCGTCGACACCATCGACGAGTCCGGCCCGCAGGTCCGCGTCACCGTCACCGCCAAGGACGGCTCCCAGCGGGTCCTGGAGGCCGACAAGGTGCTCCAGGCGATCGGCTTCGCCCCGAACGTCGAAGGCTACGGGCTGGAGCGGACCGGGGTGAAGCTCACCGACCGGGGCGCGATCGACATCGACGCCCGCTGCCGCACCTCGGTGCCGCACATCTACGCCATCGGCGACGTCACCGCGAAGCTGATGCTGGCGCACGCCGCCGAGGCGATGGGCGTGGTCGCCGCGGAGACCATCGCGGGCGCGGAGACCATGGAACTCGACTACGCGATGATCCCGCGCGCCACCTACTGCCAGCCGCAGATCGCCAGCTTCGGCTTCACCGAGGCCCAGGCCCGCGACCTGGGATACGACGTGCAGGTCGCCACGTTCCCCTTCACCGCGAACGGCAAGGCGCACGGCCTCGGCGACTCCACCGGGTTCGTCAAGCTGATCAGCGACGCCACGCACGGCGAGCTGATCGGCGGCCACCTCATCGGCCCGGACGTCACCGAGCTGCTGCCCGAGCTGACCCTGGCCCAGCAGTGGGACCTGACGGTCCACGAAGTGGCCCGCAACGTGCACGCCCATCCGACGCTGGGGGAGGCGGTGAAGGAGGCGGTGCACGGCCTGGCCGGACACATGATCAATTTCTGACCCGGCACACCGGCCTTTCCGCACCCGCACCCGCGCCCGGACCGCGTTCAACCGAGCCGCGTTCACCCGAGCCGCGTTCACCCGGATCACGTTCACCCGGACCGCGTTCACCCGGACGGCCCGCATCCGCTCGCCCGTCCGTCGCCCAGGCTGTGTGCTGGCGTCGACCGGCCCCGCTCTTCCCCCGGGGCCGGCGCCGCCCGACCGGGGCGGCCGGAACCGGAGAGAACGGACAGCGGGATGAGCGAGCAGCCGCACCGGCCGCGCCGGGCCGCCCCGCCGCAGGGCGAGATCGGCACCGCCTGGACGGCCGAGCGCCGGCGCGGCACCACCGACGCGCCCGCCCCGCCCTCCGGCCGCCACCCCGGCCAGGGCGCCGGCACCCTCGCCGGGGTGCTCATGCTGTGCGGCGGCGTCATGGCCGTGCTCCAGGGGATCGCGGCCGTCGCCGAGGACGACGTCTACGCCCGCATCGGCGGGTACGTCTACGAAGTGCGCCTCACCGGCTGGGGATGGATCCACGTCGTCGTGGGCGCCCTGGTCGCCGTGGCCGGCTGGGGCGTGCTCACCGGCGCGTCCCGGGCGCGGCCCGCCGGACTCGCCCTGGTCACGCTCAGCCTGGTCGCGCAGTTCCTCTTCCTGCCGTACGCGCCGCTGTGGGCGCTGGTCATGGTGGCGATCGACGTGTTCGTGCTGGGGGCGCTGACGGCGCGGACACCGGCCGCGCCGCCGTCTGCCGCGTCCGCTACTCCGCCGCGTCGCTGATCCCCAGGCGCAGATGCTCCACGTGGTACACGGCCTGGTCGAGGAGTTCGGCCACGTGGTGGTCGTGCAGCGCGTACACCACCGACCGGCCGCGGCGCTCGCCCACCACCAGGCCCAGGTTGCGCAGCAGGCGCAGCTGATGGGAGCACGCCGACTGCTCCATGCCCACCTCGGCGGCCAACTCGGTGGCCGGCAGCGGCCCTTCGCGCAGCCGGGCGAGGATCAGCAGCCGGGACGGGGTGGACAGGGCCTGGAGCGTGGTGGCCACCTTGGCGACGTTGTCCGCGTCGAGACGGACGCGCTCGGGGGCGCTCTGCGCGCTGGTGACGGCTCCATGACCCATGGCGAGTATCTTACTCACCGCATATGAACGAATGAATGGGTCTTCATGTGTTCCTGTATGGTGAGGCGATGTGTCCGCGACTCTCGCTCCCCAGACGACCCCTGTCCGCTCCCTGACGCCGCCGCGCCGCCGCACCCGCGTCCTCGCCCTGCCCGAGGCCCGCTGGGCGCTCGCCGCGCTGGTCGCCTTCCTGCTGGGCCTCGCGCTCGACCTCGGGGGCGCGCCCGTGTGGGCCTACGGCATCCCGTACGCGGTCGCCTACGTGACCGGCGGCTGGGAACCGGCCCTCGAAGGCCTGCGCGCCCTGCGCGAGAAGACCCTCGACGTCGACCTGCTGATGATCGTCGCCGCCCTGGGCGCGGCCGGGATCGGCCAGGTCCTCGACGGCGCGCTGCTCATCGTCATCTTCGCCACCTCCGGCGCCCTGGAGGCCCTGGCCACCGCTCGCACCGCCGACTCGGTGCGCGGCCTGCTCGACCTGGCGCCCGCCACCGCGACCCGGGTCCGCGCCGACGGCACCGAGGAGACCGTGCCGACCGCCGACCTCGCCGTCGGCGACGTCCTGCTGATCCGCCCGGGGGAGCGGATCGGCGCCGACGGCACGGTCCTGGACGGCACCAGCGAGGCCGACCAGGCCACGATTACCGGCGAGCCCCTGCCGGTGGTCAAGCGCCCCGGCGACGAGGTCTTCGCCGGCACCCTCAACGGCACCGGCTCGCTCCGGGTCCGCGTCGACCGCGACCCCGCCGACTCCGTCATCGCCCGCATCGTCACCCTGGTCGAGGAGGCGTCCCGCACCAAGGCGCCCACCCAGCTGTTCATCGAGAAGATCGAACAGCGGTACGCCGTGGGCGTGGTGGCCGCCACCCTCGCCGTCTTCGCCGTCCCCCTCGCCTTCGGCGAGAACCTCACCGAGGCCCTGCTCCGCGCGATGACCTTCATGATCGTCGCCTCCCCGTGCGCGGTCGTCCTCGCCACCATGCCGCCGCTGCTGTCCGCCATCGCCAACGCCGGCCGGCACGGCGTCCTGGTCAAGTCGGCCGTCGCGATGGAACGCCTCGGCGAGGTCGACGCCACCGCCCTCGACAAGACCGGCACCCTCACCGAGGGCACCCCCGAGGTCACGGCCGCACGGCCGCTGCCCGGCTCCGGGCTCGACGAGGACCGGCTGCTGGCCCTCGCCGCCGCGGCGGAGCACCCCAGCGAGCACCCGCTGGCCCGGGCGGTCGTGGCGGCGGCGCGGGCCCGCGACCTGCCGATCGCCACGGCGCAGGAGTTCACCGCGACGCCGGGGGAGGGCGTCACCGCGACGGTGGACGGCCGGCGGATCACGGTCGGCCGGCCGAAGGACGCCGTCCACACCGAAGACCCCGGCCGAGGCTCCCTGCCCGGCGACCGGGGCCCCGGCTCCGGTGACCCGCGCGGCGCCACCGTCGTCACCGTCACCCGCGACGGCGTCCCCGTCGGCACCCTCGCCCTCACCGACCGCCTGCGCCCCGACGCCGCGGCGACCACCGCCGAGCTGACCGCCCTCACCGGCACCGCCCCGGTCCTCCTCACCGGCGACAACGCGCACACCGCCGCCCGCGTCGCCGAGGCCACCGGGCTCACCGACGTCCGCGCGGAACTGCTGCCCGAGGACAAGGTGAAGGCCGTCCGCGCCCTCCAGGAGTCCGGCCGCAAGGTGTTGTTCGTCGGCGACGGCGTCAACGACGCGCCCGCCCTCGCCGCCGCCCACTCCGGCATCGCGATGGGGCGCGCCGGGTCCGACCTGGCGCTGGAGACCGCCGACGCGGTCATCGTCCGCGACGAACTCGCCACCGTCCCCGCGGTCGTCCGCCTGTCCCGCGCCGCCCGCCGCCTGGTGGTGCAGAACCTGGTCATCGCCGGCACCTTCATCACCGTCCTCGTCGTCTGGGACCTGGCCGGCCACCTCCCGCTGCCGCTCGGCGTCGCCGGCCACGAGGGATCGACCGTGCTGGTCGGACTGAACGGGCTGCGGCTGCTGCGGGAGTCCGCGTGGCGATCCGGGTCCGCGCAGGCCGGCCGAGGATGATGTCGGAATCTCGCCAGCCCGTGGGCGGCCGGTGCCCGATGCTGGACGCATGCAGACGGGAATGCACACCGACACCGAGCGCTGTGTCCGCGCCGTCCAGTCCAAGGACGCCCGGTTCGACGGCTGGTTCTTCACCGCCGTCCTGACGACGGGGATCTACTGCCGGCCCAGCTGCCCGGTCGTGCCGCCCAAGCCCGAGAACATGGTGTTCCACCCGAGCGCGGCGGCCTGCCAGCAGGCCGGCTTCCGGGCCTGCAAGCGCTGCCGCCCGGACACCACCCCCGGCTCCCCGGAGTGGAACCAGCGCGCGGACGCCGTCGCCCGGGCCATGCGGCTGATCGCCGACGGCGTCGTGGACCGCGAAGGCGTCCCCGGCCTCGCCGCCCGGCTCGGTTACAGCACCCGGCAGATCGAACGCCAGCTGCTCGCCGAGCTGGGCGCCGGCCCGCTCGCCCTGGCCCGCGCCCAGCGCGCCCAGACCGCCCGCCTGCTGATCGAGACGACGGCCCTGCCCATGGCGGAGATCGCCTTCGCCGCGGGCTTCGCCTCCATCCGCACCTTCAACGACACCGTCCGCGAGGTGTACGCCCTCACCCCGAGCGAGCTGCGCGGCCGCACTCCGCGCGGGACCGCCCCGGCGACCCCCGGAGCGATCTCCCTCCGCCTCCCCTTCCGCGCCCCGCTCAACCCCGACAACCTCTTCGGCCACCTCGCCGCCACCGCCGTCCCCGGCGTCGAGGAGTGGCGCGCCGGCGCCTACCGCCGCACCCTGCGCCTCCCGTACGGCCACGGCGTCGCCGCCCTGACCCCGAAGCCGGACCACATCGCCTGCCGCCTCACCCTCACCGACCTGCGCGACCTGCCCGTCGCCATCAGCCGCTGCCGCCGCCTGCTCGACCTGGACGCCGACCCGGTCGCCGTCGACGACCGGCTGCGCACCGACCCGGTCCTCGCCCCGCTGGTCGACAAGGCACCCGGCCGGCGCGTCCCGCGCACCGTGGACGAGGCCGAGTTCGCCGTCCGGGCCGTGCTCGGCCAGCAGGTGTCCACGGCCGCCGCGCGCACCCACGCCGCCCGCCTCGTCACCGCGCACGGCGAGCGGATCGACGACCCGGAGGGCGGCCTCACCCACCTCTTCCCGACACCGGACGCGCTCGCCGCCGCCGACCCGCAGTCCCTGGCGATGCCCCGCACCCGCCGCACCACGTTCACCACCCTGGTCCGCGAACTCGCCGACGGATCACTCCGGTTGGGCGTGGAGAGCGACTGGGCGCAGACCCGCGCCCGGCTCCTGGCCCTGCCCGGCTTCGGCCCCTGGACGGTGGACGTCATCGCGATGCGCGCCCTCGGCGACCCCGACGCCTTCCTCCCCACCGACCTCGGCATCCGCCGCGCCGCCCGCGACCTGGGCCTGCCCGCCACCCCCGCGGCGCTCACCGCCCGCGCGGCGGCCTGGCGGCCCTGGCGGGCCTACGCCGTCCAGTACCTGTGGGCGACGGACAACCACCCCATCAACTTCCTTCCGGTCTAGGGACGTCCAGTGACAGTGACCCAGCACCCTTCAGCGGCACAGCTTCCTTCAGCGACCCGCCACCCCTCGCCGGCACAGCACCCCTCACCGGCACGGCGCCCCTCACCGGCACAGCACCGCCGGCACACCGTGATCGACAGCCCGTACGGCCCGCTGACCCTGGTCGCCGACGACGGCGTCCTGTGCGGCGTCTACATGGAGGACCAGCGCCACCGCCCCGCCGAGGACACCTTCGGCCCCCGCGACGAGCGCCCCTTCGCCGAGGCCGAGGCCCAGCTCGAGGCCTACTTCGCGGGCGAGCTGACCGAGTTCACGCTCCCGCTCCGGCTGCACGGCACCCCGTTCCAGCGCCGCGTCTGGGAGCACCTGCGCACCATCCCGTACGGCGAGACCCGCACCTACGGGCAGCTCGCCACCGCCCTCGGCAACCCCAAGGCGTCGCGCGCGGTCGGCCTCGCCAACGGCCGCAACCCCATCGGCATCATCGTCCCCTGCCACCGCGTCGTCGGCACCGACGGCAGCCTCACCGGCTACGGCGGCGGACTGGCCCGCAAACAGCGCCTGCTGGACTTCGAGGCGGGCACGGCCCTGTTCTGACCCGGGCGCCCGCCGGGCCACTCAGCCGCCGGGCGACGGCTCCGGGCCGGCCAGCCTGCGCAGAAGGCCGGGCAGGGCCGTGCCGATCGGCTCGCGGATCACCTCGTCGGCCAGCTCGTCGTACGGCGTCGGCTCGGCGTTGACGATGATCAGGCGGGCGCCGTGGTCGGCGGCCACGCCCGCGAGACCGGCGGCGGGCTGCACCTGGAGGCTGGTGCCGACGGCGACGAACACCTGGCACGCCTTCGTGATCGCGACCGCCTCGCCCAGCACCATCGGGTCCAGGCGTTCGCCGAACATCACCGTCGCCGGCTTGAGGATGCCGCCGCACTCCCGGCACGGCGGGTCCGGCTCACCGGCGTCGAGCCGGGCGAGGGCGTCCTCCATGGGGCCGCGCGCGTGGCACGCCGTACACACGTACCGGCGTGCCGTGCCGTGCAGTTCCAGCACCTTGCGGTCGGGCATCCCGGCCAGCTGGTGCAGGCCGTCCACGTTCTGGGTGATCACCCGCACCGGCACTCCGGACCTCTCCAGCTCCGCCACCGCCAGGTGCGCCGCGTTCGGCCGGGCGTCGAGCGTCCCGGCCTCGCGGCGCATCCGCCAGGAGCGGCGACGGATCTCCGGATCGCCCATGTAGTACTCGTACGTCACCAGCTTCTCGGCCTGCGGATCCCGCTGCCAGAGACCGTTCGGGCCGCGGTAGTCGGGGATGCCGGAGTCGGTGGAGATCCCCGCTCCGGTCAGCAGGGCGACGAGGGGCTTGCTCATGGCGCCGAGCGTAGGCCGGGCCGGACGGCCGAAGCGAACGCATATCCGCACCGTGGAGGCCGGTGCTAAGGTCCGCGCATGGCCAAGGTCACCGTCTCGCTCGACGCCGAACTCGTCGTGGAAGCCATGGTGCTCGCCGGTGTCGGCAGCCCCCAGGACGCGGTCGAACTCGTCCTGCGCGACTACATCCGGCGCGGCCACCGCACCGAGGCCCGCCTCGCCACCCGCGACGAGGCGCTGCGCGAGGTCGACGTCAAGCCGCGCGACGAGGGCTGAGCCCCGTCGCACGGGTCACGCCACGCGCCGGCCGTTCTCCAGCTCCACCGGACCCGAGCCGTCCGCCAGGACGTCCAGGGCGGCCAGGACGCGGTGGCCCAGGGCGTCCGGCAGGTAGTCGGTCAGCTCCTCGCGGGGGACCAGCCGCCAGGACAGCAGTTCCTCCTCCTGGAGCCGGATGGCCTTGAAGTCGTCCTCGTCGAGCACACCGCCGTCGTACAGGTACGCCACCAGCGGCGGCCGGCCGGGCCCCTGCACCCAGTCCACGGCGAGCAGCCGGCCGATCGTGCGGTCGAGGCCGATCTCCTCGGCCGTCTCGCGGCGCGCGCCCTGGCGCGGGGTCTCGCCGTCGTCGGACTCGACGGTGCCGCCCGGCAGCGCCCAGCCCTCCCGGTAGTTGGGTTCGACGAGCAGCACCCGTCCCTCGGCGTCCCGGAAGAGCGCGGCGGCCCCGGCGAGCACCCGGGGCAGGCCGGCGATGTACGCGGCGAAGTCCTGAGCGTTGGTCATCCTGGAAGGGTAACCAGCGCGCGGGGCCGCCATCCCCGGCGCGCGAAGCCCGCCCGTGCGGCAGCGCGCCGCCCCGCACCTCACCCGCGCCGCCCTACGCCTCCGCCCCCGCCAGCCGCAGCGTCCGCTCCGCCAGCTCGCTGATCCGCACCCCGTCGAAGCCGAACACCGCGCTGCGCACCGTGTCCCGCAGCGGTTCGGTCCACTGCGGCGGGATGCCCCGCGCACCGCCCAGCACCCCGGCCACCGAGCCCGCCGTGGCCCCGTTGGAGTCGGTGTCGAGGCCGCCGCGCACGGTGAGCGCGATCGTGCGGGTGAAGTCGCCGTCGCCGTACAGCAGCCCCGCGGTGAGCACGGCCGCGTTCGGCACCACGTGGATCCAGTGCAGCCCCGCGGTCTCCTCGGACACCGTCGCCAGCGTGTCCTGCCAGGCCATCCCGGTGTCGTGCAGCGAGACCACCCGGCGCACGGCGCGCGCCAGCCGGCTGCTCGCCGGGACGACGCCCAGCGCCGTGTCGACGGCGTGCCGGACCGTGGGCGCGGTGAACGCGGCGGAGATCAGCGCCGCCGCCCACATCGCGCCGTAGACGCCGTTGCCGGTGTGCGAGAGTACCGCGTCCCGGCGGGCCAGCGACGCCGCCTCCCGCGGGGCGCCGGGGCGGGTCCAGCCGTGCACGTCGGCGCGGATCAGGGCGCCAATCCACTCCTGGTAGGGGTTGTCGTACGTCGCGGTCAGCGGCGGCCGCCGCCCGTTCGCGAGATTGCGGTAGGCGGCGCGCTCCGCCGTGAAGGTCTGCAGATACGGCAGCCGCAGCAGCCACAGGTCGCCGACCTGCTCGGTACTGAAGCCGAAGCCGTACGTCTCCAGCAGGTGCAGCCCGAGGATCGCGTAGTCGACGTCGTCGTCGCGGCAGCTGCCGTCGATCCGGCCCCGGACGCACGCGCGCCACTCCGGGCGCAGCGGCGGCAGGTCGTGGGCGTCGGCGGGTGGCTCGGGCAGGTAGTCGGTCAGCGGCAGGGCGCCGGCGCGGCGCAGATAGCGGTCGATGCGCTCGCGGGTCCACACCTCGCCCTGCTCGACCGGCTTGCCCAGCATGTTGCCCGCGATCCGGCCCAGCCAGCCGCCGAGGACGCGGTCGGCGAGGTCCGGTGGGGTGCCTGGAGAGGTCATGCCTGACGGGTTACCCGTTTCGCGTGCCCGCCACCGGCCCGCCGGACGGCGTTCCACGCTCCGGGCAGGGGCATGACGGCGGGGGCGCCTTGCGGTTATGGTCGCAGCGGCGCGACTGCCTTGACGTGGGCAAGGCTCGAAGAGCAAGGGGAAAAGCAAGGTGGCTGACGCTGCACAGGACGGCGCCCGCAGGGTGCTCGTCGCCGCGGACAAGTTCAAGGGCTCGCTGACCGCCGTACAGGTCGCCGAGCGGGTCACCGCCGGGCTGCGCCGGGTCGTACCGGACCTCGCTGTCGAGGCGATGCCCGTGGCCGACGGCGGCGACGGCACCGTGGCCGCGGCGGTCGCCGCAGGCTTCGAGCGCCGTGAGGTGCGGGTCGCGGGGCCGCTGGGCGACGAGGTGACCGCCGCGTTCGCGCTGCGCGGGGACACCGCGGTCGTGGAGATGGCGGAAGCCAGCGGGCTGCAGCGGCTGCCGGAGGGCGTCTTCGCCGCGCTGACCGCGTCCACGTACGGCTCGGGGGAGCTGCTGCGCGCCGCGCTGGACGCCGGGGCCCGCTCGATCGTCTTCGGCGTCGGCGGCAGCGCGACGACGGACGGCGGCGCGGGCATGCTGGCCGCGCTCGGGGCGCGGTTCCTCGACGCCGAGGGCGCGCCGGTGCCGTCCGGCGGCGGAGGCCTCGCCGCCCTCGCCTCGGCCGACCTGTCCGGCCTCGACCCGCGCCTCGCCGAGGTCGAGCTGGTCCTCGCATCCGACGTCGACAACCCGCTGACCGGCCCGAAGGGCGCCCCGGCGGTGTACGGCCCGCAGAAGGGCGCCTCGCCGGACGACGTGGCCGCCCTGGACGCGGCGCTCGCCCACTACGCGAAGGTGCTCGCCGGGACGCCCGGCGTCGGCGCGAAGGCCGCCGAGTACGCCGAGTCGCCGGGCGCGGGCGCGGCCGGCGGCATCGGGTACGGCGCGCTGCTGATCGGCGCCCGCTTCCGGCCCGGTATCGAGGTCATGCTGGACGTCCTCGGCTTCGCCCCGGCGCTGGAGCGGGCCGACCTGGTGATCACGGGCGAGGGCTCCCTGGACGAGCAGACCCTGCACGGCAAGGCCCCCGCGGGCGTCGCCGCGGCCGCCCGCGCGGCCGGCAAGGAGGTCGTCGCGGTCTGCGGACGGCTGGCGCTGGCGCCCGAGGCGCTGGGGCGGGCGGGGATCCGCCGCGCGTACCCCCTCACGGAGATCGAACCGGACGTGGCGAAGTGCATCGCCGACGCCGGACCGATCCTGGAGCGGGTGGCGGAGTCCATCGCGCGGGACTTCCTGAGCTGAGACCCGGGCGGGCGGCCAATCTGCGCCCTGCCTCTCCTCCTCGGGGGCTGCCGCCCCCGGACCCCCGCCTCGGCCCTGGACGGGCCTCGTCCTCAAGCGCCGGACGGGCTGCTCTTCCGCACCCTGCCCTGACAGCGCGCCCCGCCCCTCCGCACACGCGAAAGGCCCCGAACCATCAGGTTCGGGGCCTTTCGTCGTCGTAGGACCGCTACGGCAGCTGTGCCGCCCGCGCCTCGCGTCGGTTGTCGCGGAAGTTGTTCACCCGGCGGGCCGTGGCGAACAGGGGGATCACCGCGCCGAGGACCAGCTGGAGCGCGCAGCCGGTCTGGAGGAGCAGCTGGCCGCCGGGGGCGTCGAAGGCCCAGGCGGCGAGGAGACCCATCGCGGAGACGATCCAGGAGAGCATCGCGACCGCCAGCGGGCCGCGCGGCTTCGGGTACTCGACCCGGCTGACCATCAGCCACGCCGTGCCGAGGATCGCCAGCAGGGTCGCCACGAAGGGCAGCTCCAGCAGGACGATCGAGACCACCGTCAGCGCGCCGAAGGGGCTCGGCATGCCCTGGAAGGTGCCGTCCTTGACCGTGACGCAGCTGAATCTCGCGAGCCGGAGCACCACCGCCAGCAGCACGACGATCGCGCCGACCGCCGCCACCCGCTGGTGCGCGTCGTCCGCGACCATGCCGTAGACCAGGACGAAGTACGCCGGCGCCAGGCCGAAGCTGATCAGGTCCGAGAGGTTGTCCAGCTCCGCGCCCATCGGCGACGAGCGCAGCTTGCGCGCCACCAGGCCGTCGAACAGGTCGAAGACCGCCGCGCACAGCATCAGGATCACCGCCGTGGCGGCGCTGTGGCGGGCCATGCCGGTCTCTTGGCTCCCCGTGAGGTGCGGGATCAGGATGCCGGTGGTGGTGAAGTACACCGCCATGAAGCCGCACGTGGCGTTGCCGAGGGTGAGCGTGTCCGCTATCGACAGGCGGAGCGAGAGCGGCATCTCCTCCTCGTCGTCCTCGATGGCCTCGGGGACCCAGCCCGGCTGCGCCTCCGGATCAGTCACGGTCAATGCGAGTCACCCCAGCCACTGTCTTCTGGCCGACCTCCACCGCGACCTCCACGCCCTCCGGCAGGTACAGGTCGACCCGCGAGCCGAAGCGGATCAGGCCGATCCGCTCGCCCTGCTCCACCTTGGTGCCCTCGGGGACGTACGGCACGATCCGGCGGGCGACCGCGCCGGCGATCTGGATCATCTCGATGTCGCCCAGCTCGGTGTCGAAGTGCCACACGACCCGCTCGTTGTTCTCGCTCTCCTTGTTGAAAGCGGGAACGAAACCGCCCGGGATGTGCTCCACCGACGTCACCGTGCCCGCCAGGGGGGCGCGGTTGACGTGGACGTTGAGCGGGCTCATGAAGATCGCGACCCGGGTCCGGCCGTCCTTCCACGGCATGATGCTCTGCACCACACCGTCGGCGGGCGAGATGACCCGGCCCGTGGCGATCTCGCGCTCGGGGTCGCGGAAGAACCACAGCATCCCCGCCGCGAGCGCGGTGGCGGGAACGGCGACGGCCTTGGCGGCGCCGGAGCGGCGCGCCCGGGCCAGGCTGAGGGCTGCGGTGGCGACGGTCGGGAGAAGCCACGGCGATGCTCCGCGCGCGAGGCGTACGCCGACTCGGCTGTCGCGAGGTGCAGAGGTTTGGCTGTGGGGCATGAATGACCTTCGTAGCGGAATGATGCCGCGCTTCTGACGGGGGGACGGCGGCTTTCCCGCGATCGTAGCGGCTAACCGCCACAACTGGGTAAGTCAGGAAGCCGAGTCGGCGGCCGAAGAGTGCCTACGGGGTGTGATCTTCTTCTCGAAGAAAACACCCCGTCCCGGACATTCAGCCCTGGAATCGATACTCTTCGAGCAGCCTGCGCCCGATGATCATTTTCTGGATCTCGGCGGTACCTTCACCGATGAGCAGCATCGGTGCCTCGCGGTAGAGGCGCTCGATCTCGTACTCCTTGGAGAAGCCGTAGCCGCCGTGGATCCGGAAGGCGTCCTCGACGACCTCCTTGCAGTACTCGGAGGCGAGGTACTTCGCCATCCCTGCTTCGAGGTCGTTTCGCTCCCCGGAGTCCTTTTTGCGCGCTGCGTTCACCATCATGGCATGAGCGGCCTCGACCTTGGTAGCCATCTCGGCGAGCTTGAACTGGATCGCCTGGTGCTGGGCGATCGGCTTGCCGAAGGTGTGACGCTGCTGGGCGTACCGGACGCCCAGCTCGAACGCACGCTGAGCGACGCCGCAACCACGCGCCGCGACATTGACGCGGCCGACCTCGACGCCGTCCATCATCTGGTAAAAACCGCGTCCGGTGACCCCGCCGAGCACCCGGTCGGCGGGAATCCGCAGGCCATCCATGATGAGCTCGGTGGTGTCCACCCCCTTGTACCCCATCTTGTCGATCTTGCCCGGAATGGTCAGACCCGGGCGGACCTCACCGAAGCCGGGCTCCTTCTCGACGAGGAAGGTGGTCATCGACTTGTGGGGCGCGGTGCCCTCGGGGTGTCCTTTGTCACTTCGCACCAGAACGGCCACCAGCGAGGACGTGCCGCCGTTCGTCAGCCACATCTTCTGGCCCGTGAGGACGTACTCGTCGCCGTCCCTGACCGCCTTCGATGTGATCGCCGACACATCGGAGCCCAGCCCCGGCTCCGACATCGAGAAGGCGCCGCGGATGTCGCCGGCCGCCATGCGCGGCAGGAAGTGGTCCTTCTGCTCCTGCGTGCCGTGCTGCTTGAGCATGTACGCCACGATGAAGTGCGTGTTGATGATGCCGGAGACCGACATCCAGCCGCGGGCGATCTCCTCCACGCACAGCGCGTACGTCAGCAGCGACTCGCCCAGACCCCCGTACTCCTCGGGGATCATCAGACCGAACAGCCCCAGCTCCTTCAGGCCGTCCACGATCGCTTGCGGGTACTCGTCGCGGTGCTCCAGCTCCGTCGCGACGGGAATGATCTCCTTGTCCACGAACTCCCGGACCGTGGCGAGGATCTCCCGCTGGACGTCCGTGAGGCCGTGGGTCTGGGCGAGACGGGCCATGGTTACTTCTCCTGCTCCTTGAGCCGGGGGCGGCCCGGCTGCTCGCCGCCGCGCTCCTTGATGTACGTCTCGGTGGGCACCATCACCTTGCGGCGGAAGACGCAGACCAGCGTGCCGTCCTGCTTGTAGCCCTTGGTCTCGACGTAGACGATGCCGCGGTCGTTCTTCGACTTCGACGGCCACTTGTCGAGCACGGTCGTCTCGCCGTAGACCGTGTCGCCGTGGAAGGTCGGCGCCACGTGCTTCAGCGACTCGATCTCCAGGTTGGCGATCGCCTTGCCGGAGATGTCCGGCACGCTCATGCCGAGCAGCAGGGAGTAGATGTAGTTCCCGACGACGACGTTCTTGCCGAAGTCCGTCGTCCGCTCCGCGTAGTTCGCGTCCATGTGGAGCGGGTGGTGGTTCATGGTGAGGAGACAGAACAGGTGGTCGTCGTACTCCGTGACCGTCTTGCCCGGCCAGTGCTTGTACACCGCGCCGACCTCGAACTCCTCGTAGGTCCGTCCGAACTGCATGGCGCTCAGCCCTCCGGGATCTCGAACGTGCTGGTGCGCCGCATCCCGGCGGCGCGGCCCTTGCCCGCGATGACCAGGGCCATCTTGCGGCTGGCCTCGTCGATCATCTCGTCGCCGAGCATCGCCGAGCCCTTCTTGCCGCCCGCCTCGGACGTGTAGTAGTCGTACGCGTCGAGGATCAGCTCGGCGTGGTCGTAGTCCTCCTGGGAGGGCGAGAAGACCTCGTTGGCGGCGTCCACCTGGCCCGGGTGCAGCACCCACTTGCCGTCGAAGCCGAGCGCGGCGGCGCGGCCGGCGACCTCGCGGAAGCCGTCGACGTTGCGGATCTGCAGGTAGGGGCCGTCGATCGCCTGCAGATCGTTGGCGCGGGCCGCCATCAGGATCTTCATCAGGATGTAGTGGTAGGCGTCCGCCGGGTAGCCGGGCGGCTGCTCGCCCACGACCAGCGACTTCATGTTGATCGACGCCATGAAGTCGGCCGGGCCGAAGATGATCGTCTCGATGCGCGGGGAGGCCTGCGCGATCTCGTTGACGTTGTTCAGGCCCTGCGCGTTCTCGATCTGCGCCTCGATGCCGATCCGGCCGACCTCGAAGCCCATGGTCTTCTCGATCTGGGTGAGGAGGAGGTCCAGCGCGACGACCTGCTGGGCGTTCTGGACCTTGGGCAGCATGATGCAGTCCAGGTTCGGGCCGGCGCCCTCGACGACCGTGACGACGTCGCGGTACGTCCACTCGGTCGTCCAGTCGTTGACGCGGACCACGCGCGTCTTGCCGGTCCAGTCACCCTCGTTGAGGAACTTCACGATGGTGTGCCGCGCCTCGGGCTTGGCGAGCGGCGCGCACGCGTCCTCCAGGTCCAGGAAGACCTGGTCCGCCGGGAGGCCCTGCGCCTTCTCCAAGAAGCGCGGGTTCGAGCCCGGTACGGCCAGGCAGGAGCGCCGCGGGCGAAGGCGGTTGACGGTGGTCATGCGGGGACCTCCAGGGGGTCGAGCTTGTTCGCTTTCCGGATCTCGTCGACGATGCGGCCGATGATTCCGGTGATGTCGAAGTCCTTCGGGGTGAAGACCGCGGCCACTCCGGCGGCGCGCAGCTGTTCGGCGTCACCGTTCGGGATGATGCCACCTGCGATCACCGGGATATCTGTGGCACCGGCCACACGCAGCCGGTCGAGCACGTCCGGCACCAGCTGCGCGTGCGAGCCGGAGAGGATGGACAGGCCGACCGCGTGCACGTCCTCCGCGAGGGCGGCGTCCACGATCTGCTCCGGGGTGAGCCGGATGCCCTGGTAGACCACCTCGAAGCCGGCGTCGCGGGCCCGCACGGCGATCTGCTCGGCGCCGTTGGAGTGCCCGTCCAGGCCCGGCTTGCCGACCAGGAAGCGCAGCTTGCCGACACCCATCTCGCGGGCGGTCAGCTCCACCTTGCGGCGCACCCCGGCCAGCTGGGAGCCCTCCTCGGCGGGCACGGCCACCGGGGCCGACGAGACGCCCGTGGGCGCCCGGAACTCGCCGAACACCTCGCGCAGGGCCCCGGCCCACTCGCCGGTCGTGACCCCGGCGCGGGCGCACTCCAGGGTGGCCTCCATCAGGTTCTCGGTGCCGCGCGCGGCCTCCTTCAGCCGCTCCAGCGCCTTGCAGGGGCGCGGGTGGTTGAAGGGCGGCTGGTAGCGGGTGTCGCGCCAGTGCCGCAGCGACTCGACGACGCGGGCCTCGACGGCCGGGTCGACCGTCTGGATCGCCGTGTCCAGGTCGGCGGTCAGCGGGTTGGGCTCGGTCGACTCGAAGATGTTGACCCCGACGATCTTCTCCTGGCCGGACTCGATCCGCGCCCGGCGCTCGGCGTGCGAGGCGACCAGCTGCGACTTGAGGTAGCCGGACTCGACGGCCGCCATCGCGCCGCCCATCTCCTGGATGCGGTCGATCTCCGCGAGCGAGGCCTCGACCAGCTCGGCGACCTTCGCCTCGATCACCTTCGAGCCCTCGAAGATGTCGTCGTACTCCAGCAGGTCGCTCTCGTAGGCGAGCACCTGCTGGATGCGCAGCGACCACTGCTGGTCCCAGGGGCGGGGCAGGCCGAGGGCCTCGTTCCAGGCCGGGAGCTGGACGGCGCGGGCGCGGGCGTCCTTGGACAGCGTCACGGCCAGCATCTCCAGCACGATTCGCTGGACGTTGTTCTCCGGCTGCGCCTCGGTCAGGCCGAGGGAGTTCACCTGGACGCCGTAGCGGAAGCGGCGCTGCTTGGGGTTCTCGATGCCGTACCGCTCACGCGTGATCGTGTCCCAGATGCGGCCGAACGCCCGCATCTTGCACATCTCCTCGACGAAGCGGACACCCGCGTTGACGAAGAAGGAGATGCGGGCGACGACGTCGCCCATGCGCTCCCGCGGCACCTGCCCGGAGTCGCGCACGGCGTCCAGGACGGCGATCGCGGTGGACATCGCGTACGCGATCTCCTGCACCGGTGTGGCCCCGGCCTCCTGCAGGTGGTAGCTGCAGATGTTGATCGGGTTCCACTTCGGGATGTGGGAGACCGTGTACGCGATCATGTCCGTCGTCAGCCGGAGCGACGGGCCCGGCGGGAAGACGTGGGTGCCGCGGGACAGGTACTCCTTGACGATGTCGTTCTGGGTCGTCCCCTGGAGCCTGGTGATGTCCGCGCCCTGCTCCTCGGCGACGACCTGGTAGAGCGCCAGCAGCCACATGGCGGTGGCGTTGATCGTCATCGAGGTGTTCATCTGCTCCAGGGGGATGTCCTGGAACAGCCGGCGCATGTCACCGAGGTGCGCGACGGGCACCCCGACCCGGCCGACCTCGCCGCGGGCGAGGACGTGGTCCGGGTCGTAGCCGGTCTGGGTCGGCAGGTCGAACGCCACCGACAGACCCGTCTGGCCCTTGGCGAGGTTGCGCCGGTACAGCTCGTTGGACGCCTCGGCCGTGGAGTGACCGGCGTAGGTGCGCATGAGCCACGGCCGGTCCTTCTCCCGCCTGCCGTCGGCGGGCTGACGCTCAGTCATCTATGACCCCGGGTGTCCTCAGATGTTGCGGAAGCGGTTGATGGCGTCGATGTGCCGGGCGCGCATCTCCTCGTCGCGGACGCCCAGGCCCTCCTCGGGCGCCAGGCACAGCACGCCGACCTTGCCCTGGTGCAGGTTGCGGTGGACGTCGTAGGCGGCCTGGCCGGTGTCCTCGAGGCGGTACGTCTTCGACAGCGTGGGGTGGATCTTGCCCTTGGCGATGAGGCGGTTGGCCTCGTACGCCTCGCGGTAGTTGGCGAAGTGCGAGCCGATGATCCGCTTCAGCGACATCCACAGGTAGCGGTTGTCGTACTCGTGCATGTAGCCCGAGGTCGAGGCGCAGGTGGTGATGGTGCCGCCCTTGCGGGTGACGTAGACGGACGCGCCGAAGGTCTCGCGGCCGGGGTGCTCGAAGACGATGTCGATGTCCTCGCCGCCGGTGAGTTCGCGGATGCGCTTGCCGAAGCGCTTCCACTCCTTGGGGTCCTGGGTGTGCTCGTCCTTCCAGAACCTGTAGCCCTCGGCGTTGCGGTCGATGACGTGCTCGGCGCCCATCTTCCGGCAGATCTCGGCCTTCTCCGGCGAGGAGACGACACAGATCGGGGTGGCGCCGCCGGCCAGGGCGAACTGGGTGGCGTAGGAGCCGAGACCGCCGCTCGCGCCCCAGATCAGGACGTTGTCGCCCTGCTTCATGGCGGCGCCGTTGCGGGAGACGAGCTGCCGGTAGGCGGTGGAGTTGACCAGGCCGGGGGCGGCGGCCTCCTCCCAGGTGAGGTGCTTCGGCTTCGGCATGAGCTGGTTGGTCTTCACCAGCGCGATCTCGGCGAGGCCGCCGAAGTTGGTCTCGAAGCCCCAGATGCGCTGCTCGGGGTCGAGCATGGTGTCGTCGTGGCCGTCGGGGGACTCCAGCTCGACGCTCAGACAGTGCGCGACGACCTCGTCGCCGGGCTTCCAGGCGTTGACGCCGGGACCGGTGCGCAGGACGACGCCCGCGAGGTCCGAGCCGATGATGTGGTACGGCAGGTCGTGCCGCTTGGTCAGCGGGGACAGCTTGCCGTAGCGCTCCAGGAAGGCGAACGTGGACACCGGCTCGAAGATCGAGGTCCACACCGAGTTGTAGTTGACCGAGGAGGCCATGACGGCCACCAGGGCCTCGCCCGGGCCGAGTTCCGGAACCGGCACCTCGTCCAGGTGGATGGACTTGCGCGGGTCCTTGTCGCGGGTCTGCAGGCCCGCGAACATCTCGACCTCGTCCTTGTGGACGGTGATCGCGCGGTACGACTCGGGGAGCGGCAGGTTGGCGAAGTCGGCCGAGCCGGCCTCGCGGGACTGGATCGCGTCCAGGATGTCCTTCACGGTCACGGTGTTGCCTCCGGCGATGAGCGCCCTCGAGGGAAGGGCGCTGAGGGTTACGTCGGTGCTGCTGAGGGGTGAGGGTTTTCGGGGTGCCGTCGGTTCGGCGGGTGGTGCTTCGGCAGCGCGTTGTGGCGCGGGAGGGTGCCTGTGACGCAGGCGTCCGGGCGCGCGGGCCATGGGCTCGCGGGGACAGTCGCCGCACAGTGATCGGGTGCGCCGGCCGCCCGGACACCCTCAACGTATGGCACGCCGTGTCAGGTGACAAGGCACTGGGTGCCAGAAGTTGCTCTCAGATGAATTCTTTACCCGACAGATGAGCGATGATCGATCGAAGGGGGTCTTCGAGAGGGGGGAAAAGGGGCTCTGACATGCCAAAACGGCCACCCCGTGGGGTGGCCGTCATCACATCGTGCGCGCGGGCCGGCGCGGCGGTCAGCGCTCCTTCAGCGCCTCCTCGATGGTCCGCATGACCTCGTCCAGCGGCGCGTCGGTGCGCGCCACGGTCACCAGGACCTCGCCGTGCGCGGAGGCCGTCGCCGCGGGCGGCCGCGGGGCCGTGGTGCGGCCCGCCATGATCCCGGTGCCGAAGGTCTTGCGGACGATCGCGAAGGCGTGGTCGAGCTGGGCCTCCACGTCGCCCTGGCCGCCCGCCCTCAGCCAGCGCCGCAGAACGTGGTTGTGCGCGGTGACCACGGCGGACGCGGCGACCTCCGCCAGCAGCGGATCGTCGTTGGCGTCGTCGTCGTGCGCGTGCTCGTCGAAGTGGCCGAGGAGATAGCGGGTGAACAGGCGCTCGTAGCGGGCCACCGACGCGATCTCCGCCTCGCGCAGGGTGGGCACCTCGCGCGTCAGCTTGTAGCGGGCGACCGAGATCTCCGGCCGGGCCGCGTACATCTTCATCACTTCCTTGATCCCGCGGCACACCGTGTCGAGCGGGTGCTCGTGCGCGGGCGCGGCCTTCAGCACCGCCTCGGCGCGGATCAGAGTGTCGTCGTGGTCCGGGAAGATCGCCTCTTCCTTGGACCGGAAGTGCCGGAAGAAGGTGCGGCGGGCGACCCCGGCCGCGGCCGCGATCTCGTCGACGGTGGTCGCCTCGTACCCCTTGGTCGCGAACAGTTCCATCGCCGCGGCCGCCAGTTCTCGGCGCATTTTCAGCCGCTGGGCGGCGGCGCGACTGCCTGCGGCACTTTCCGGCGCGTCGAGCGTGGCTGGTGTACGGGAGGACTTGGCGGGCTGGGACATGACCCGAACGTACTGCATGTGCGGAGCCTTCTGCGCAGGTCCGGGGTTTCCCCCGCCCGCGGAGGGCGGGGGAGTCCGAGCCGGCGGGGGCGGGGCGAGCCGCTCGGGACCGAGCAGCCCGCCCCAGTCCGCACCCGCCTGGAACCGGTCGCCGGACCGCTCAGCGCCGGGCATGTTCGCGGAAGCCGCGGCCCGTCTTGCGGCCGAGGCAGCCCGCGGCCACCAGGTGCTCCAGGAGCGGCGCGGGGGCCAGGCCGGGCTCGCGGAACTCCCGGTGCAGGACCCGCTCGATGGCCAGCGAGACATCCAGTCCGACCACGTCCAGCAGCTCGAACGGGCCCATCGGGTAGCCGCCGCCCAGCTTCATCGCGGCGTCGATGTCGTCCAGCGAGGCGTAGTGGTCCTGGACCATCTTGATCGCGTTGTTCAGGTACGGGAACAGCAGCGCGTTCACGATGAACCCGGCCCGGTCCCCGCAGTCCACCGCGTGCTTGCGGATCCTGACGCACACCTCGCGGACCGTGGCGTGCACGTCGTCCGCGGTCAGCACCGTGCGGACCACCTCGACCAGCTTCATCGCCGGAGCGGGGTTGAAGAAGTGCATCCCGATCACGTCCTGCGGGCGCGAGGTGGCGCGGGCGCAGGCGACGACGGGCAGCGACGAGGTGGTGGTGGCCAGGATCGCGCCCGGCTTGCACACCTTGTCCAGCGCGGCGAACAGCTGCCGCTTGACCTCCAGGTCCTCGGCGACCGCCTCGACGGCCAGGTCGACGTCGGCGAAGGCGTCGTAGGAGCCCGCCGGGACGATCCGCTCCAGGGCGGCGGCGGCCGCCGCCGCGGTCATCCGGCCCTTGTCCACCGAGCGGGCCAGCGACTTCCCGATCCGGGCCTTGGCGGCCGCGGCCTTCTCCTCGCTGCGCGCGGCGAGCACGACCTCGTGGCCCGCCTTGGCGAACACCTCGGCGATCCCGGACGCCATGGTCCCGGAGCCCGCCACGCCGACCGAGCGGACCGGACGGCCGGGGACCGCCGGACCGCCCTCCAGCGGTGTCAGCGCGTCCCGCACGACGGCGGCGCTGCCCGGCGCCTCGTAGGTGTAGAAGCCGCGGCCCGCCTTGCGGCCGGTCAGGCCCGCCTCGCTGAGCTGCCGCAGGATCGGCGCGGGGGCGTGCAGCCGGTCCTGCGACTCGGCGTACATCGCCTCCAGGACCGTGCGGGCGGTGTCGATGCCGATCAGGTCCAGCAGCTCCAGCGGGCCCATGGGCAGCCCGCAGCCCAGCTTCATCGCGGCGTCGATGTCCTCACGGGAGGCGTACTTCGCCTCGTACATCGCGGCGGCCTGGTTGAGGTAGCCGAACAGCAGGCCGTCGGCGAGGAAACCGGGCCGGTCGCCGACCGCGACGGGCTCCTTGCCGAGGTCCAGGGCGAGATCGGTCACCGCGGTGACGGCCGCCGGCGCGGTCAGCACCGAGGAGACCACCTCGACCAGCCTCATGGCCGGGGCCGGGTTGAAGAAGTGCAGGCCGACCACGCGCTCCGGGCGGGCCGTCTCGGCGGCCAGCCGGGTCACCGACAGCGCGTTGGTGCCGGTGGCGAGGATCGTTTCGGGCCGCACGACGGCGTCCAGCTCACGGAAGATCTGCTGCTTGATCTCGTACGACTCCGGCGCCACCTCGATGACCAGGTCGGCGGCGGCCGCGGCCCGCAGGTCGGTGGAGGTGCGGATCCGGGCGAGGGCGTCCGCGCGCTCCTGCCCGGTGAGCTTCCCGCGGTCGACCGCGCGGGCGGTGGAGGCCTCCAGGGCGGCGACACAGCGCGCCGCCTGGGCCTCGCTGATGTCGATGCCGACGACCGTGCGGCCGGCCCTGGCGAGCACCTCGGCGATACCGGTGCCCATGGTGCCGAGGCCGACCACGGCGACGGTCTGGAGCGGGGACAGGGAACTGTCGGACAGGGGAGCGGCCATCGCGGGACTCCAGGAATGAGGGTGACGACGGGAGGCACGCGCCCGGGTGCGCCGGAACGGCGCACACCGGGTGCGTGAAAGAGGTGCTCGATGCGGGTGGTGCCGGGCTGCGAGCGCACACGCCCGGTGCCGGTCGCCGCGGACGCGCACACGTCCGCGCTACGGCGGTGAACCGACCGGCCCTGTCCCGTGGCCGAGTCGTACCGAGGTACGTACCGAAAGACGTACCGAACCGACTTGCCCCACTGCCCTGAGGGCGTGGGAAGTGCTCCCGCTCGCGGCGGCCGCGTCACCAGACCGTCACGAGAGGATGCGAGTGGGTAACTCGCTCGTCTGAGCTTAACCGGCGGGTAACGAGCGCGCCAGTCCCTCGTCCTTGTGACATGGATCCCTCATCGGCTCCCCCGCCCGCCCGATCGCCCCTACCCTCGCCTCATGGATGTCCGCGACGAAGCGTCACGCACGCTCACCGAACGCTTACGGCAGGAGTCCGGAGCCTCGCCGGCGTACGAGCATCTGCTGGCGACCGAGGACCGCGACGAACTCGCGGAGGTGCTGACCGCCCCCGGACAGCCCCTGTGGGCCCGCGAACTGGCCGCCTTCCGGCTGGGCGTGGCCGGGGACCGCCGCGCCTTCGAGGCCCTGGTCCTGCTCCTCAACCACCGCGACCCGCCCCGCTGCGCCGCCGCCGCCCACGCGCTCGCCCGGCTCGCCGACCCCCGCACCGCCCGCGCGGCGGCCGCCCTCGCCACCAACGAACTCCGCGTGGCCTACGCCCTGCACCCCGTCCGCCTCCTGGTCGAGCTGCGGGCACCGGAATCCGTGCCCGCGCTCATCACCACGCTGCAGCGCCGGCTGCGCCCGCACGACCCCTACCGCCGGGTCGCCCTCGCCTGCGTCGAGGGCCTGGGCACCCTCGCCGACCCGCGGGCCCGGCCCGTCCTCAACGAGGCCCTGGCCCACCCGCCCCTGGCCGAGGCCGCGGTGCGCGCCCTGGCCCGGATCCCCCGGCAGCGATGACCCGCCCCTGGCCCGCCCGTCACACCGTCAGCCGGCGGACGTACCGCACCTCCGGCACCGCCACGCCGTCCGCCTCGAACGGCTCCTGCGCGCCGTCCGCCCGGAACCCGGCCCGCTCGTAGAACCGGCGGGCGGCGGCGTTCCCCTCGAGCACCCACAGGAACACGCGCGGATGCCCCGCGGCCGCGCAGGCGCGCACCGACGTGCCGAGGAGCGCGCGGCCGATGCCGAGGCCGCGCAGCGCGGGGTCCACGTAGAGCGCGTACAGCTCGGCGTCCGCCGTGCGGCGCTCACCGTCGCGATACGGCCCGTGGCATCCCCAGCCGACGACCCGGCCGTCCCGCTCGGCGACCAGTTCGAGCCCCGAGCCGGCCTCCCGGGCGAGGCGGGTGAGGCGCGCCACGGCGTCGCAGTCGGCGGGCCGCATCTCCCGGACGAGGACGTCCGTCACTCCGCGACCACGGCGAAGGCCTCGACCTCCATCAGGAACTCGGGCCTCACCAGCGCGGCCACCTGGACGGCGGAGGCGGCCGGCAGGCGGTCGTCGGGTATGTGCTCGGCGCGGGCCGCGCGGATCGCGGGCAGGTGGGCCATGTCCGTGACGAAGTAGGTCAGTTTGACGACGTCGTCGAAGGTCGCCCCGGCGGCGGCCAGGCACCGCCGGAGGTTTTCGAACACCTGGCGGGCCTGGGCGGCCGGGTCGCCCTCGCCGACGAGGCCGCCGTCCTCGTCCAGCGCGAGCTGGCCCGAGATCGCCACGAAGCGGCCGGTGCCCATGACGACGTGGGAGTACTGCGCGGCGGGGGCGACGCCGTCGGGGGCGGGGATCCTGGTCGGTTCAGTCATGCACCCATGGTGGACCACGGGTCTGACACCGCCCCCGACGGGCTGTCAGTGCACGCGTCCCGCACCGGACGTACGCGCGTCACGTGCGGCTGTTGTGCGGGCCGCCTGAAGTCCCTGAGGGACCCTCAGGGACTCTCAGGGCCGGAAGCCGATCAGGCGGTGCAGGGCCGCCCCCGGCGACGCCATGGCCCGCTCCGCGGGCAGCGGCTCCGGCTCCGGCAGCGCCGCGCACACCGCGTCCGCCCCGCCGTCACCGACCCCATCGTCGCCGTCGCCGTCGCGGTCGCGGTCGCCGCGCGGGACCGTGCCGTCGGTCAGATACGCCACCAGATGCCGGTCCAGGCACGCGTTGCCGCTCAGCGTGATGCCGTGGTTCCCGCCGCCGTCCTCGACCACCAGACGGGAGCCGCGCAGCAGCCGGTGGAGCCTGGCGCCGCCCCGGTACGGGGTGGCCGCGTCCCCGGTCGCCTGGAACAGCAGCACCGGGGGCAGCCGGTCGTTGGCCACGCGCACCGGCCGCTCCGCGCCGACCGGCCAGAACGCGCACGGCGCGTTGTACCAGGCGTTGTTCCAGGTCATGAACGGCGCCACGGCGTGCACCGCCCAGTTGTCCGCGCGCCACCGACGCCAGTCGCGCGGCCAGCGGGCGTCCCGGCACTGCACGGAGACGTAGACGCTGTAGGTGTTCTCGCCGGCGGCGTCCACCGCGCCGAACTCCTCGTACGCCTCGACCAGGGGTTCGGTGTCCTGGTCGTTGACGTACGCCGCGAAGGCCTCGGCGAGGAACGGCCAGTAGCCGTGGTGATAGCCGCCGGGCAGGAAGGTGTCCTCCAGCTCGGCGGCCCCGACGGTGCCGCCCGCGGGCTTGCTCGCCAGCGCCGCCCGCATCGCGTACCAGGCTTCCTCCACCGTCTCGGGGTCCGTGCCGAGCCGGTACGTCCGGTCGTGCCGGGCCACCCAGGCCAGGAACGCGCGGTGGCGGTCGTTGAAGCCGCGGTCCTGGGCGAGGTTGTTCTCGTACCAGACCCCGGTCGGGTCGACGACCGAGTCGAGGACCGCGCGGCGCACCCGCTGCGGGTACAGCCGGGCGTAGACCGCGCCGAGGTAGGTGCCGTACGAGTAGCCGAAGTAGGAGATCCGCTCGGCGCCCAGCGCCCGGCGGATGCGGTCGACGTCCCGCGCGGCGGCGACGGTGTGCAGGTGCGGCAGCACGTCCGCGTACTTGCTGCCGCAGGCCTGCGCGAAGGACCTGGCGCGCGTGAGGCCCGCGGCCTCGACGGCGGGCGTGCCCGGTACGGAGTCCGGCCGCACCGGGGCGAAGTGGCCGGGCGCGCAGTTCAGGGCGGGCTCGCTCCGGCCCACGCCGCGCGGGTCGAAGCCGATCACGTCGTACTGCGCGGCGACCGCCTCGGGCAGCGCGGAGGCGACGAATCCGGCGAGGGTGAGACCGCTGCCGCCGGGGCCGCCGGGATTGACCAGCAGCGGTCCCTGGTACGTCTCGGCGGTGTGCGGCACGCGGGACAGCGCCAGCGTGATCTGCCGCCCGTCCGGGTCCGCGTGGTCCAGCGGCACCTTCAGGGACGCGCACTCGAGGGTCGGGTAGGCGGCGGTGGCGCACTTCGTCCAGGCGAGCGGCGCGGCCGGGGCGGGGACGGGGCGGGGGGTGCCCGCCCGGGCGGGGGCGGCCGTGAGTGTTCCGGCCGCGACGACGGCTGCACCGCACAGCACGGCCGCGCGCCGGGTCAACGAGTCCATGGAGTCCTCCCGGGACGGAGGTTTCCGGACCGCGGGGATCACGGCCCTCGCGGGATCGTCCCGGCAGCGGCACCCGGAAGAACTTGTCGGGGCACGAGTTGACCCGATCGAGCCGCTGCATGCGCCCCAATGCGCTCACAGCAGCGTGAGCTGGGTCGGTTCCGAAGGGGCCGCCGGTGCCGGCCCGGCCTGGCGGATCCGGCGCGCCGTCCCCGCCCGCGCGGGGCCGATGCCGTACTCCCGGGCCAGCTCGTGGACCTGGCGGGTGACGCGGCGCTGGTACCACTTCGGGGCGTAGGCGCCGTCCGCGTACAGCCGCTCGTAGCGGCGCACCAGGTACGGGTGCTCGCGCGCCAGCCACGCCATGAACCACTCCCGGGCGCCGGGCCGCAGGTGCAGCACCAGCGGTGTCACGGAGGTGGCCCCGGAGGCGGCGATGGCCCGCACGGTGGCCCGCAGCTGCGCCGGATCGTCGCTCAGGAACGGGATCACCGGCGCCATCAGCACCCCGCAGCCGATCCCGTGCTCCCCGAGGACGCGGACGACGTCCAGCCGCCGCTCGGGCGCCGGGGTGCCCGGCTCGACGGTGCGCCACAGCTCGGGGTCGGTGAAGCCGACCGAGACGTTGACACCGACGTCCGTCACCCGCGCGGCCTGCGTCAGCAGGTCCAGGTCGCGCAGGACCAGGGTGCCCTTGGTCAGGATCGAGAAGGGGTTCGCGTGGTCGCGCAGGGCGGCGAGGATGCCCGGCATCAGCCGGTAGCGGCCCTCCGCGCGCTGGTAGCAGTCGACGTTGGTGCCCATCGCGATGTGGTCGCCCTGCCAGCGCCGGGAGGCGAGCTGGCGGCGCAGCAGCTCGGGGGCGTTCACCTTCACCACGATCTGGGTGTCGAAACCGAGCCCCGTGTCGAGGTCCAGGTAGCTGTGGGTCTTGCGGGCGAAGCAGTAGACGCACGCGTGCGAGCACCCGCGGTAGGGGTTCACCGTCCACTCGAACGGCATGCGGGAGGCTCCGGGCACCCGGTTGAGGATCGAGCGGGCCCGCACCTCGTGGAAGGTGATCCCGCGGAACTCCGGGGTGTCGAAGGTGCGGGTGGTCACCGCGTCCGCGCCGAACAGCGCGGCGTCGGCCCGGGCGTGGTCGTCGGACTCGACGGAGAGGTTCTCCCAGCGCATGACGCCTCCTCGGTAGTGCTCGGCCACAGAATAGAACATGTGTTCCCATGATCGTGCGAACCGTTGTGCGAGCCCTGTCCGGGCGACAGGTCAGGGCGACTGTGAGGGCGGCTGTACGGGCGGCTCCGCCGGCGTTCACGCAGGGCCGCGCGGGCGACGGAGGACCCCGATTTGGGCGGCCGGGCGCCGGGGTGGTTGGCTTTGTCCCAACCCCGAGAACCCAGGTGCTGGAGGAACGCAATGGCGCAGGTCGAGGCCACTACCGAGCGGGTCGTCGCGGCGGACCCGGAGACGGTGTTCGACACCCTCGCCGACTACAGCGGCACGCGCGCGAAGCTGCTGCCGGAGCACTTCAGCGAGTACGAGGTGCGCGAGGGCGGCGACGGCGAGGGCACCCTCGTCCACTGGAAGCTCCAGGCCACCAGCAAGCGCGTCCGCGACTGCCTGCTGGAGGTCACCGAGCCCTCCGACGGCGAGCTGGTCGAGAAGGACCGCAACTCGTCCATGGTCACCACCTGGCGGGTCACCCCGGCCGGTGAGGGCACGTCCCGCGTCGTCGTGACCACGGTCTGGAACGGCGCCGGCGGCATCGGCGGCTTCTTCGAGAGGACCTTCGCCCCCAAGGGCCTCGCCCGGATCTACGACGCGGTCCTCGCCAAGCTCGCCGCCGAAGTCGAGAAGTAGTCAAGAACCAATCGTTTGCGGGGCGTTGGTGCCCTCACCGGATCGAGTGGTTCTCCGTATCGACCGGCTTCACGCCGTGACTCGTCGAGCTTGCCCGTAGTTGTCGCTTCGCGCAGGACTTCTGTGCGCAACGTGCAGCGGCGCGGCGAGGGGAGCGGTACGTGGGCGGGATCACTCCGGTGCAGGACGAACCGGCCGCGGCGACGCCCCCGCGGCACCCCGCCCCACCCGACGGCGAGGCAGCCGGACTCGGCCCGCGCCGGGTCCGGCTGGTCTTCTCCGCCCTCGTGCTCGCCCTGCTCCTCGCCGCCCTGGAGCAGATGACCGTCGCCACGGCGCTGCCGAGGATCGTCGGTGAACTGCACGGCCTGGACAGGATGTCCTGGGCGATCACCGCCTACCTCCTCACCGCCACCGTCGGACTGCCGGTCCACGGCAAGCTCGGCGATCTCCTCGGCCGCAAGGGCGTCTTCCAGTTCGCGCTCGCCGTCTTCGTCGCCGGTTCCGCGCTCGCGGGGCGCGCGCAGACCATGGACCAGCTGATCGCCTTCCGCGCGCTGCAGGGCGTCGGCGCGGGCGGCCTCATGACCGGCGTCCAGGCGATCATCGCGGACATCGTGCCTACGGGGCGGCGCGGCCGGTACCTGGGCCTGACCGGCGCCGCCTTCGGACTCGCCTCGGTGGCCGGACCGCTGCTCGGCGGCTACCTCACCGACCACCTCTCCTGGCGCTGGTGCTTCTACGTCAACGTGCCCTTCGGCCTGGTCACCATGGCCGTCGTCGCCGTCGCCCTGAAGCTGCCCGAGCCCGCCGCGAAGGCCCGCTTCGACGTCCTCGGCGCGCTGCTGCTCGCCGCCGCCTCCACCTGCCTGGTCCTGCTGACCGGCTGGGGCGGCACCGCACACGCCTGGGACTCGCGGGTCATTCTCGGCCTCGGCGCGGGCGCCCTCGCCGCCACCGTCCTCTTCCTCGTCGTCGAGCGCTTCGCCGCCGAACCCCTCATCCCGCTGCGGCTGTTCAAGGACTCCGTCTTCAACGTCACCGCTCTGATCGGCCTGGTGACCGGCGTCGCCCTGTTCGGCGCGGCCGGCTATCTGCCGGCCTACCTGCAGATGGTGGACGGGGCGAGCGCCACCGAGTCCGGACTGCTGATGCTGCCCCTGACGGGCGGCATCGTCGGCGCCTCCCTCCTCGCCGGCCGGCTCATCAGCCACACCGGCCGCTACAAGGTCTACCCCGTCCTCGGCAGCGCGCTCGCCGCCGCCGGCTTGTGGCTGCTGTCCCGGCTGGAGACCGGCACGCCCCGGCTGCACGCCGGCCTCTGGATGGCCGTACTCGGCGCCGGGATCGGTCTGGTCATGCCGGTGCTGATCCTCGCCGTGCAGAACGCGGTGCGCCCCGCCGACCTCGGCACCGCCACCTGCGCCGGCAACTACTTCCGGCAGATCGGCGGCTGCGTCGGCGCCGCCGTCGTCGGCAGCCTCCTCGCCGACCGGCTCACCGGTGCCCTCGGCGAACACCTCCCCGCGCGGGACGGCGCCCGGCTGCCGGACCCGCGGTCCCTGACCCCCGAGCTGGTCCACGCGCTGCCCCCCGCTGTGCGCGACGGCTACATCCAGGCCTACGCCGACGCCCTGCCGAGGATCTTCCTCCTCCTCGTGCCGGTGCTCGTCCTCGGCCTGCTCATCGCCTTCTTCCTCAAGGAGAGACCACTGGTGTCCCACAACGCCCCCGCCACCGCCCCGGAGACCCCGCCGGTGCCCGCCCCGGGGCCCGCGCCGTTCCCGCGCGCCCGCCCGGCGTACGCGGGCGGCATCCCGGTCTGCGGCACGGTGCAGCACCCCGACGGGACCGTCGTGCCCCGCGCTGCCCTCACCCTCATCGACGTCGCCGGACAGCAGATCGGCCGCGGTGCCAGCGGCGAGGACGGGCGGTACGCGCTGGCCACCCCGGGCTCCGGGGCGTACGTGCTGATCGCCGCCGCGGGCGGACACCAGCCGCAGGCGGTCTCCGTGACCGTCGGTGAGCGCCCCGTCGAGCTGGACGTCGTCCTCGGCGGCGCCGGGCGCCTCGCCGGCACCGTGGTCACCGCCGACGGCACCCCCGTCCGCGACGCCACCGTCACCCTCACCAACGTGCACGGCGAGGTCGTCGCCGCCACCCGCAGCGGACGCGAGGGCGGCTACCTCATCACCGACCTCGTCGCCGGCGAGTACACCCTCGCCGCCAGCGCGCCCGTGTTCCGCCCCGCCGCGCTCCCCGTCACCGTCCAGGCCGCCCGCGAGACCCGCCAGGACATCGAACTCGCGGGCGGCGCCGTGCTGCGCGGCACCGTCCGGGCCGGCGGCGGACGGCCCGTCGAGGACGCCCGCGTCACCCTGCTCGACGCGGCCGGCAACGTCGTCGACACCCTCACCACCGGCCCCGACGGCACCTTCCGGTTCGTCGACCTGGCCTCCGGCGAGTACACCGTCATCGCCGCCGGCTACCCGCCCGTGGCCACCGTGCTCCAGGTGGCGGGCGGCGGCCGCACCGAGCGCGACCTCCTGCTCGGCCACGAGGACCAGGGGGTGCCGCACGGTTCCCCGTGAACCGCCGCCCACCACCGCCGGGTCACCCCACCCGCCGGGCGTGCGCCCGCCACGACCGAGGCGTCCGTGCGCGTGTTCTGGTCTGCCGTCCGGGCCACGCGTAACGTGAGGGCGACAAGATCCGCGGGTCCGCGGCAGCGGAGTGGGGAGCATGGTGAAGATCCTCATCAGCGCCGACATGGAAGGCGCCACCGGCGTCACCTGGCCGGCCGACGTCCTGCCGGGGACACCGCAGTGGGAGCGGTGCCGCTCGATGTTCACCTCGGACGTGCAGGCCGCCGCCCTCGGCTTCCTCGAGGGCGGCGCCGACCGGGTCCTGGTGAACGAGGCGCACTCGACGATGCGCAACCTGCTCCTGGAGCGGCTCGACGACCGGGTCGAGATGCTGACCGGGCGGCACAAGGCGCTGTCCATGGTGGAGGGCGTGCAGCACGGCGACGTCGACGGCATCGCGTTCGTCGGCTACCACGCCGGCGCCGGCATGGAGGGCGTCCTCGCCCACACCTACCTCGCCAACCAGATCACCGGCGTCTGGCTGAACGACGTCCGCGCCAGCGAGGGCCTGCTCAACGCGCACGTCGTCGCCGAGTACGGCGTCCCCGTCGTCCTCGTCACCGGCGACGACGTGGCCTGCGAGGACGCCCTCGGCTACGCGCCCGAGGCGCCCAAGGTCGCCGTCAAGGACCATGTGTCGCGGTACGCCGCGGTGTGCCGTACGCCGGCCAGGACCGCCGCCGACATCCGGGCGGCGGCGAAGGAGGCGATGACGCTCGCCGGGCGGCGGGAGCCGGTCAGCGGCGGGCCGTACACGGTCGCCGTGGAGTTCGACGCCGAGCACCTGGCGATGGCGGCCACCGTCGTGCCCGGTGTCGACCGGATCGGGGAACGCAAGGTGGCGTACACCAGTCCGACCATGTACGAGGGCATCCGCACCTTCAAGGCGGTCACCACGATCGTCTCGGCCGCGGTGGAGGAGCAGTATGGCTGACGGGCGCGCGCTGGACGAGGTCGTGGAGTTCACCTCCGGCCTGATCCGCGTCGACACCAGCAACCGGGGCGGCGGCGACTGCCGGGAGCGGCCCGCCGCCGAGTACGCGGCGGAACGGCTGACCGGGGCGGGCGTCGAGCCCACGCTGCTGGAGCGCACCCCGGGCCGCACCAACGTCGTCGCCCGCATCGAGGGCACCGACCCGTCCGCCGGCGCGCTGCTGCTCCACGGCCATCTGGACGTCGTGCCCGCCGAGGCCGCCGACTGGAGCGTGCACCCGTTCTCCGGCGAGGTGCGCGACGGGGTCGTCTGGGGGCGCGGCGCGGTCGACATGAAGAACATGGACGCGATGATCCTCGCCGTCGTCCGGTCCTGGGCCAGGGAGGGCTTCCGGCCGCGCCGGGACATCGTGATCGCGTTCACCGCCGACGAGGAGGCCAGCGCCGAGGACGGCTCCGGGTTCCTCGCCGACACCCACCCGGACCTCTTCGAGGGCTGCACCGAGGGCATCAGCGAGTCCGGGGCGTTCACCTTCCACGACGGCGCCGGCCGGCAGATCTACCCGATCGCCGCCGGGGAACGCGGCACCGCCTGGCTGAAGCTCACCGCGCGCGGCCGCGCCGGGCACGGCTCCAAGGTGAACCGGGACAACGCGGTCACCCGGCTCGCCGCCGCCGTCACCCGCATCGGTGCCCACGAGTGGCCGCTGCGGCTCACCCCGACCGTACGGGCCGCGCTCACCGAACTCGCTGCGCTCTACGGCATCGACACCGACCTGCGCGACGTCGACCGGCTGCTGGAGAAGCTGGGCCCGGCCGCGCAGCTGGTCGAGGCGACCGTCCGCAACAGCGCCAACCCGACCATGCTCGACGCCGGTTACAAGGTCAACGTCATCCCGGGCGAGGCCGTGGCGTACGTCGACGGGCGGTACCTGCCCGGCGGCGAGGACGAGTTCCGCGCCACCCTCGACCGGCTCACCGGGCCCGACGTCGACTGGGAGTTCCACCACCGCGAGGTTGCCCTCCAGGCACCCGTGGACTCCCCGACGTACGGCAAACTCAAGGCGGCCGTCGAGGAGTTCGCGCCCGAGGGACACGTGGTGCCCTACTGCATGTCCGGCGGCACCGACGCCAAGCAGTTCTCCCGGCTCGGCATCACCGGCTACGGCTTCACCCCGCTGAGGCTCCCCGAGGGCTACGACTACCAGGCCATGTTCCACGGCGTGGACGAGCGGGTGCCCGTCGAGGCGCTGCACTTCGGCGTCCGCGTCCTCGACCGCTTCCTGCGGACGGCCTAGGCGGATGGGAGACGAGGTGCACACCCTGCCCTACGGCTCCTGGCCGTCACCGATCGACGCGGCCCTCGCCGCCGCGCACGACGGGCGCCCCGACTGGGTCGGCTTCGTCGGCGACGAGGTGTGGTGGACCGAACCGCGGCCCGCCGAGGGCGGCAGACGCGCCCTGGTGCGGCGGCGGGCGGACGGCACCGAGGAACAGGTGCTGCCCGCGCCGTGGAACGTGCGCAGCCGGGTCTGCGAGTACGGCGGCCGGCCCTGGACCGGCGCCGTCGTGGACGGCCGTCCGCTGGTGGTGTTCGCGCACGGCGCCGATCAGCGGCTGTACCGGTACGAGCCGGGGCGCGGCGCGCCCCGCCCGCTGACGCCGCTGTCCGCGGTGGGCGGCGGGCTGCGCTGGGCCGATCCGCTGCTGCGGGTGGAGCGCGGCGAAGTGTGGTGTGTGCTGGAGGAGTTCACCGGCGACGGGCCCGGTGACGTCCACCGGGTCCTCGCCGCCGTACCGCTGGACGGCTCGGCCGCCGAGGACCGCGCGGCGGTGCGTGAACTGAGCGACGGCGCGCACCGGTTCGTCACCGGGCCGCGGCTCGCACCCGACGGGCGGCGGGTGGCCTGGCTGGCCTGGGACCATCCGCGGATGCCGTGGGAGGGGACCGAACTGGTCGTCGCCGAGGCCGCGCAGGACGGGACCCTGCGGGGAGCGCGGACGGTGGCCGGCGGGCCGGACGAGTCGATCGCCCAGGCCGACTGGTCGGCGGACGGCCGGCTGCTGTACGCCAGTGACCGTACGGGCTGGTGGAACCTCTACCGCGACGGGCAGGCGGTGTGCCCGCGCGAGGAGGAGTTCGGCGGACCGCTGTGGGAGGTCGGGCGCCGGTGGTTCGCGCCGCTGGACAGCGGGCTGATCGCCGTCGTGCACGGCCGGGGCTCCGCCGTCCTCGGGGTACTGGACCCCGAGTCCGGTGAACTCGTGGACGTGGCCGGCCCGTGGACCGAGTTCACCGCGACCCTCGCCGTCGACGGCGAGCGGGTCGTCGCCGTCGGCGCCAGCCCGCGCACCGCCCACGAGGTCGTCGAGCTGGACACCCGCACCGGCCGGGCCCGGGTCGTGGGCGCCGCGCACGACGACGCCGTCGACCCCGCCTACTACCCCGAGCCGCAGATCCGCACCTTCACCGGCCCCGACGGCCGCGAGATCCACGCCCGCGTGTACCCGCCGCACCACCCGGTCTGCACCGCCCCCGCCAGCGAACTGCCGCCGTACGTCGTGTGGGCGCACGGCGGGCCCACCAGCCGCGCCCCGATCGTCCTCGACCTGGACATCGCCTACTTCACCTCGCGCGGCATCGGGGTCGCCGAGGTCGACTACGGCGGCTCCAGCGGCTACGGCCGCGCCTACCGGGAGCGGCTGCGCGAGCAGTGGGGCGTGGTGGACGTCGAGGACTGCGCGGCCGTCGCCCGCGCCCTCGCCGAGGAGGGCACCGCGGACCCGGCACGGCTCGCCATCCGGGGCGGCAGCGCCGGCGGCTGGACCGCCGCGGCGTCCCTCGCCGCCACCGACGTCTACGCCTGCGGCACCATCATCTACCCCGTCCTCGACCTCACCGACTGGGCCTCCGGCGGCACCCACGACTTCGAGTCGCGCTACCTCGACAGCCTGGTCGGGCCGGCCGACGAGGTGCCCGCACGGTACGCCGAGCGCTCTCCGGTCACCCGGGCCGACGACATCGCCGTACCGTTCCTGCTGCTGCAGGGGCTGGACGACGTGGTCTGCCCGCCCGCGCAGTGCGAGCGGTTCCTGGCCCGGCTGAACGGGCGGCGCGTGCCGCACGCGTACCTCACCTTCGAGGGGGAGGGGCACGGCTTCCGCCGCGCGGAGACCATGGTGCGCGCCCTGGAGGCCGAACTGTCTCTGTACGCCCAGGTGTTCGGGCTGCGGGTGCCCGGCGTCCCCCGGCTGGAGCTGACCGGGTGAAGGAGCTGCTGCGGCCCGCCCGGCTCGCGCCCGGCGCCCGGGTCGCCGTCGTCGCCCCCAGCGGTCCGGTGCCCAAGGCGCGTCTTCAGGCCGGGCTCGACGTGCTGCGCGGCTGGGACCTCGACCCGGTCGTGGCCCCCCATGTCCTCGACCGGCACGCCGAGTTCCGCTACCTCGCCGGCACCGACGCCGACCGCGCCGCCGACTTCCAGGCCGCCTGGTGCGACCCGTCCGTGGACGCGGTGCTGTGCGCCCGCGGCGGCTACGGCGCCCAGCGGACGGCCGACCTGCTCGACTGGGAGGCGCTGCGCGCCGCCGGGCCCAAGGTGCTGGTCGGCTTCAGCGACGTCACCGCCCTGCACGAGGCGTTCGCCGTCCGGCTGGGCCTGGTCACCCTGCACGGGCCGATGGCCGCCGGGATCGACTTCCTGAAGAACGCCCGCGCCCAGGAGCACCTGAAGGCCACCCTGTTCGCGCCGGAGACGGTCCGCACCATCGTCTCCCCGGGCCGCGCCCTGATCCCGGGCCGGGCCCGCGGGACGGTCTTCGGCGGCTGTCTGAGCCTGCTCGCCGCCGAACTCGGCACGCCGCACGCCCGGCCCTCCGCGCGCGGCGGGCTGCTGTGCCTGGAGGACGTGGGGGAGGAGCCGTACCGCCTGGACCGCTGCCTCACCCAGCTGCTGCGGTCCGGCCTGCTCGACGGGGTGCGCGGGGTGCTGCTCGGCTCATGGGAGGAGTGCGGCCCCTACGAGCGGGTGCGTGCCCTGCTCGCCGAACGGCTCGGGCCGCTCGGGGTGCCGGTGGTGGAGGAGTTCGGGTTCGGGCACTGCGCGGGAGCGTTGACCATCCCCTTCGGCGTGGCCGCGGAACTCGACGCGGACGCCGGGACGCTGACGCTGGACGAACCCGCGCTGCGCTGACCGCCACCGGGACGCCGAGCTGACGATTCGTCACCCACGTGCGGCGCGACCTCCGTCGCGGTGACTGACCTTGCCCGGCACCTGACACGGCATGACCACCGCCCAGATCCACTGGTCGGTACCGGGTCGTCCTCGGTGCGGAGGTCCATGTGCCCCGACGTGCGCCCGCCCTGTTCGGCCGGCCGGCCGACTCGCGTGGAGCCGGGGCACCGGCTGCGGTTCGTGAGCGCGGCGAGCGACGGCGCGTAACTCCGGCAACCGGGGCGTCAAGCCCGTGACCGTGGTGAGCGCGCCGCACGACACCGGGGCGCCGCACCTGCCGGTGACCGGCGGCTGACCCACCGCGGGCCGCCCCGGCCGGTCCGTCGTAGGCTGGTCCGATGCCGCACGCAACCTCCCGCTACCTCGCCGAAGGCCCCCGGGTGGGGATACGTCACTTCACGCACCGGGACGGAGCCGAGTTCGTCGCGCGCGTCCGGGAGAGCAAGGACCTGCACCACCCGTGGCTCTTCCCGCCGGACAGCATCGAGGCGTACTCCGCCTACGCGGGCCGGCTGATCGACGACCCGGCGAAGGCCGGCTTCCTCGTCTGCGAGAAGGACGGCCCGGCCGGGCCGGGGGCGATCGCCGGGTTCATCAACATCAACAACATCGTCGGCGGCGCCTTCCAGTGCGGCGCCCTCGGCTACGGCGCCTTCGCGCACTCCGCCGGACGCGGCCTGATGCGGGAGGGCCTGGACCTGGTGGTCGGCCATGCCTTCGGGCCGATGCGGCTGCACCGGCTGGAGATCAACGTCCAGCCGGGCAACACCGCCTCCATCAACCTGGCGAAGGCCCTCGGCTTCCGGCGGGAGGGCTACTCGCCGGACATGCTGTTCATCGACGGCGCCTGGCGCGACCACGAACGCTGGGCCCTCACCGCCGAGATGCGGGCCACCGGCTGACCGTCCGCCACCGCCCCCTCCGCCCGCCCCGCGCTGTCCGGGCCTTCCGGTTGTCGGGCCGGTCCCGCGTCACCGACGATGGACCGTATGCGGAACATCGTGGTGGTCGACGCCCCCTCCAACCTGGGCCTGCGCCCACCCGCCCCCGGCACCGTGCCGGGCTGCTACAAGCTCGCCGGCGCCCTGCGCGAACAGCGGATCGTCCAGCGGCTCGGCGCCCTGGAGGGCGGGGTCGTGGTGCCGCCGCGCTACGACCGCGGCGACTGGCAGGAGGGCGACGGCGTGTTCAACGCCGCCGCCCTCGCCGCGTACACCCGCAAACTGGCCGACCGGATCAAGCACCACGTCCGCGCCGGGGACTTCCCCGTGGTGCTCGGCGGCGACTGCTCCATCCAGCTCGGCGCCTCCCTCGCACTGCGCCGCCTGGGCCGGTACGGGCTGGTCGCGGTCGACGCCTCGCCCGACTTCCGCCACCCCGGCCACTCCGCCCCGATCGGCGCGGCCGGCGGCGAGGAGGTCGCGCTGGCCACCGGACGCGGCCAGGACGACCTCACCGACCTGGAGGGCCTGAAGCCCTACCTGCGCGACGAGGACGTACGGTTCTTCGGCATCCGCGACGCGTTCCGCGACGACGAGGACTGCCGCGAACTCGCCGCGCTGAAGATCCCCGTGGTGACCGTCGGCGACCTGCGGGAGTGGGGCGCGGACGCCCTCGCCCGCGCCACCGCACAGGCCTTCGAGGTCCCCGGCCTGGCCGGGTTCTGGGTCCACCTGGACGCCGACGTCCTGGACCCGGACGTGATGCCCGCCGTCGACAGCCCCGACCCCGACGGACTGCTCCCCGACGAACTGGTCGCCCTGCTGCGCCCGTTGCTCGCCTCCCCGCTCTGCGCCGGCTTCAACGTCACCATCTACGACCCCGATCTCGACCCCGACGGCACCGCCGGAGCACTGCTCGCCGACATCGTCGTGGACGCCTTCGCCCGCTCCTGACCAGTACGTTCCCCGGGCGGGAGCCGGGAGGCTCATCTCATGACAGCGTGACCACGATCCGACGTGCCGTCGCCCGCTGGAGGCCTGACTTCCCGGCCCTCCGGCCGGCCGCTGCCCGCGCCGCATGACGTCCGGATGCGCCCGCCCGCACCGTGACCAAGCGTTACGCCCCGTCTGCGCCGGGTACCCGGCGGCCATGGACCGCTTGGATCATCTGGAGCATCTGGACAAACACCTCGTCGACGAGCTGGCACAGGTGGCACGCGAGACGATCCGCGACGAACTGCGGGAGCAGACCCGCAAGCAGCGCCGCACGGCGATGCTGTACGCCGCGTCCGGCACCGTCGCCCTCTACGCGGGCGCGGCCCTCGCGCTCGCCGTCGGCCTCGCGCTGGCGCTCGTGCTGCCGGACTGGGCCGCAGCGCTCATCACCGCGGCGATCCTCGCCGCCGTCGCCTACGCGCTGCGCGGCGCCGCCCGGCCCAAGCAGACCTCGATGTACGACTCCGGCAACGGCCGCACCGTCGGCGGCACCCAGCCGGCCGGGCCGCCCGGCGGTCTCGGCACGGCGACCTACCCGCCGATGCCGCCCGTCGCCCCCGGCGGGGCCGGCGCCGCGACCGGCGCCCCCGGCGCGGGCACCCCGGCCCCCGGCCACCTCGGCGCCCCGGCGCCGCGGCCGGACGACATCGACCCGGAGAACCCGCACCACCGGGCGTGACCTCGATGCGAGGGCCCGGGCCCGGAACGCCGTCATGGCGGTGCGGAACCGTCGTGATCACCGGGCCGGTGGAGGCGCGGGCCGTGTGACGGTCCGCGCCTTCGCCGTGCGTGCCCTCGCCGCGCGCCGCGGCCGCGGTTGCCCTGCCGGCCCGCCGGTGCGGACCGGCACACCGGCCGGCCGGCGCCTTGTCAGGTGCCCGGAAGCTGCGGCAGCACCTTCGTGCGGTAGAAGTCGAAGAAGCCGCGCTGGTCGGGGCCGATCTGGTTGACGTAGATCGTGTCGAAGCCCGCGTCGGCGAAGGCGGTCAGCGCCGCCACGTGCTCGTCCACGTCGTCCCCGCAGACGCCCTGCTCGTCGATCATCTGCTCGGTGACCAGCGGCTGGAGCTGCTCGAAGTGGCGCGGTGAGGGCAGAATCTGGCCCATCTCGCCGGGCAGGTACTCGTTGGACCACAGCCGGTGCACGGTACGGACCGCCTCGTCGCGGTCGGTGCCGTAGCAGACCTTGGTGCCGCCGATGACGGGCTTCGTGCCCCCGCCGCCCTCGCGGTACTGCCGCACCATGTCCGCCTCGGGCATCATCGTGATGTAGCCGTCGCCCACCCGGGCGGCCAGCTCCGTCGCCTTCGGGCCGAAGCCGGAGACGTCGATCGGGACCGGCTCGTCCGGGACCGTGTAGAGGCGGGCGTTCTCGACCGTGTAGTGGGTGCCGTGGTGGGTGACCTCCTCGCCCGTGAACAGGCGGCGCATCACGTGGACCGCCTCCTCCAGCATCTCCAGCCGGACGTCCGCGGGCGGCCAGGTGTGGCCTAGGATGTGCTCGTTGAGGGCCTCGCCCGTGCCCACGCCGAGCCGGAAGCGGCCGTTCGTCATCACCGCGCTCGTCGCCGCGGCCTGCGCCACCACCGCCGGGTGGATCCGCACCGTCGGGCAGGTCACCGCCGTCTCGATCGGCAGCGACACCGCCTGCGACAGCGCGCCGATCACCGACCACACGAACGGGCTGTCGCCCTGCGCGTCGTTCCACGGGTGGTAGTGGTCCGAGATCCACAGCGACCGGAAGCCGGCCTGCTCGGCCATCCTGGCCTGTTCCAGCAGGTCCGCGGGGCCGTGCTCCTCGCAGGAGAGGAAGTAGCCGTACTCGGGCATGGGGGGTACCTCCGCGACGGGGTGGGGGTCCCGCGCCGAGTTACCCGGGCGCCCGGTGGGGAAACCGGGGGACGGCCCGGTGCCTCGGGGTGACGTTTGGGTGCCTCGGGCACGGGGACGCGGTTAGTTCGTACGGGAGTGCCGTACGTCCTCGTACCGCCCGCCCTCGTACCGCCCTCGCACGGGCGAGACCGCCGGAGGCGCACAGTGAGCCGACCCCGCATCGTGATCGTCGGCGCCGGCTTCGCCGGCTACCGGACGGCCCGCACGCTGTCCCGGACGGCCCGGGGCAAGGCCGAGATCACCCTGCTCAACCCGACCGACTACTTCCTCTACCTGCCCCTGCTCCCGCAGGTCGCCGCGGGCGTGCTGGAGCCGCGCCGGGTCACCGTCTCCCTGTCCGGCACCCTGCCGCGGGTGCGGCTCGTGCTCGGCGAGGCCGGCCGGGTCGACCTCGACGCGCGCACCGTGCACTACACCGACCCCGAGGGCGGCGCCGGAACCATGGAGTACGACCGGCTCGTCCTCGCCGCCGGCAGTGTCAACAAGCTGCTGCCCGTCCCCGGCGTCGCCGAGCACGCGCACGGCTTCCGCGGCCTGCCGGAAGCCCTCTACCTGCGCGACCACATCACCCGGCAGGTGGAGCTCGCCGCCTCCTCCGAGGATGCGGCAGACCGCGCCGCGCGCTGCACGTTCGTCGTGGTCGGCGCCGGATACACCGGCACCGAGGTGGCCGCCCAGGGGCAGCTCTTCACCGACGCGCAGGTCCGCGAACACCCGCTGCGGCAGGGCCTGCGGCCCCGCTGGCTGCTGCTGGACGTCGCGCCGCGCGTCCTGCCCGGACTCGACGAACGGCTCTCCCGCACCGCGGGCCGGGTGCTGCGGGAGCGCGGCGTGGAGGTGCGGATGGGCACGTCCGTGAAGGAGGCCACGCCCGGCGGCGTACTGCTCACCGACGGCGAGTACGTCGAGACCCGCACCCTCGTGTGGTGCGTCGGCGTGCGGCCCGATCCGCTGGTCGCCTCGCTGGAGCTGCCGCTGGAACGCGGCCGGCTGCTCGTCGACCCGCAGCTGCGGGTGCCGGGCCGGCCGGAGGTGTTCGCCTGCGGTGACGCGGCCGCCGTGCCCGATCTGGAGAGGCCGGGCGAGTACACGCCGATGACCGCGCAGCACGCCTGGCGGCAGGGCAAGGTCTGCGCCCGCAACGTCGCCGCCTCGCTGGGCGCGGGCGAGTGGCAGGCCTACCGCCACCGCGACCTGGGGTTCGTCGTCGACCTCGGCGGCGTCAAGGCCGCGGCGAATCCGCTCGGCGTGCCGCTGTCCGGGCCCCTCGCCGGGGCCGTCACCCGCGGCTACCACCTCGCCGCGATGCCCGGCAACCGGGTGCGGGTGGCCGCGGACTGGCTCCTCGACGCGGTACTGCCCCGGCAGGCCGTGCAGTTGGGGCTCGTCCGCTCCTGGTCGGTCCCGCTGGACACGGCTTCCCCGGAGCTGGCGTGGGTGGCCGGCGGGCGGGGAGCGCCGGGGCGCGGGGGACGGGGAGGGGGACGGGGAGGGGACAAGGGGGACGACCGTACGGAGGCCGGGAGGCGGGCCGTGTCAGAGAGCGCGATGAATGAGCGACCGGGTCCTGAACCCGTACCCACGCCGGACGAGCCGGCGAGGAACCAGCCGGGCGGGGAGCCCGCGAAGAATCAGCCGGGCGGGGAGCCCGCGAGGAACCAGCCCGGTGGGGAGCCGGCGGGTCAGCCGGGTGGTGAGACTGTCCGCGAGGAGCCAGGTGGGGTCGCCGCCCGGCGGACCGAGACCGGTGGTGGTCTGACGGGCGTGGAGCCGGGCAGCGGTCGGCGCGGCGGCGGGCCCGGCGTGCGCCGGCATCGTCCGCTGGGGGCCGTCGTGGAGAGTGACGCCGAGTGGTCCGGGGTCGCCGGGCCGTTCCTGGACGCGGAGACGCCCGGGCCGGCCGGGTCCGCGGACATCGAGCCGTCCGGGCCCGCCGAGACCGTGACCGGCGAGGAGGGGTCGAGCCCCGCCGAGCCGCACTTCGGCCTCGGGCACGGCCCCACCCCCGTCCCCACCGAGCCCCGCGCCGGCCGTGAGCCGCCCGGCCCGGCCGGGACCGGGCACCGGACGGGGCCCGAACCACCCGGGCCGGTCAGGAGCTCCGACCTGCCGGCGGACGACAGCGAATCCTCCGAACCCTTCCGCGCCGACAGCGATCCCTCCTCCGGACCGACACCGACACCGACACATTCGAACCCCCTTCCCGCCGACACCCACACATCCGAACCCTCCGCCGAAGGAGACCGATGAACACCGACGAACTCGTGGAGCTGGGACAGCAGTTGCGTGTGGACAGCGTGCGGGCGGCGGCCGCCGCCGGCTCCGGGCATCCCACGTCCTCGATGTCGGCCGCCGACCTGATGGCCGTCCTGCTGGCCAACCACCTGCGCTACGACTTCGACCGCCCCGAACACCCCGCCAACGACCGCTTCATCCTCTCCAAGGGACACGCGTCCCCGCTGCTGTACTCGGCGTACAAGGCGGCCGGCGCCCTCGACGACGAGGAGCTGCTGACGTTCCGCAAGAAGGACAGCCGGCTGGAGGGACACCCCACGCCGCAGCGGCTGCCGTGGGTCGAGACCGCCACCGGATCGCTCGGCCAGGGCCTGCCCGTCGGAGTGGGCGTGGCGCTCTCCGGGAAGCGGCTGGAGCGCAGCGACTACCGCGTGTGGGTGCTGTGCGGCGACAGCGAGCTGGCCGAGGGCTCCGTCTGGGAGGCCGCCGAGCACGCCGGCCACGAGCACCTCGACAACCTCGTCGTGATCGTCGACGTCAACCGGCTCGGCCAGCGCGGCCCGACCCGGCACGGCCACGACCTCGACGCCTACGCCCGCCGCTTCCGGGCCTTCGACTGGCACACCGTGGAGATCGACGGCCACGACGTCGACGCGATCGACCGCGCCTACGGCGAGGCCGTCTCCACCAAGGGCCAGCCGACCGCGATCCTCGCCCGCACCCTCAAGGGCAAGGGCGTCGAGGGCGTCCAGGACCGGGAGGGCCTGCACGGCAAGCCGCTCCCGGACGCCGACGAGGCCATCGCCGAGCTCGGCGGGCCGCGCGATCTGCGGGTGCGGGTGCACGAGCCGCCGGCCGACCGGGTCCTGCGCGCCGTCCGCGACGCGGCGGCCGCCGGCCTGCCCGAGTGGGAGCGCGGCGGCGACCCCGTCGCCACCCGCGACGCCTACGGCAAGGCCCTCGCCGCCCTCGGCGCCGCCCGCGACGACGTCGTCGCCCTCGACGGCGAGGTGAGCGACTCCACCCGCGCCGAGTACTTCGCCAAGGAACACCCCGACCGCTTCTTCGAGTGCTACATCGCCGAACAGCAGCTGGTCGCCGCCGCGGTGGGGCTCGCCGCCCGCGGCTGGGTGCCGTACGCCTCCTCCTTCGCGGCCTTCCTCACCCGCGCGTACGACTTCGTGCGGATGGCGTCCGTCAGCGGCGCCGGGATCAACGTGGTCGGCTCGCACGCCGGGGTCGCGATCGGGCAGGACGGGCCCTCGCAGATGGGCCTGGAGGACCTGGCGATGTTCCGGGCCGTGCACGGCTCGACCGTGCTGTACCCCTGCGACGCCAACCAGACGGCCCGGCTGGTCGCCGAGATGGCCGGCCTCGACGGCATCCGCTATCTGCGCACGTCGCGCGGCAAGACCCCGGTGCTCTACGGGCCCGACGAGGAGTTCCCCGTCGGCGGCAGCAAGGTGCTGCGCTCCTCCGACCGCGACCGGCTCACCCTCGTCGCGGCCGGGGTCACCGTGCCGGAGGCGCTGGCCGCCGCCGACGCCCTCGAACGGGAGGGCATCCAGGTGCGGGTGATCGACCTGTACTCGGTCAAGCCCGTCGACCGGCTCACCCTCCGGCAGGCCGCCGAGGAGACCGGCTGCCTGCTGACCGTCGAGGACCACCGTCCCGAGGGCGGCCTCGGCGACGCCGTCCTCGACGCCTTCCTCGACGGGCGGCCCACGCCGCGCCTGGTGCGCCTCGCGGTCCGTACGATGCCGGGCTCGGCCTCGCCCGAGGAGCAGCTGCACGCGGCCGGCATCGACGCCGAGTCGATCGCCGCCTCCGTACGCCTGCTGGTGGAGCAGGCGGTGGTGCGGTGACCGGTGCGGGAGCCCGCACGGTCCGGGCGGGCCGCCGTACGGTCGAGGTACGGCGGCCCGCCAAGGTGCTGTTCCCGGGCGGCGACGGCCATCCGGAGTACACCAAGGGCGACCTCGTCGACCACTACCGGGCGGTCTCGCCCTTCCTGCTGCCGCACCTGCGCGGGCGGCCGCTGATGCTGCAGATGCATCCCGACGGCATCGACGGGCCCCGCTTCCTGCAGAAGAACACCCCGGAGAACTACCCGGAGTGGATCACCCGCGTCGACGTGCCCAAGGAGGGCGGCACGGTCCGCCACACCGTGTGCGACGACTCCGCGACCCTCGTGTACCTCGCCGGCCAGGCGTGCGTCACGCTGCACCGCTGGCTGTCGCGCACCGGCCGCGCCCACTCCCGGCCGCGCTCCGGTGACTCGGCCTCCCTTCACCACCCCGACCGCATGGTGTTCGACCTCGACCCGTCCGGCGACGACTTCACACCCGTGCGGGAGGCGGCCGGGCTGCTCGGCGAACTCCTCGACACCCTGCGCTTGCCGTCTGCCCTGATGACCACCGGTTCACGCGGCCTGCACGTGATCGTGCCGCTGAACGGGCGGCACCACGTCGACGAGGTACGGCGGTTCGCGCGCGACGTCGCCGACACCCTCGTCGCCGCGCGCCCCGACCGGCTCACCACCGCGGCCCGCAAGAAGGACCGCGGCGACCGGCTCTACCTGGACGTCCAGCGCAACGGCTACGCCCAGACGGCCGTCGCCCCCTACACCGTCCGCGCCCTCCCCGGCGCGCCGGTCGCCGTGCCCGTCACCTGGGACCAGCTGGACGCACCGGACTTCGGCCCGCGCCGCTGGACCATCGCCGACGCCGCCGACCAGGCGCGGACCCACCCCTGGGCGGACGTGCCGAGCCGGGGCCGCGCCCTCGGACCGGCCCGGCGCAGGCTCGACGCGCTGCGCTGACGCGCCACGCGGACGCGCGTGCCGGGACACCGCTTCGCCCTCCACAGGTTTGGCCACGGAATGTGCGGCCACCCGACCCAAGAGGTGGCCATGTCGAACACAGATCGCACATCACATTCGCAGCGTTCACAGAAAAACCAAACCGACAGCACGGACGAAACCGACGACACCGAGAACACCGACAACTCCCGTACGGCGGTGGACGACCGGCCGAGGCCGATGGAGGTGCTGCGCGAGGCGCGCGCCCAGCTCGCCGAACTCACCGGGA